>JANYKR010000035.1 GCA_025358155.1 Betaproteobacteria bacterium
CAGGCCCTCACCCGTGACCCAGCCGATGCGGGCCGACAGCATCTGGATGCCGATCATCAGCGGTGTGGTCAGCAGCAGCGTCCAGGCCAGGCCAAAGCGGAACTGCGCGCCGGCCTGGGAGTAGGTGGCGATGCCGCTCGGATCGTCGTCCGCCGCGCCGGTGATCAGGCCGGGGCCAAGACGGCGGGCAAGCTGGTTGACGCTGGTGGTAGGCATGGGCTTGCTTTCGGACAAACGCGGGCGGCGGGCATGCCCAGGGCAAAGTATGGATTGTGGGCCCCCTTGAGGTCGCAGGCCTCCTGGAAACAGGGGCCGGCGCAAACCTGGCAGGCCTCGCGCATCGCCGATGGCCGCCTCGACCTTTGCAGCCCGCTGGGTGGTTCGCTGGCCGGAGACCGGTGGAATTTGCCGGGCGTGTGGGTCAACTGCGCCAGCAGCACCTGTGCGGGCGCGATGTCGGAACGGCCGCGTCGCAATCGGGGCCTGCAACACAGCAAACCAGAGCCGATTGTCCCGCTGGCCCGAAGCCGCAAAGGCACGCTGTGATCGCCGCCGCAAGCCCGCGGTGCAGGCGAGGGTGTCAGGCGCGAGACGGCGCGTCGATCTGGAACACCGAGACGGTCTGGGCCAGCGCCGCGGCCTGGTGCCGCAGACTTTCAGCGGCGGCACTCTCCTCAACCAGCGCAGCGTTCTGCGGCGTGGTTTGGTCGATCCGCATCACCGCCTCGCTGACGAGGCCGATGCCCGAAGTCTGCTGGACGCTTGCCGCGCTGATCTCGGCGATGCGGCGCGAGCTGGCGGTGATCTCGCCCATCGTGGCCACCACCTGGCCGACGATCGCGCCGCCCTGTGTGGCGGCCGCACGGGCGCCGCCGGCCAGCTGATTGGCCCGCCGTGCCGTATCGGCGTTGTGCTTCACGGTGGCCGTCAGCTGCGCCATCGACGATGCCGTCTGCTGCAGGTTGCTGGCTTGCAACGCCGTGCGCGCCGACAGGTCGGCGTTACCGGTGGCGATCTGGCTGCTGCCGGTGGCGATTGAATCGCTGCTTTGGCGCACGTCGCCGACGACTTTGCGCTGGTTGTCGACCCTCTGCATCAAGGCGCGGTTGACGCTTGCGATCTCGTCGTGGCCAACGGCCTCGATGCGCACCGTCAGGTCACCCTGCTTTGCTCCCGGAACACCCCCCCGGATCACCCAGCTGCGATCTCGGACAGGCCTGAACTTCAAGCGTCGAACAACCCGCCAACCGAGTTGCCCGAAAATTGCCTTGGGCATGCTTCTGGCCGCATGACGAAATTGCCCATCGTGGCCACGCAGCATGCGCCTGTGAAGTGGCAAGCCCGTGCGAGCGTTGCCGCAATTCCGTAGCCAGGGCGCCAGGCAATCCGTCGCAAAAGGGTTCCATGTCCTGCCGCACCCTCGCCTGGTCATCCCGCGCAAACGATTGATTACCATGGCCCCATCTGCAGCGCAGTGACTGAGGAACGCCCCCGGCTCGCCCCACCCCGGCCTGGACCGACAAAGACAAACCAGTGCAATCTAATCAAAAACCTGGCCCCTGGCGCCTGAGTGTGGCGCCGATGATGGATTGGACCGACCGGCACTGCCGCTATTTCCATCGCCTGATCAGCCGACACACCCGGCTCTACACCGAGATGGTGACCACCGGTGCGCTGCTGCATGGTGACCTGCCGCGCCACCTCGACTTCGACGCGGCTGAGCAGCCGCTGGCCTTGCAGGTGGGCGGCAGCGAGCCGGCCGATCTGGCCCAGGCGGCGCGGCTGGCCCGGCAGTGGGGCTACGCCGAGATCAACCTGAACTGCGGCTGCCCCAGCGAGCGGGTGCAGCGCGGCGCTTTTGGCGCCTGTCTGATGGCCGAACCGGCGCTGGTGCATGACGGGGTAAGCGCCATGCGTGCGGTGTTGGGTGATGACCTGCCGGTCACGGTCAAGCACCGGATCGGCATCGACCGGGTTGAGCGCTACGACTTTGTGCGGGACTTTGTCGGCACCGTGGCCGAGGCGGGATGCAGCGTGTTCATCGTGCATGCCCGTAATGCCTGGCTGCAAGGCCTGAGCCCGAAGGAGAACCGCGAACTGCCGCCGCTGCGCTACAGCCTGGTGCAGCGCCTCAAACTCGATTTCCCGGCGCTGACGGTGGTGCTCAACGGCGGCGTCACCACCGACGACCAGATCACTGAGCATCTCGGTGTGGTGGACGGCGTGATGGTCGGCCGGGAGGCCTACCACCACCCCAGCACGATGGCGGCCTGGGATGCGCGCTTCTGGGGCGCGGGCGAGGCGCCCACCGTTGACGATGACTGGCGGCTGGGGCTGGAGCAGCACATGCTGGCCTACATCGAGCGTGAACTGGCTTTGCACGGCACACCCTGGACCCACATCCAGCGCCACATGCTGGGCCTGTGGAACGGCCAGCCCGGCGCCCGGCGCTGGCGCCAGGTCTGGAGCGACCATCGGCTCAAGGCCTTGCCGGTTCGCGAGGTAGCCGTTCAGGCCCATGCAGCTCGGCAGGGCGCTGCGGCGTTGGCGGTCTTGAACTGACGCGTTGAGGGCTGTCGGGTCGGGGCGCTTGGGTCGGGGCGCTTGGGTCGGAGTGTTTGGGTCGGAGTGCCCGGGTCGGAGTGCTTGGGTCGCCGCGCAACGCTGCGTTCGACCGGAAACGGGCGGCTTTTTCGGGCTTGGCCGAGGCCCGCCTGGCGCATCGTTGGCGCACCCCCACTGAAATGCGCGCCTGCGCCTGCGCTGCCTGGCGCCTGTCTGGCCACGCTGCGGTGACGACGGCCAGCAGCCTGGCCCGGACTTTGCCGAACTGCGCCGCGAAGAACGCCGACGTGGTGCGGGCGACACCCGGCGTGCGCTGATGACCACCACCCGGCCGGCTCAGCGGGTGCTGGAGGTGGGCTTGCGGCCCAGCCAGAGCGCGGTGATCTCGCAGGTATTCCACCTGCGCGACGTCACCCACGAGACCGAGGTGGACCGCATGAAAAGCGAGTTCCTGTCCACCGCCGCACACGAGCTGCGCACCCCGATGGCCAGCATCTACGGTTTTTGCGAACTGTTGCTGCACCGCCAGCACTCGCCTGAGCGCCAGCGCGACATGCTGCAAATCGTCAACCGCCAGACCCAGCGCATGATCTCGATCATCAACGAGTTGCTGGATCTGGCGCGCATCGAATCACGGCGCGGCACCGACTTCCAGCTCGAAAACACGCCTTTGTCCGCATTGCTGGCCGAGGTGGTGGCCGACTTCAAGCCGCCCGACGGTCGGGCGCCACCGCAGTGGCACGCAGCGCCAGCGCCCGGCGGCGTGCCGGCTGCGCCGGGCGCCCAGGTGCGGGTTGACCGCAGCAAGATGCACCAGGCATTGAGCAATGTGCTGTCCAACGCCTACAAATATTCACCAGCGGGGGGGCCAGTGCTGCTGCACCTGCTCGCCGACGCGTGCGATCCCGGCGCAGCGCCCGACAGCCCACCCGAGCGCTGGGGCATCCAGGTGCAAGACTGCGGCATCGGCATGACGCCTGCCCAGTTGGCGCGGGTCAGCGAGCGCTTTCACCGTGCGGATGCGTCGGGCAGCATTCCGGGCACCGGCCTTGGGATGAGCATCGTCAAGGAGATCGTCGAGCTGCTGGGGGGCCGGCTGGACTTGGCCAGCCAGCCCGGGCAGGGCAGTCAGGTCACGCTGTGGTTGCCGGCGGCCAACCGTGGGGCCTTGAGCCCCGCCCCGGTTCGGAGCGCTGCGCAGGCATCGACAATGGCGGCCCTGTCATGAAGGTCCGACCATGCCGCTCCCTGCACCTGCCGTTGAATCAGCGCCTGCCGACAGCCGGCCAGGCGATCAGCCGAACACGCAATCATCCGGTCAGCCGAACGCTCAACCCACCGGCCTGCTGGCCATCATCGGCGGCAGCGGTCTTTACGAACTGCCCGGCCTGACGGAGACCGCCTGGGTCGAGGTGGACACGCCCTGGGGTGCGCCCTCAGACGCGATCTTTACCGGCACGCTGGCCACGGCTGCCGGGCCGGCCAGGCTGGCTTTTTTGCCGCGCCACGGCCGCGGCCACCGGCTGCCCCCCTCCGCGCTGAACTACCGGGCCAACATCGCCGCCCTCAAGGCGCTGGGCGCCACCGACGTGATCTCGCTCAGTGCGGTGGGCGGCCTGCGCGCCGACCTGCCGCCAGGCACCTTTGTGCTGGTCGACCAGTTCATCGACCGCACGGTGGCGCGTGAGTCCTCGTTTTTCGGCGCCGGCCTGGTGGCACATGTCTCGATGGCGCAGCCGGTCTGCGCCCGCCTGGGCGACCACCTGCAGGCCGCGCTGGCCGGTCTGCCCGTGCGCTCGGTGCGGGGCGGCACCTACCTGGCGATGGAGGGGCCGCAGTTCAGCACCCTGGCCGAGTCGCGGCTCTACCGCAGCTGGAACTGCGACGTGGTGGGCATGACCAACATGCCCGAGGCCAAGCTCGCCCGCGAGGCCGAGTTGTGTTACGCCAGCGTGGCGATGGTCACCGACTTCGACTGCTGGCACCCGGCGCATGAGGACGTGACGGTCGAGGCCATCGTGGGCGTGCTGATGGCCAACGCCGACACCGCGCGCAACCTGGTGGTGCGCAGCGCAGGCGCGGTGGCCTTTGATGCACACGCTGCCGGTTGCGCCTGCCGCCATGTGCTCGACCATGCGCTGATCACCGCGCCGGCCGTGCGCGACCCGCTGATGGTCGAGCGGCTGCGAGGCATTGCCGGACGGGTGCTTTGACGTTCGCCAGCCGGCCCACCCCTGGGCGGTGGCTGGGCGGTTCAGGCGCCCGCTTCAGGCCGGTTGTTTGCGCTTGATGACACCCGGCCGCTCGGCCAGGTGGCCAGCAGCAGGCCCAGCAGTGCCAGGCCCAGCGCCACCGCATGGCCCGCGCCTGCCGCCTCGCCCAGAAACAGCACGCCCACGGCTGCCGCAGCCAGCGGCAACAGCACGGTAAACACTCCCGCCTGCGGCGCCGGCACCTGCGCCAGGCCTTTCATCCAGAGCCAGACCGTGGCCACGCTGGCGGCCAGGGCGTAGGCCAGCAGCAAGGCCCAGAGCGGCGGGCTGACGCTGCTGAAGTCAAACCGCAGCGCCTGCCACAGGCCCAGCGGCGTGACCAGGGCCAGGCCCCACAGGTTGATCAGCGCGCTGATGCGGCGCGGCGAGACCCGGTGGGTCAGCTGCTTGCCAATGACCACGTACGACGCCTCGCAAAATACCGCCGCCAGCAGCAGCACATGGCCCACGGCGTTGGCATGGACGCCGGCCCAGTGGGCAGCGGCGCTTGCCGGCACCGGCGCTGCTGGGGCGGTGGCTCCGTCGGCCGGTGAGCGTGCCAGTGCCAGCACCAAGATGCCCAGGGCCGCGCAGCCTATCGCCAATGCGGTACGCCCCGTGATGCGTTCGCCCAAGCCCAGACGGCTCAGCAGCGCCACCGCTGCAGGGATTGCCGCCATCACCACGCCGGCTGACAGCGCGGAGGTCAACGCCACGCCGCTGAGCATGCAGATCGAAAACAGGAAGTTGCCGAGAAAGCTCTCCCAGAACAGCAGCTTGCGGTCATGCGCCGAGAGCGCCGGCTCGCCCGGCGCACGCTGCAGCCAGCCCAGCATGGCCACGGCCGCAATGCCAAAGCGCAGCCAGGCCAGCAAGAACACCGGCAGCGCGGCCACCAACAGGCGCGAGGCGCCAACGTAGCTGCCCACCAGCAACATGCTGGCGGCCAGGCAGGCGTAGGCGAGCAGGGGCGGGCGACGTCCCGTCATCCGCGCCGCAAGCTGGGGCGCAACACGATCTGCAGGATGAGCCGCAAACCGGGCTGCAAGCCGGGCCAGCGCGCCCCGGCCTGCCGCGGTTCAGAACGCAGCGGCATAGCGGCGCAGCTCCCAGTCGCTGACATGGCGAGCAAAAGCGCTGAACTCGGCCCGCTTGAGTTGCTGGAACTGCGCGCTCAAGACCGGACCCAGTGCGTCGCAGACCACCGGGTCGGCGGCCAGTGCGTCCAGCGCCGCTCCCAAGTCACGGGGCAGCGGGGCGATGCCTCGGGCGTGGATCTCGGCCAGGCTGAGCGCAAACAAGTCGTCGTCCACGGCGGCCGGCAGGCTGAGCTTGCGGGTGATGCCGTCGAGCCCGGCAGCGATCATCGCGGCGCTGGCCAGGTAGGGGTTGGCGCTGGCGTCGGGCAGCCGCCACTCGAAGCGGCCGTGCAACGTGCGCAGCAACGCGGTGCGGTTGTTGGCGCCTTGCGTCACGTAGGCCGGCGCCCAGCAGGGGGTTGAGATCGACTCACCCACCATCAGCCGTTTGTGGCTGTTGACGGTGGGGGCGGCCAGCGCGCACAGCGCGGCCGAATGGGCCAGCACGCCGGCAGCAAACTGCTCACCCAGGGGCGAGAGCTGCACCGCGGCATCCACCGCACCGTCGGGCCGGTGCGGCACAAACAGGTTGCGTGAATTGCCGTTGCGGTCGAGCTGCGTGCCCGACCACAAGGAGACATGGAAATGCTGGCCACTGGCGGGCTGGTCGGCAAAAGGCTTGGGCATCATCGAGAACACCATGCCGGCGCTCTCGGCCAGCCCATGGGCGGCCTGCTTGAACAGCATCAGGTGGTCGGCACTCGCCAGCACCTCGTCAAAACCGAAGTTGACCTCGTACTGGCCGTGCGCGTCCCGGTGGTCGAACTGCAGCACGTCCAGCCCACAGGCTTCCAGTGCCTGCTGCAGCGACTGCAGAAAAACCCGCTGGCGCGGCAGGCTTTTGAGGTCGTAGCCGGGCTTGTCGGGTCGGTCGGCGCCGTCGGCCGGCTGCCACTGGCCGTTTTGCTGCTTGAGCAGAAAAAATTCAGGCTCGATCCCGGTGCGCAAATGCCAGCCCTTGGCCGCCAACCGGGACACCTGGCGGCGCAGCACCTGGCGCGGGCAGGCCTCAAAAGGCTCGCCGGCCACAAAACCGTCACAGACGACCCGGGCGTAGCCCGGCATCCAGGGCAGGGCGACGGCGGTGCTGGCGGCACCCCGTGCCCAATACTCGGACCGTGGGCCACAGCGGGGCAGGCCGGTACCGGCGATGGACGGGCCTGAAAACGCGATGCCCTCGGTCAACAAATCGTCAAGGTGCGCGAGCGGCACAAACTTGCCGCGTGCCACGCCGTGCAGGTCGGTGAACTGCGCAATCAGGGTGTGCACCCCCTGGGCCAGCAGCCGTTCTCGCAGGTCTTTCATGGTGTTTCTCCCTTGTCAGCCCGATCTCAGGACCGGTCAAATCCATTTTTCGCGTTGCGCGTCCACCAGCGTCAAGTCCAGACACCGGCGGATCAGGCCAGTCAACTCATCAATCTGCAACCGGGTGATCACCAGCGGCGGCGCAATGATCATCCGGTTGCCCACCGCCCGCATCACCAATCCGTTGGCAAAACAATGCCCACGGCAGACCATGCCGATGCCCACCTCAGGATTGAACGGCACCAGCCCGGCCTTGTTCTTGACGAGCAGGATCGCCCCCATCAGGCCGCAGGTCTCGGCATCGCCCACCAGGGGGTGGTCCAGCAGGCTGGCAAAGGCTTGGGCAAGGTAGGGGCCGACATCATCATGCACATGGCCCACCAGGTCTTGCTGCTGGATCAGCCGGATGTTGGCCAGCGCCACCGCGCAGGCCACCGGATGGCCCGAGTAGGTGTAGCCGTGCTCGAACTCGCCGCCTTGCTCGATCAGCACCCGGGCGATGCGCTCGCCCACCATCACGCCGCCCAAGGGCACGTAGCCACTGGTCACACCCTTGGCAAAGGTCATCAGGTCGGGCTTGAAGCCGAAGGTTTCGCAGCCAAACCAGTGGCCGGTTCGGCCAAAGCCGCAGATCACCTCGTCGGACACCAGCAGGATGCCGTACTTGTCGCAAATGCGCTCGATTTCGGGCCAGTAGGTGGCCGGCGGGATGATCACGCCGCCTGCGCCCTGGATCGGCTCGCCGATGAAGGCGGCGACCTTGTCCGCGCCCAGGGCCAGGATGCGGTCCTCCAGCCAGCCCGCGGCCATCAGCCCGAAAGCGTCACGGCTCATCCCTTGGCCCAGCGCCGCCCAGTACGGTTGCTCGATGTGAACGATGTTGGGGATCGGCAGCCCGCCCTGGGCATGCATGCCGCTCATGCCCCCCAGCGAGGCGCCGGCCATGGTCGAGCCGTGGTAGGCGTTGTTGCGGCTGATGATGACCTGGCGCTCGGGCTGGCCCAGGATGTCCCAGTAGCGGCGCACCATGCGCACCACGGTGTCGTTGCCCTCCGAGCCCGAGCCGGTGAAAAACACATGCTGGAATTGCGGCGGCGTGATGGCCGCCAGCAGCTCGGCCAGCTCGATCGCGGGTGGCGTGGCAGTCTGGAAAAACGCGTTGTAGAACGGCAGCTGCAGCATCTGCTTTGCCGCCGCGTCCACCAGCGATTGCTGGCCATAGCCGACATTGACGCACCATAGCCCGCTCATCGCGTCCAGCAACCGGTGGCCGTCCGAGTCCCAGAGGTAGATGCCCTCGGCCCGGGTGATGATGCGAGCGCCTGCTTTGGCCAGCGACTGGAAGTCAGTGAACGGGTGCAGAAAGTGGGCCGAGTCGGCGGCTTGCCAGCTTTGGGTGCTGCGGGGGAGGGTGGCGGAACTCATCTCGGACTCCATGCGGATTTCATGTGCGCCAGTTGCCAGGCGTGCGCCAGCTCAAACATGCAGCAACAAGTGCTCACGCTCCCAGGGCGAGATCACTTTCATGAACTCGGCGTACTCGATCTCCTTGACCTCGGTGTAGACGGTGATGAAGGACGCGCCCAGCACCTCGTGCAGATCGGTCTCATCACGCAGCAGTTGCAATGCCTCACCCAGGCTGCGCGGCAGCTGGAAGTCGCCCAGGTAGGCGTCGCCCTTGCATTCGGGCGAGGGCTCGATCTGTTTCTCGATGCCGATGTAACCGCAGGCCATGGTGGCGGCCAGCGCAACGTAGGGGTTGGCGTCGGCGCCGATCACCCGGTTCTCGACGCGCCGGGCCTGGGGCGACGCCAGCGGGCTGCGGATGCCGACGGTGCGGTTGTCACATCCCCACTGGATATTGATCGGCGCAGCCGTGTGGCGCGACAGGCGGCGGTAGCTGTTGACGTAGGGCGCAAACAACGCCATTGCCGCCGGGATGTAGCGCTGCAGCCCGCCGATGAACCAGAAGAACTCCTTGCTGGGGGTGCCGTCCGGGTTGCTGAAGATGTTGAGGCCGGTTTCGGCGTCGAGCACGCTCTGGTGGACGTGCATCGCGCTGCCCGGCTCGCCGGCAATCGGCTTGGCCATGAAGGTGGCGTACATGTCGTGGCGCAGTGCGGCCTCGCGCACCGTGCGCTTGAACAAGAACACCTCGTCGGCCAGGCCGAGCGGGTGGTCGTGAAAGAAGTTGATCTCCATCTGGCCGGCACCCACCTCGTGGATCAGCGTATCCACGTTCAGCCCCATCTTGGCGCAGTAGGCGTAGACATCCTCAAACAGCGGGTCGAACTCGTTGACGGCGTCGATCGAGTAGGCCTGGCGGGACGTCTCAGCCCGCCCTGACCGGCCGATCGGCGGCTTGAGCGGCATGTCGGGGTCGGTGTTGCGCGCCACCAGGTAAAACTCCAGCTCGGGCGCCACCACCGGCTTCCAGCCTTTGGCAGCGTACAGCTCACACACCCGGCGCAGCACCGAGCGCGGCGCAAACGGCACCAGGTGGTTGTCCTTGTCGTAGCAATCGTGGATGACCTGGGCGGTGGGGTCGATGGCCCAGGGCACGATGCGGGCGGTGGTCGGGTCGGGCCGCAGGTGCATGTCCTTGTCGGTCGGGCTGATGACGTCGTAGTACGGGCCTTCTTCGGGGAACTCACCCGTCACACCCATCGCCACCACCGCCTCGGGTAGCCGCATGCCGCGGTCTTCGGTGAACTTTTCGCGCGGCAGGATCTTGCCGCGCGCCACGCCGGTGAGGTCAGGCACCAGGCATTCGATCTCGGTCACACGCTGTTCGTTGAGCCAGTTTTCAAGATCGGCAAAGCTGAAGTTGTCGCGGTTGACCATGGGTATCCTGGGGTCCTGTGATGGGCACTGTCGCTGGGCGGCGAAGGCTGGTCAAGGCCGGCGCCCTGTGCGCCTGGCCGGGTCAGGCAGGTTTGCGGCCCGGGCCAGGGTTGCGCCGGTCGCGGTAGTCCATCGCCGCCTGGCCAAAGGCACCGAGCAACTGCATCGACACCGGGTTGTCGGCGGCCTGCCATTCGGGGTGCCACTGCACGCACAGGTTGAAGCCCGCAGCCTCGGTGAATGAAAACGCCTCGACCACGCCATCGGGCGCACGCGCCTCGACCCGCAGCCCGGGTGCCAGCCGGTTGACGGCCTGGCCATGGGCGGAATTGACCTGGAACCGGTCAGCGCCGACGATGCCCGCCAGCACCCCGCCCGGCACCACCGCCACCTCGTGGGCCGCGGCATAGGTCACGTCGCCGGGCTGGCCGACCGGCGCCCGGTGGTCGATGTGCGGTGCCACCTCATGCACGGCCTGGTGCAAGGAGCCGCCGAGCGCCACGTTGGCCTCCTGGGTGCCCCGGCAAATGGTGAACAGCGGCATGCCCAGCGCGATAGCCTTGGGAATCAGCGGCAGGGTCCAGGCATCGCGGTCGGGGTCCAGCGGCAGCGACGGGTCGTAGACGTCCTCGTCGAAATTGCTGGGATGCACATTCGACGGCGAGCCGGTGAGCAGCACCGCGTCGACCATCGCCAGCAGGGCGTCGAGCTCATCGGCCTGGGCTACCGGCACGATCAGCGGCATGCAGCCGGCCAGGCGCACCGCGTCGGTGTACTTCTTGCCTACGGTGTGATACCGGTGGTGGCCCTGTTGCACATTGCAGGCGGGCACCAGCACCACGGGTTTGCGGGAGATTGCAGTCATGCGAGAGCGTACTTCATGCGGTACCAGGCCATGCCCCGCGTGAGCCGGTGCGGGTCCGCCAGGCAGCATTCTTGGCGCAGTGGTGCTGCTTGCGCCTGAATGGCGCCTGAAGGGCCGCGCCAGGGCTCAGGCGTGACGCCGGATTGCGCCGCGCAGGGTGTCCACCAACTGATCGATCTGGCCACGCTCGATGATCAGCGGCGGCGACAGTGCCACCGTGTCGCCCGTGGTGCGCAGCAGCACACCCCGCTCGTAACAGTCCAGAAAGATGTCGAAAGCACGCTTGGCCGGGCTGCCCGCGATGGGCGACAGCTCGACGCCGCCGACCAGGCCGATGTTGCGGATGTCGATCACATTGGGCTCGCCCCGCAACGAATGCACCGCCTCGCCAAAATAGGCCTGCAGATCGCCGGCCCGGGTCAGCAGGCCCTCGTCCTCGTAGGTGGCCAGCGTGCCCAAAGCTGCGGCGCAGGCCAGCGGGTGGGCCGAGTAGGTGTAGCCGTGGAAGAACTCGATCAGGTGCTCGGGCCCGTTCATGAAAGCATCGTGGATGCTTTGCTTGACGGCCACTGCGCCCATCGGCACCGCACCGTTGCTCAGCCCCTTGGCCATCACGATCATGTCGGGCGTGACGCCGAAGGTCTGCGATGCAAAGGGCTGGCCGGTGCGGCCAAAGCCGGTGATCACCTCATCAAAAATCAGCAGGATGCCGTGCTTGTCGCAAATCTCGCGCAACCGGTTGAGGTAGCCCTTGGGTGGCACCAGCACGCCGGTGGAGCCGGCCACCGGCTCGACGATCACGGCGGCGATGGTGCTGGCGTCGTGCAGCGCGACCAGGTCTTCCAGGCTGTCGGCCAGCTCGGCGCCAAATTCGGGCTGGCCCAGGCTGAAGGCGTTGCGTTTGGGGTCATGGGTGTGGCGCAGGTGGTCCACTCCCGACAACATGGTGCCGAATTGCTTGCGGTTGCCGACCATGCCGCCGACCGAAATGCCGCCAAAGTTGACACCGTGGTAGCCGCGCTCGCGCCCGATCAGCCGGGTGCGGGTGCCTTCGCCGCGCACCTTGTGGTAGGCCAGGGCCATCTTCAAAGCGGTCTCGACCGACTCAGACCCGGAGTTGGTAAAAAACACCCGGTTCAGCCCGGCCGGCGTCAGCTTGCTGACCTTGTCGGCCAGTTCGAAGGCCTTGGGGTGCGCCATCTGAAACGGCGGTGCAAAGTCCATCTCGGCCGCCTGGGCCTGGATCGCCTGCACGATTTTGGGCCGGGCATGACCGGCATTGACACACCACAGGCCGGCCACGCCGTCGAGCACCTTGCGCCCGTCGTCGGTCCAGTAGTGCATGCCAGACGCCTTGACGAACAGCCGCGGCTGCTTCTTGAACTGACGGTTGGCGGTGAACGGCATCCAGTAGGCGTCCATCGACACGCCGGGCGGCGCGGCCACAAATGCCTGCAGGGGATTGGCGGTGGGTGCGTCGATATCGGAGAGGCTCATGGTCGGGCTCCTGGAAAGGTCTCGGGGGCTGCGCGCTGGGTATTGACGCAACAAGCTGCAGTCTAGACAGGCTTGCGCGCAATGTGCTTGCGCAATTGGCATGGCGTGAAGCCCTTTACTGCATAAAATTCTGGTCTCAATCGATTTGACAGCACAACATGCGAACCGTAAGCCCAAAGCCGCAACTTGATGTGATCGACCGCCAGATCCTGACCGAGCTGCAAGGCGACGGGCGACTGTCCAATGTGCAACTGGCCGAGCGGGTGCACCTGTCGCCCTCGGCCTGCTTGCGCCGCGTCAAACAGTTGGAGGATTCGGGCGTGATAGCCCAGTACGTGGCGCTGCTCAATGCCAAGGCGCTGGGCCAGCACGGCACCTGCTTTTCGATCATCAACCTGCGGACCATGAATGACGGTGTGCTCAAGGCCTTTGAGCAGGCGGTGCGCGACGAGCCCGAGGTGCTGGACTGCTTTTACGTGGCCGGCAGCAATGACTACCTGCTGCGGTTTTCGTACCGCGACGCTGAAGACCTGGAGCGTGTGCACACCGAGGTGCTGATGCGCCTGCCGGGCGTGGAGCGGTCCAATTCGATGCTGGTGTTGCGTACCGTCAAGAAAACCACCGCGCTGCCTGTCTGAGGCGGGCAAGAAACTGTCTTGCCTGCGGCGGCGCGTCACTGGGGCCGTGATCTCCCCAATCCCCATCAGTTGCATCAACTGCTGCGCTGGCGTGCGGTCGTGCGCCATCGTCCGGATGTGCACGTCGTACTGCTTGACCCTCTCGTCCAGGTGCGCCACCTCGCTGAGCAAATCCCCGATCACCAGGTTGGAGTAGCCGGGCAGTTCCTCCAGGTGGTTGCGCGCCTCCCGCCGCACCACCTCGGCCTTGAGCGGCAGCACCATCCCAAACTCGCTGAGCAGGCCGCGAATGCGGTTGATGCGCGCCGTGCGCTCGGCAACGAACCCTTGCCTGGCACGGTGCACCATCAGCCGGGCTTGCTGGTCCTCGCTCTTGATCGGCACGAAGCGCATGTTGGG
>JANYKR010000064.1 GCA_025358155.1 Betaproteobacteria bacterium
AACCAGGGTGTTCGCTTCACGCGGGACGTAGTTTTGCAGAGCCGGGTTATTCAGCACATCGCCCAGCGAGCGGGCATTCGAGATCGACTCGATCTGCTGTCCAAGTCCCACGATCTGCTGGTACTGGTTCTCGATCTGCGAGATCCCGTTCATCACGTCGAGAACGGCCTGGATGATCGCCGCCACGTCGATCACGGGGATGCCGGCGCGTGCCGGTGCGCTGCCGCACATCATCATCACGCCTGCTGCGAAGGCTGCGAGCCCCGAACGGACCTTTGAACGCTTCATGACCTGTACTCCCGTGGTTTGCAAATGAGGTTGAAAGGACCGCTGACCCGTCACGTCGAAACTCCGCCTCGCTGGGCGACTCGCTGATACGCAGCGCGAGCGCCACCTGCTACTGCACCGCCAGCCGAGCCCACGGCGCCGGCTGCTCTGCCCGCGACATAGGCAGCACCGCCGCCTCGGATCATGCTTCCGCCTCCTGCAGCACCGCTACCGCCTGATCGACCGCCGCCCATCGCACGCATGGCGACCATCGAATTCGTCACCATCTGGGTGCCGCTCTGGATCGAAGCACCGCCTGTCAAGCTGGACGCCAGGGAAGGCGCCTGGAAGAGCACGATGCCGAGGAGGCACATGACTGCGAGGTAGGTCCCAGCTGCTTCGAGAGCGCCGACTGAGCCCGGCACACCAGCGACGAACGCTGTCCCGTCACGTATCGCCGCTATGACTCGGTCCGAAACGTAGAGCGACATCCCCAGAGCGAAGAACACAAACCACGACAGGACGATTGCGCTGAGGACGAATGACAGCCAGCTATCGAAAAAGCGCGCGGTTGACTTGAAGAGGAGACACAGGATTGCGAGAGGGCCGATGGCGAGTGCAAACGTCAGGATGAGCTTGCCCAGGAGCCCGACGAACGCGCCGAGAACAAGGAAGATCGTTGTGCCCAACGAAAACAGGATGCTGGCGAGTACGAGGTCAAGCCGAAACATTCCCGCGTCTTTCCAGAGCAGCGCAAGTTGCTCGTTCGCCGCCGTGTTGGCCAGGTCCAATGCGCCGAACGCGGTGGCAGCTGCGGCCGCTCTGGGCGCGACAAACAGAACGGCCAAGCCGTCCTGCAGGCCGGTAGCCCAGGCCACAACATTCCCGCTGTAGTACAGCCCCGGCAGAGCGAACGACAGGATCGCGCCAACCTTGACCATCTTCCAAGCGAAGGTGCCAATCGGCTCGGACGCCTCGCCGCGCATCACCGCGAGGCCGTAGATCGCTATGTAGATGGTGACTAGCGCAAGGGCCACCGGCACAAGACCCGTAGCCAAGTCCGCGGACACGCGAGCGGCGTAGCCGAGGAAGAACGTGTTGAACCAGGCTTCGAGCCGCGCGAACATGGCGTGTTACTCCACCGTTCCCATGCCGCCGGGTACGCCAGCCGCAACGGGCTCGCACTTTCCGGACGGCGCCCGTGACTCGCAATGCATCCAGACGCCATTGAGCTTGACCGTCCAGAACCGGGACCGCTTGCTGGCACCGAGGGTGGACGGAATGCAGCCTGACTTCGAGAAGTAGATGCTCGTACAGTCCATCAACTGGTCTGGCCCTTCGATCATGTAGACCTCAGCGCCGGGACGAGGCGGCGCTAACTTAAACCCGGACTTGAGATAGCGCTGGGTCTCTGCCGTAAGCGGCGGAACTTCAGCTACCCGCTTGCCATCGACCATCCGAACGGCCTCGTTGCCGGGGAATCCGGGAGATGCAGGCTCAGATTGAGCCGTCACGCAGACGAGCGTGAACAGCATCCCGATCGCGGCTGTGGTGAGGTGAAGTTTCATGCTGCCCTCCGGGCATGGCTGCGCCGATCGCGCACGCGCTTATAGAACAACGGTAGCCAGGCTGTCGGTGCGTCTCCGACCTCTGCGCGAAGCTGATCGAGCAGTTCGACGTTGTCCGTGGTGGAACTGAGGACGGCCAAGAAGTCGTTCATGCCCCCGAGGTCGAACTCGCACTGGACCGAGTCGGTGCCCTGCTTGCACAGGAAACGCCGCGAGCCCGTGGCGCCGAGCGACTTGACTATGGCGAACTCGGCATCGGTCAGGCCCAGGCCGCCCACGTACTCGTCGCGATCGGCATCCGCGTTGGGCAGCACGAGCTTGGTCACCGACTGCTCGATCATCGTGCGGCCGTTCTCGTTGGAGAGCAGGTCTGCGACCTCCTGCGTATCGAACAGCCCGAGGCCGTTCATCTTGCGGATGGTCTTCTGCTTGTGCTTCACGAACGGCGCGAACGCCGGGTCGCCAAGTGCCTTCCAGCACTCCGCGACGTGATAGATCATCGGCTCGCCGTTGACCAGCTCGTCCATCACGTTGAGCAGGTACATCATGATCGGCGTGCGAACGTCGGGACTGCTGAGCACGCCCGTGTAGTCGAAGCCGATGGCCATGTGGCTGCGCAGATCGCCCAGGCGATCGTCGCCCATGTCGAAGACCCAACCCAACTCTCCACCGCGGCACCACTTCCCCAGGCGGTCATAGAGGCTGTTGGCGCCGGAGCGCGGCAGGGACTGGCGCACCGTACTAAACCACCGAAGCTCCGGCTTGAGTGCAGCGACCGTCGCAACGGCTCGCGCGATGGCCTCGTGGTCGTTGGGCAGCAGCGGCATCTCTGGTGACGCGATGCACTGTTTGACCAGTTCGGTCCAGAATCCGATTCGCTCGGGCGTCACGTCGCGCTGGAACGGGTTGCAGCCCGTGGGCTGGTTGCGGTCGAACGTGTAGAACACACCGCCCAGCGCCCGGATCACGATCTCGGTATCGCGGTCCAGGCTGAAGCTGACCACGCGCGGCCGGACGGCCCACTTCGGCGTGAGGGCCAACAGGCCGGTCAGCAACGTCGTCTTGCCCGAACCCGTCGAGCCGATCACGATGGTGTTGCCGGGCAGCTTCTTGCCCTCGCTGTCCTCACCCTCGGGGCTGGCGTGCAGGTTCAGATAGAACGGGTTGCCGGCCGGCGTGCGCATCAGCGCCAGGGCTTCACCCCAGGGGTTGCCGTCGCGCTTGCCGCGCAGGAAGTTGTGGCCGCAGGTCAGCGCCGCGAAAGCGCGGCTGCTGATCGTGGCCTTGCGCGGGCGCCACTGAAAGTTGCCGGGCTGTTGCGAGAACCAGGCGGCATCGGCCACCAGGTCCACGGGCACCAGTTCCATCGCGGTGGTTTCCGTCAAGGCGCCCACTGCGCTGGCCGCACGCTTGCCGCACTCGTCGAGCGTGTCGCCAAACACCGCCAGGGTGTAGCTGTACTCGCCCATGACGAACTGGCCATCGCCCAGCTGGTCGAGCGCCACATCCATCGCTTCGATCTGCGTGACCACGGCATCGTCGGACGCCAGCAGCTGATCGCGCTGCGTGGTCAGAGCGGCCATCGCCTGCCGGCGCGGCAGGCTGGAGAAGCTCTGCGTCTCGATGAACTCCGAGTCTTCGTAGAGCAGCGCACCGAGCGTGCCCGGTTCGACCTGGCCGGCGAATTCTTTGATGGACAGCATCGAGGCGTAGCGCCGACGCTCGCCCTGCCGGATCTCCAGCATGCCGCCGCCGAAGGTCAGGCGGGCGTCTGGCAGCGCCTGGTACGCGGGG
>JANYKR010000146.1 GCA_025358155.1 Betaproteobacteria bacterium
TCGCGCCTTCAAAGACGAGTATGGCGGCTTCAAGGTCGAGACCACGCTCGGCGACGGACTTCTCGAGCTGGCCGGAGTCAAACGTCAGATGCATCCAGATAAGGTATCCACGAAAACTCGACCCTTCAAGGGCATGAAAGAGCTGCGCAGGTTGAACCACCCGGACTGCCTGCATCGCCCGGCAGGCGCTGGCATCGCTGGCGCCACAATCTCAGGCGCCAGCACGGTTTGCATCGCTGGCCAGTTTGATCGGCTGGCCCAAGCCCCGCTTGCTGCAAGCCCACCCGCCAACACCCTCACAACCAGCCATGAATGACGTGCTCATCCGATTTGGCCTCGAAACCTGGAAGCCGCTGCTCGGCCTGCTGCTGTTGCCGCCAGTGCCCTTGCTGCTGCTGGCTGCACTGGGTGGGCTGTGGCTGCCGCGGCGGCGTTGGCTGGGTGGTTTGAGCCTGGGGCTGGCGTTGCTGGGCCTGTGGGCCTCGTGCACCCTGGCCGTGGGCCGGGCCCTGGTCGAGCAACTGACCACCCCGCCGCCCGCGCTGGACGCCAGGCAGCGGGCCGGCCTGGTGGGTGCACCTCGCACCGCCATCGTCGTGCTGGGGGCAGGCCGCAGGCTGATGGCGCCCGAGTATGGTGCGCCCGATTTGAAGCCGATGGCCCTGGAGCGTTTGCGTTACGGCCTGTGGCTGGCGCGCCAGACCCGTTTGCCGATGCTCTACAGCGGCGGCGTGGGTTACGGCAGCCCGCCAGGGCCGACCGAGGCTGAAATCATGGCCCAGGTTGCGCTGCGGGACTTTGGCCAGCGCCCGCGCTGGCTCGAAGACCGGTCGCGCGACACGAATGAAAACGCCAGCTTCACGGTGGACTTGCTGCGGGCCGAAGGCATCCGGCGGATCGTGCTGGTGACCCATGATTTTCACCAGCGCCGCGCGCTGGCGGGGTTTGAGCGGGCCTTGAAAAACAACCTCGGCCCGACCATCGAGCTGCTGCCGGCACCGCTGGGCATGGCGCCGCCGCGCGAGATGCGCCCCTTGGATTTCTTGCCCACGGGCGAGGGTTTTGCTTTGAGCCGGCTGGCCCTGCACGAGTGGTTGGGCCGGCTCAGCGGGGCCTGAAAATCGCCCCGTTTTGCGGGGTGGTTCGCGCGGTGTTTCCAGCCGCAGCCCTGCGTCCGCTCGGCCCGTCAGCCCGCCAACCGTCAGCCCGTCAACCGTCAACCGTCAACCCGGCACGATGCCTGTGGCGGTAAGCCGCAGTACCCGGTCGGCGCGCGCCGCCGCCGCTACCGAGTGCGTGACCAGCAGGCAGGCCGCGCCTTCGGCCCGGACCTGGGTGAGCAGCAGGTCGAGCATGCGTTCGGCGGTGCCGGGGTCGAGGTTGCCGGTGGGTTCGTCGGCCAGGATCAACCGGGGCCGGTGCACCAGGGCGCGGGCCAGCGCCACCCGCTGCAACTGACCGCCGGAGAGCTGCGCCGGGCTGCGCCCGCCCAGCCCGGCCAGGCCCACCGCCGTCAGCAGATTTTCAACGCGGGCCGGGTCGGGCCGGCCCAGCAGCAGCAGGGGCAGGGCGATGTTCTCGGCCACGCTGAGGTGGGGCAGCAAGTGAAAGGCCTGAAACACAAAGCCCAGCGCCTCGCGCCGCAGCCGAGCCCGGTCAGGCTCGGGCAGGCGGCGCACCTCGGCGCCGGCCAGCAACACCTGGCCGGCGTCGGCATCGTCCAGGCCGGCGATGCAGTTCAACAGGGTGGATTTGCCCACACCCGACTCGCCGAGCAGTGCGACAAATTCTCCTGCCGCGAGTTGGAGGTCCACCCCGCTGAAGACCGGCACACCGCCGTAGCTGCGCTGCAGGCCGGTGATTTGCAGCACGGCGGCGGGGGCCGGCTGCGCTGGGCGGTCGAGCGCGGGGCTCATCGGGTGATCTCCTTGCTGGGCATTGCGGTGGTTCGCCCTTTGGCGCGGCCGGGCGGGCTCATGGCCAAGGCGTGCCGGAAGTTGCCGCTTGGGCCGCCAGCAGCTCGGCCAGCGCTGACAGGCCGGTTGCGGGGCTGTCGGTGGCGTCACAGGCCAGGCTGCGGCGCGGCAGGCTGCGCAGCCAGGTGAGCTGGCGTTTGGCCAGTTGACGGGTGGCGGCGATGCCTTGCTCGCGCAGGCCGGCCAGGCCGCTGGCGCTCAAGGGCTGGCCAGGGCCGGCGGCGTCCAGCGCAGCCCAGGTCTGGCGGTAGCCCACGCAGCGCAGCGCGGGCAAGGCCGGCTGCAGATCGGGCCGGGCGTGCAGCGCGCGCACCTCGTCCACCAGGCCGGCCGCCAGCATGGCATCGAAGCGTTGGGCGATGCGCGCATGCAGCCAGGGCCGCGACAGCGGCTCCAGCGCCAGCAGCGGCAAGGCCAGCCCGGCCGCCCGGTCGCGGCCGTGAAAGTGCGACAGCGGCAGGCCGCTGAGCGTCCACACCTCCAGCGCGCGCTGGATGCGCTGCGCGTCGGTGGGCGGCAGCCGGGCGGCCGTGATCGGGTCAACCCGGGCGAGTTCGGCGTGCAAGGCGGGCCAACCGAGCTGGGCGGCGCGGGCGTCGAGTGCGGTGCGGACTGCGGCGTCGCTGCCCGGCATGGCGGCTATGCCGTCGATCAAGGCCTTGAAGTACAGCATCGTGCCGCCCACCAGCAGGGCGGTGCGGCCGCGTTGGTTGATCTCGCCGATCAGGCGGCGTGCGTCGGCCACGAACCGCGCGGCCGAATAGGCGCCGGTCGGGTCCAGCAGGTCGATCAAATGGTGCGGCACGGCGGCGCGCTCGGCCGCGCTGGGCTTGGCGGTGCCGATGTCCAGGCCCTGGTAGACCTGGGCCGAATCGACGCTGATGATCTCGACCGGCCAGCGCGCGGCGGCGGCCAGGGCGAGGGCCGATTTGCCACTGGCGGTGGGGCCGGCCAGGCCCACGGCGCGCCAGGGTGTGGCGGGTGGGAGGTGGTCGATGCGGGCTGCCATGCCCCGTGTCAGGCCGCTACGGGCGCGACCTGCACCCTCTCGCCATCGCGCCGCACCAGCGTCCAGGCCACCAAGGCGGTCAGCAGCGCTGCGCTGCCCATGCCCAGTGCAAACGGCCGCACCGTGCCGTCGAGCGAGCGGCCCAGCCACAGTCCGATGCCAAAGGCCACGGCGGCGGTGACAAAACCGGCCAGCGCCGAGCTGAGCCCGGCCGCCTTCGGGAACGGCCCGACTGCGCCGGCCTGGCCACAGGGCATGTGCACGCCGTGACCCAGGGCGTAGAGCCAGACCGGCAGCATCACTGCCACGACCGAGCGGCTGTCCGTTGCGGCCAGCATGAACATCGCCGCGCCGGCGGCGAGCGAAAACCAGCCCGCCCGGCCCACTGCGCCGGCCAGGCCCAGGCGGGGGATCCAGCGCCGGCACAGCAAGGTGCCGCCGATGTAGGTGATGGAGCAACTGCTCATCACCAGCCCGGCCCAGCCGGGGGCCAGGCCCAGCACGCCGATCAGCACAAACCCCGAGCCGGCCAGAAAGATGAACAGCCCGCCGTAACTGCAGCTCACCAGCGCGGTCCAGGCCCTGAAGCCCGGATGCCGCAAGGTGGCGCCGAGTTGGCGCAGCAGCGGCCGCAGGTGGGTGGCCGCTGGCCTTTGGAACCGGGCGGTCTCGGGCAGGCGCAGGGCGATGAAGGTGGTCAGCGCTGCTCCGGTCACGCCCATGGCGACCACCGCAGCGCGCCAGCCGAAGTTGGCCACCAAAACACCCCCCAGGGTCGGGCTGATGATCGCCAGCAGGCCCAGACCGGTGAGGGCCCGTGCCATCACCATCGCGCCCTCGTGCGGCTCGTAGAGGTCGCGCACCATCGCCCGGGCGCAGACCACGGCGGCCGACATGCCGGCGCCTTGCAGCGCGCGCCAGGCCACCACCGCCAGCACGTTGCCCGCCAGCGCGGCACCGGCGCTGGCAGCAACGTAGAGGGCCAGGCCGGCCAGCAGCACCGGGCGCCGACCTACCCGGTCGGCCAACGGGCCCCACACCAGCTGGGCCAGTCCAAAGGCCAGGATAAGCGCGGCCATCGTCAACTGCACCGGCGCCATCGGGGCGTGCAGGTCGGCGGCCAGGGCCGGCAGCGCGGGCAGCATCAGGTCGGTGGTGACCGGCTGCAGGCCCATCAGCAAGGCCAGCACCAGCGCGGCAAAGGCGGGCGACAGCAGCGCGGCCGGCGCGGCGGATGGTGCTGGCGTGGAGGTGGACGTGGGCGTGGGCGTGGACGTGGACGTGGACGTGGGCGCTGCCACAGCGGCGGCTGTTGCAGCGCGGCTGCCGGGCATCAGAAGCGCTCGTCCGGCCGCAGGTAGCGCCACTGGCCGGCCGGCAGCTTGCCCAGCACCACGCTGCCGATGCGCACCCGCTTCAGGCCCAGCACCTCCAGGCCGACGAGCTCGCACATGCGGCGGATCTGGCGTTTTCGGCCCTCGCGCAGCACAAAGCGCAGCTGGTCCTCATTGGCCCAGCTGACCCGGGCCGGCTTGAGCCAGCGGCCGTCCAGCGCGAGGCCTTGGTGCAACAGGCGCATCTTGTCGGGGGGCAGCAGCGGGCTGGCGGCGCCGGCGGCGGGCTCTGGGTGGGCGGGCGGGTCCGGCAGGTTGCCGGGCAGGTGTGCCGGCTGCAGGCCCCGGGCCTGGCCGGGCACCGGCGCCGGCCGCTGGCCCGGCAGGCAGACCCGCACCAGGTATTCCTTCTCGACGTTGCTGTCCTCGCCGATGAGTTGTTTGGCGATGCGGCCGTCCTGCGTCAGCACCAGCAGGCCGGTGGAGTCGATGTCGAGCCGGCCGGCCGGCGCCAGGCCGCGCACATGGCCGTGGTGCCATTTCAGCTGCACGCTGTCCTCAGACCAGCGATTGGCCGCCGAGAACAGCACCGAGGCCGGCTGGTAGCCGTCCTCGGCCTGGCCCGAGACGTAGCCCATCGGCTTGTGCAGCAGCACCGTCACCCGTTGGGCCTGCTGCTGGCGCGCCAGCGGGTCGACGCTGATCGCGTCATCAGGCCGCACCCGTTGGCCCAGCACCGCGGGCTGGCCATTGACGTTGACCCAACCGGCCTCGATCCACTCGTCGGCCTCACGGCGTGAGGCCAGGCCGCGCTCGGCCATCACCTTGGACAGGCGCACCCCCTCGGTGGGGGCGGGATTGTTGGGGTTGGTCATGGCGTCGATTGGATCATGGCCGGCAGGCGCCGCGCCGCAGACTGCCTGCCTCCGGGCTCAGCGGCCGCGCAGAAACAGGCTGTCGAGCTCGCGGGTGCTGATCTGGCGCCAGGTGGGGCGGCCGTGGTTGCACTGGTCGGCGCGCTCGGTGCGCTCCATGTCGCGCAACAGGGCGTTCATCTCCGGCAGGGTAAGTTGGCGGTTGGCGCGCACCGCGCTGTGGCAGGCCATGGTGGCCAGCAGCTCGTCGCGGGCGCGCTGCACCAGCCGCGAGCCGTCCATCTCGCCCAGGTCGGCCAGCACTGCGCGGGCCAGCGCCACCGGGTCGGCGTCGGGCAGGGCAGCAGGCCGGGCCCGCACCGCCAGCACGCCGGGTGAGAGCGGCGCCACGTCCAGCCCCAGCGCGGCCAGCGCGTCGGCCTGGGCCTCGGCCACGGCCACCTCGGTGGGGGTGGCGGCAAAAGTGGCCGGGATCAGCAAGGGCTGCGATGCCATCGGCGCATCGCTGCCGTCAGGGCGTAGCGGGGCTTGACCAGCGCGGGCTGACTTCAAGCGCTCGTAGACGATGCGCTCATGGGCGGCGTGCATGTCCACCACCACCAGGCCTTGGGCGTTTTCGGCCAGGATGTAGGCGCCGGCGAGCTGTGCCAGCGCCCGGCCCAGCGGCCAGGCGGCGGCGTTGTCGGCGGCGGAGGCGGGGTCGCCTGAAGCGGCGGCCCATGCCGGCGCGGTGGCCGTTGTTGCAGCACTTTCGGAGGATGCGGCAGCTGTGCCGGTCGCAGCGCTGGCCGCGCCCAGGCCCGCCAGCGGGGCCGCTGCGGGCCAAGCCGGTGCCGGCTCCTGGGTGTAGAGCACGGCCAGGTCTTGCAGGCCCAGCACGGTCTGGCTGTGCGGGCTGGGTGCGGACCAGGCGTGCCGGCCGGCGGCGGGTCGGCCTGCCAGGCTGCCGCCCAGGCCAAAGCGCGCCGAGGCCGGGTCTTCGCCCGGGCCCAGGCCCAGAACGTCGGTAGGGGTCTGCCACGCTGACGGCCCGCCCACTGACCCTCCCATCAAGCCGCCTGCCGAGCCGGCCGCCGCCGGCGCCCGCGACAAGGCCAGCGCGGCCTCCACCGCGTGGCGCACCGCCTGGTGCACCTCGCGGCCGTCGCGAAAACGCACCTCGATCTTGGTCGGGTGCACGTTGACATCCACCCGGGTCGGGTCGATCTCGATGAACAGCACCCAGCTCGGCTGGCGGTTGCCGTGCAGCACGTCATCAAAGGCCGAGCGCGCGCCGTGGCCGATGACCCGGTCGCGCACGTAGCGGCCGTTGACGTAGGCGTACTGCTGGTCGGCGCGGGCCCGGGCGGCGTCGGGCAAGCCGATGCGGCCCCACACCCGCACGCCGCTGCCGGGTCTGCCGCCCTGCTCGGTCAACAGAGCGGGCACCACGGGCAACAGCGCCCGGCTCTGGGCGATGAAGCCCTCGCCCAGCACATCGGCCAGGCGCTGTGGGGCCTCGGTGCGGCGCCATTGCTCGACCAGCTTGCCGTCGTGCCAGACCGCAAAAGCCACGTCCGGCCGGGCCAGCGCATGGCGCCGCACGGCCTCCAGGCAGTGCGCGGCTTCGGTCGCGTCGGTCTTCAAGAACTTGCGGCGTGCCGGGGTCGAGAAAAACAGCTCGCGCACCTCCACACTGGTGCCTTGGGCCCGGGCGGCGGCCATCAACTCGCCGCTGCGCGCGTCCAGGCGCGAGGCAAACGCCGCCTCGGCGGTGCGGCTGCTGATGCTGAGGTCGGCAATCGAGGCGATGGCCGCCAGCGCCTCGCCGCGAAACCCCAGGGTCGCGACCGATTCCAGCTCTTGCAGGTTGACGATCTTGCTGGTGGCGTGGCGCTGCAGCGCCAGCACCAGTTGCTCGGGCGCGATGCCGCAGCCGTCGTCCTCGACACTGATGCTGCGCACGCCACCGGCCAGCAGCCGCACGGTGATCTGGCGCGCACCGGCGTCGAGCGCGTTGTCCACCAGCTCCCGCACCACCGAGGCCGGCCGCTCGATCACCTCGCCCGCAGCGATCTGGCTGACCAACTCGTCGGGCAAGGCGCGGATGCTGCGCGGTGGGGTAGCGGGCGGAGCAGCGGTTGGGGCGGCAGACATGGCCTTGATTATCCCGGCGCCGGCGGGCTGGTGCAGGTGGCAGTGCTCGGGCTGTCAGGCAGGTCGCGCCAGTACGGCAGGCCGCGCCGCAGCGGCTTGACGCGCCTCTGAAACAGGGCCATTGGATAATCTGGTGCGATGGACACCTTGATGCTGTTGATCGATTTCATTGTTCACATCGACCGCCACCTGCGCGAGTTTGTCGATGGCTACGGCACCTGGGTTTACGCCCTGCTGTTTTTGATCATCTTTGTCGAGACCGGCCTGGTGGTGATGCCTTTCCTGCCGGGCGACTCGCTGCTGTTCGTGGCCGGTGCGCTGGCCGGCGCCGGGCTGATGAACTACCCGCTGCTGATGGCCTTGCTGCTGGTGGCGGCAGTGGCCGGCAACCAGACCAACTACGCCATCGGCCGGGCGCTGGGGCCCAAGGTGTTTGGCTGGGAGCAGTCGCGATGGTTCAATAAAAAGGCCTTTGAGCAGGCCCACGCTTTTTATGAGAAGTACGGCGGCGTGACGATCATCGCAGCCCGCTTCATGCCGTTCTTGCGCACCTTTGCGCCATTTGTGGCCGGTGTGGCGCAGATGACGCGGCGCAAGTTCAGCTTTTATGACGTGACCGGTGGTGCGCTGTGGGTGGGCAGCATCACCACCGCCGGCTACCTGTTTGGCAACATCCCCTGGGTGGCCGCCCACCTCAGCAAGATCATCTGGGCGATGATCCTGATCCCGGGCGTGGTGATCTTGCTGGGCGCCTGGCGCTCGCGGCGCAGCGCACAGGCCAAGCCGGCCTGACGCCAGCGCGGCCCGGCCTACAAACTCCGCTGCCGCGCCAGGGGCGGCCGGCGCGCAAAGTAGCGGCGGATGCCGGTGTGCAGCGCCTCCACCAGCTTGTCCTGGTAGCCCTCGTCGCGCAGCCGGGCCTCTTCTTCCGGGTTGGAGATAAAGGCGGTCTCGACCAGGATGCTCGGGATGTCGGGCGCCTTGAGCACCGCAAAACCGGCCTGCTCGACGCTGCGTTTGTGCAGCGCGCCCACCTTGCCGATCAGCGCCAGCACCTCGCGGCCTATCGTCAGGCTGTCGCGGATCTGGGCGGTGGTGCTCATGTCGGCCATGGCGCGCAACACTTGGGCGTCCTTGACGCTGGCGAGATTGACGCCGCCCACGCCGTCGGCGGCGTTCTCCTTGTTCGCCATCCAGCGGGCGGCGGCGCTGGTGGCACCGGTTTCGGACAGCGCAAACACCGACGCGCCCCGCGCGGCCGGCGTAAAAAACGCATCGGCGTGGATCGACACGAACAAGTCGGCCTGCACCCGGCGGGCCTTGCGCACCCGCTCGTGCAGCGGCACAAAGAAGTCGGCATCCCGCGTCAGCATCGCCCGCATCCCGGGCACGCTGTTGAGCCGGTCGCGCAGCTTGAGCGCTACCGCCAGCACCACGTCTTTTTCACGCAGACCGGTGGGGCCTACCGCGCCGGGGTCCTCGCCGCCGTGGCCGGGGTCGATCGCCACCACCACCAGGCGGTCGATGCTGCGCTGCTCGTCGCCGGGTAGCGCTGCCGGTGCTGCAGCCGGCGGTGTGGAATGCGGCGCCGGGCTCGACAGCGGCGGCGGGGTGGCGCCGGGCGCTGGGATGCTGGGCGGGCCGGGCTTGTCGGCGAGCAGCGGGCCCGAGGCCGGCGAGGGGGCCTTGACCGGCCGCTCGACCCGGCCGATGAACTCGCCCAGCGCGTCTTGCACGCTGCGGGCGGCCAGCGCCTCGGCACGCTCGCGGTCGCGGATCAAGGCCAGCAGCGGGTCGGGTGCCTCGGTCGGGTAGAGGTCAAACACCAGCCGGTGCTGGTAGGCCGCCACTGGCGCCAGCGTGAACTGCTGAGGAGCCACCGCCTGTTTCAGGTCGATCACCAGGCGCACCACGCGCGGCTGGTACTGGCCGACCCGCACCCCGGCGATGAACGGGTCGTCGGCGCGCACCTTGCCCACCAGTTCACGCAGCGCGGGGCTGAGCTCGAGTGCGTCGATGTCGATCACCAGCCTGGGCGGGTTGTCGGTGAAAAACTGGCGTGCGCTCAGGGCCTGGTCGCTCTCGATCGTGACCCGGCTGTAATCCGCCGCCGGCCAGACCCGCACCGCGACGATGGCTGCGCCAAACGCCAGGTCGGCAGCACCCAGGCCCAAGGCCAGCGCGCCCATCTGCTGGAGTGCCCGGCGGCGGCTGGGTCGAGACCCGGTCGAGGCGGTCACGGCAGCAAGGCCAGGCCCAGCGGGCTGAGCGCTTGCAGGCTCACCTGCCGGCAATCTGCGTCATTCGGCCCGTCGAGCGGCGCGTCGAGAGGCGCGTCAATCGGCTCGATTTGCAAGCGCAGGTCGGGCAGGGGCAGCAGGCCGGCGGCTCGGGTCGGCCACTCCACCAGCTTCAAGCCGGGCTGCGCGAACACCTCCCGAAAGCCCGCATCCAGCCCTTCACGCGGGTCGTTGAAGCGGTAGAAATCAAAGTGAGCGGCCTCGCTGCCGTCGGCCAGCGTGTAGGGCTCCATCACGGTGTAGGTCGGGCTTTTGATGCGCCCGGTCACACCGAGCGCCCGCAGCAAATGGCGCACCAGGGTGGTCTTGCCGGCGCCCAGCGGGCCGTGCAGCTCGATCAAGGCCTGGCCAATGCCAGGCCGCGCGGCCAGGGCCCGGGCAAAGGCCTCACAGCCAGCCTCATCGGGCCACAGCAGCTCGCGAGTTTCTAGAATCGGGCAATGGCTGTCGATCAAGGCGTGTCGCAAGGGCAAAGCGGAGAGGCGGCGGACGGTGCCGAAAGGGCGCTTTGGGCGCAACTCCAAGGCTGGGCCAGCGCGCTGGGATTCTCACAGATCGGGGTGGCCGACGTGGACCTGAGCTCGGCCGAGCCCGGCCTGCTGGCCTGGCTGGCAGCGGGCTTTCAGGGCGACATGGCCTACATGGCCGCTCACGGCCTCAAGCGCGCCCGGCCGGCCGAGCTGGTGCCGGGCACGCTGCGGGTGATCACCGCACGCATGGACTACCTGCCCGCCAGCCAGCCCGGCGCGTGGCAAGCCACCGCCCTGGGTCGGTTGGCCGAGCCGCAGCAGGCGGTGGTTTCGCTCTACGCCCAGGGCCGCGATTACCACAAGGTCTTGCGCGCCCGGCTGCAAAAGCTGGCTGATCAGTTGCAACAAGCCGTCGGCCCGCGCGGCCACCGCGTGTTTACCGACTCCGCGCCGGTGCTGGAGGTGGAACTGGCCAGCCGCAGCGGCATCGGCTGGCGCGGCAAGCACACGCTGGCGCTGTCTCGCGAGGCCGGGTCGATGTTCTTTTTGGGTGAGATATTCATCGACCTGGCCTTGCCCCTGACAGCACCGGTGAGTGCCCACTGCGGTGAGTGCAATGCCTGCATCAGCGCCTGCCCGACCGGCGCGATCCTGGGGCCGTACCGGCTCGACGCCCGGCGCTGCATCGCCTACCTGACCATCGAGCTCGACGGGCCCATCCCGGTGGACTTGCGTGCAGCCATCGGCAATCGAATCTACGGCTGCGACGACTGCCAGCTGGTCTGCCCCTGGAACAAGTTTGCGCAGCGCAGCCCGCTGGCCGACTTCGACACCCGCGCGTCGGTGGGCCACGCCACGCTGTTGCAGCTCTGGGCCTGGGACGAAGCCGAATTCTTGCGCCAGACCGAAGGCAGCGCCATCCGCCGCATCGGCTTCAAACGCTGGCGCCGCAACCTGGCGGTGGCCTTGGGCAATGCGTGGCGAGAGACCGGAGACGCGGCGGTGGCGCTGGCCTTGCAGGCGGCGCGGCCTGATGCCTGCGACCTGGTGGCTGAGCACATGGATTGGGCGCTGGCGCAGCGCGCGCAGTGAGGCCTGCGTGGGGTGGTCAAGGGGTCTCGTCAGCCGGAGGCCATTCGGCAACTGGACCGTGCCACTGAATTGGCAGGCGACAACCCGTTTACCCACAACAACATCGGATTGGTCTATTTCGACCTGCAGTTGTACGACAAGGTGCTGGAGCAGGCGCACAAGGCCTTCGCACTGGGCTTCACGCAATCGGCTTTGCGCGAACAACTGGAATAGGCGGGCAAGTGGTCAGAGCCGGCCCAACAGGAAGCCCGTGCGCCCGCTCCACCTGCGTCTACGGCGAGTGCGCCGTCCCAGCACAGCCCATGATCAACGCCACCAGCCAGCTGGACCCGCACCGGGCTTAGCGTCCCAGAATCGACCGAACGACGGGCAGCAATACGTCGACGTTGGATCCCGTCGGCAGTGTGAGGATAGAGGAGGTCTGGTCCGTGCTGAGCCTGGGCAGGCGCGTGCACACGACTTCGGACTTCTTGAAGTTGCGGTTGATCTCCAGGGCCAGGAGCTCGGTCGCGGCCTTGGCCATGGCATATTCCGCCATCCCCTTGGGCCGCTCCTCAATGTAGACCGTGGAGGGCACATAGATCTTCACCTTGTGATCGGCCTGACTCGACTCCAGGAATTCGCACAGGGCATACAGCCTGGCCGCATAGAACTCACAGAACTCGCGGAAAAGCGCGCCGTCGAACAGGGCCGCCTTCTTGCGGAAGATCCTGGGCGTGGCGAAGAAGAAGATCGCATCGAGGGAGTCCCATTCGATGCCTGCCGAGGCGAACTCGGCGGTCGCGAGGTCTAGGTGCACCGTCTCGGCGCGCGCCAGGGTTGATCCTTCAATCTCATGCACGATCGCCAGGGCGTCGGCCTGGCCGCTGGCGAAGCTGACCACAACGTCGCCACCGCCCGCGGCGAGGATCTTGGCAGTGAGTTCACCCAGACCTCGTGATCCGCCGATGACCAGGGAACGGGTGCGCGCAAACTCCGCTGGCAGGACGCGACCGGACAGTTCCTTCAACGACGGCTGCGATTGCGGCGGAGGTCGCAGGAAGGCCTTGATCTCCCCCTGCAGCACACCGCCGACGCGGATGTCAAAAAGCCGGAACCGCACGTCGTACTTGTGAACATCGAAACTCAGTAGACGCGCGTCGGGTGGCACTGCGCCCACGTGGACATGCAGTGACGAGAAAACCGAATGCAGTCCCGGGCACACCATCCCCACGATGTAGGAATACGCGACCATGCTGGCCAGACCCTCGGCACCAAGCAGGGCATAGCTATGCGGGAAACTGGCCCGAAAATCGCCAGGGCCCAGACGCAGCGCGTAGCGCTTGCCCTGGTGGTGCTCCGGCGGCTGGTCGAGTGCCTGGTCCCACGTTTCCAGCACCAGTACCGGGTCCGTCCCCGGCGGGCAGTCTTGCTGCCCGGTGGGCGGAGGCGTCAGGGAAGGGTCTGCCATGACCAGGGAGATCCTGGCGCACAGCAATCCATCGGCCGTGGCATCCAGGGTCCATTGGTCGGCAGGCCCTTGTTGCTGCGAGAAAACCACTTTCTCGCCCACACTGACCGGATTGTTGAAATTGCATGAGACCGATGCAACGCTGCCGGCACTCCCGGGCCGCCAATGCTCCAGTGCAGTCAGCAGAACATGGATGCCATGAACCACCTGCCGGCCGGTGATCAGGCGGCGGGCCGCCACCGGATCCATATGCATCGGGTTGACGTCACGGGAGATGCGTGCGAAGAACAACTGGTCCTCGGTCGAAAAGACCTTGTCGCCAAGTTTCAATGCCATGTCTGTCACGGCTTGTCGTAGAGCGTCACGCCGCGCCGTGCGGCAGCAACCAGGGCCTCGGTCACTTCGGACGCGCGGGCCGAGAACATGGGCACATCGTGGAACTTCCATTCCTGCAACTGCTCATGGTTCATGATGTCGCGGAGCTTCCAGATATTGAATTCCCACACAGGGCCGCGCCCGGAAAGGCGAGCGGAAACCTGCTCCTTGCCGTCGATCACCGTGACGATCAGATCCTGGCCGTTTCCCCGCGGAACCGGGAAATCGTTGCCCATGACACCCTCCACATGGTGCGCCTGGGTCAGGACTTGAAAGGTCTTGCCCACACCGATGATGCGTGTGTTGTGCTTTGCCATGAAGTCGAAGGGGGACCCGATGCCATTCGGGAACTCGGTGTCTTCGTGGCCCCGAATCAGGTCCTTCGCCAGCGGCCCCCATGCCGTCATGCGGTAGACCGGGTGCCTGCTCTGCACCGCCCCGGGCATGCGCCGGAACAGCTCCGTCGCCAGGCCCATCTGGGAGGGCACCCGCCGAAGGTCGAACAGCGGCCGCTTCAGGAAGGTGGCATAGGCCCCGCCGATCTCCGGGTCGCCAAAGTAGAACGCCGGCATGACCAGGGTCTTGCTCGGACCACAATAGTCCATCAACATCTTCACCAGTGCCAAGGGACTGTCGGTGAACATCGGTTGCATGTGATTGACCGAACTGTGCACCATCAGGACGTCGAAGTCCGATCCGACACGCTGCTCCAGATGCATCCGCAGGGCGTGGGCGTCGAAGGTGCCGTGCCACCGCCGCATCAGCGGGTGGAGCTTGGTCCGCGCGGTGAAATAAGCGGAGCGCAGCGCCAGAAGGCGTTCCTGGTCCAGGTGACGAACGGCCAGGCCGGAGAGCCACTCCAGCGGGCTCACGGGTGGCCGTGCTCCGCCAGGTACTGCAAGATCGCAGGCACCGACACCATGTTGGGGAAATCCTCGACATCCATGAAGATGTCGAAAGCCTGCTCCAGCGCAATCATCAGGTTCACGTGGCCCATGGAATCCCACTCTGCAATGTCTTCGTTGCGAGTGCCCTGGGTAATCTTGTGCGGCGGAACCTTCAGGGTCGTTGCGATGACCGTTTGCACCTGATCAAAAATGCTCATGGGGTTTGCCTGGCAGGCTCCAAGACAGTAAAAGAAAACAGCACGATCATACTTGTGCAGCCACCTTGATCGGGAACGCCGACTCCGGCTGCGGTGGGCATCGGTCGAGGGGCCAGCGGTACCTTCCGTCGGCCCCTGCCTCGAATCCCTGGTCCGGCAGAAATGTCCTGACCAGTTCGTTCTTGGCCGTCGGAAGGAAATCGGCAACGAGTTCCCTCACGCCTTGGGCAGCCAGGCGCCGCAACAGGCAATGCAGAAAGGCCGATTCTGCCTGCCGGCCGATGACACGGCACGACATCAGCAGCGTGTCGAGTTCGGCCAGGTGCCCGTCCAGCAGGCGGACCACCGCCAGGCCGGCGATGCCGCTGTTGCCGAATGTGTCCGCGAGCGCGAAGTCTGCCACCAGGCATCGGGCATCGCTGATGAATTCCTGGATCTGCTGCTCGCTGTAGCGCCGCGTCGTCAGATTGAACTGGTTGGTCTTCTGGGTCATCTGGCTGAGCCGGGCCACGTGCGCAACCTTGTCGAAGCACACCTCCATCTCCATGGCCAGCGAAACCAGGTAATCCTGCATCTCGAAACCGCTGCTTTCGACGCTCTCCTTCAACTCCCGGCGTCGGCGCTCCTGGGCATACATTTCCGTCTTCGCAAGGTCTTCAGCAGTGAGCGAAAGGACCTCCAGGCGGGCCACCTGCTCGAGGCAGCCGGGAACGTCGGTCGGCCGAGCGGGCGTCTGTATCACTTCGACCTGTGGCCAGCGCTGGCGAACGGCCGCGCACTCATGGTCGCTGTCATCGACGAAGATGAAGGAATCGAGCCCAAGGTTGAGTTCCTCGGCCAGCGATGCGAGGTTGTCCGGCTTCGGCAGCCAGTTCACGCGCCTTGCTGCGAAGTGCGCATCGCGCAGGACTTGGTGCGGGTGCTCCCGGAGCACCTCGTCCAGATCGGCCTGGTTGTTCTTGCTGCACAGGGCCAGGATGAAGCCGCGCTGCTGGTAATCCAGCAGCCGCCGCTGGAATGCAACAAAGGCGTTGCCGGGATAGTCCGGGCCCAGCTTGATGCCGTCTATGCCGTCCTCGCCGATCACACCACCCCACAGGGTGTTGTCGGCGTCGAGCACGATGACCTTGGCCTTGGGAAACTTCATCACCGCGCCCACACCCACCACCCGGCGCGCAAACTCTCGGGCTGCGGCCGGCGTAAACGGAAAGCGCGCGGAAAACCACAGGCGCGGATCGAAGAATGCGCTTCGACCGAATTGCTGAAGTACTTCGTCCAGATCCAGGTAGAGACACGACTGCAGCGACTCGGAAAACAAGCTGCCGATGCCAGCCTTCAGGCCAGACCACCAGCCACTCTCCGAGCGATCAGACTGGCTATCGTAAACACCCAGGCCCGGCCCCTGCATCGCCGGCAGCACGGTCAGCACGATCTGCCCGACCTTGTGCCTGCGGAATTGCCCCACCAGACGCTCCAGCCCCGCGAGCACTTCCGTGCGCAGTTCGGCCTGCCGGGCAGGGCTGAGGCCAGCCAGCGGACGGGCAAGGTCCGGGTGCAGATCCTCACGCTGCAGCATCAGCAAGGTCACATCGGGCCGGTGGTTCACCAGCGCGGAGTTCTCCTGCGCCTGCTGCACCAGCATGCCGTAAGGCGCGTGCCAGACCTGCAGATCCAGGCCTTCCAGGCCGGCGGCCAACGTGAACCAGGGATTCAACAATTCACTGGTATACGAATGCGCAACTGCCAGGCGCAAGGAATGGGCGGCCGGGCCCAGACCGGCAAGATGGTCGGTCAGCCTCTGCGCCTCGGCGAGGCCCAGAGGCATGCGGGACGTGGCCAATGCGGCACGGATCTCCGGCCTGGTCCGACACTGCAGAAGGTCATTGAAGCTAAGTCTGGCTTTTGCCATGCTGATTCAACCTGTCCATTCAAGCAGTCTGCCTACGCCCGCCCAGCGGAGCCATTTTTTCCCAGCGCCGGAACATGGGCAACATCCAGGCGCGCAAGACATGCCGCCGATTCTCCGTAAAGTGGCCAAGCACCCCGACAGACAGCATCGTCAGCAATGTCACGGCCGCCCAGTAGGCATGCGCCTTCGGATCACCGCGCAGCACAGCGGCCCAGAACAGGAAGAGCGGCTGGTGCAGCAGGTAGAGCGTAAAAGTGTAGTTCGCGAAGAAACGAACCGGCGCGGCCACGGCCAACAGCAGGCCGCCCTGGGTGGCAAGGATGACGCGCATCCCAGCGAAGTTCGCAAACACCAGGATGCCGAGCAGGTAATCCGCTAAAAAGCGCTTGGAGAACGTGAGCTGGTAGACCAGGGAAGGCCCGATCAGAGCCTCCAGCCAGGGCTCACCCAGGCTCATGGTGTCGAAACGGTGGAACACCACGATACCGGCGGCCGACAGGACCACCAAGGCCCACGCGCTGCCGAGCGACAGGGACTGGAGCGCTCGCCACCGGTACAGCAACACACCCAACCACCATACGGGGGCGAGCAGAATCAGTTTGGGCCCGATCACCGCCATGGTCACGGCAGCAGCGATCAGGCCTTTGCGCCCGGGAAAGAACATCACCAGCGCAAACGTCACGTAATACCACCACTCATAGCAAATGGACCAGTACGGAACATTCGAAAAGCTCGTGATCGAGACCAACCACACTTCGTTGGCCATCAGCACGCTACCGGCGACACGGGTCAGGAATTGGTCGAACGGGTAATGGTAGATGGCCGGGTAGAGCGTCCGTCCGACCGCATCCAGCAGCAAAGTGACGACGATCGCCGGGATGGCGACCGAAAACACACGGGATATCCGGCTTGCCGAGTAGTCTGCCAAGGTGGACTCCTTGGTATCGGTAATGAAGGCAATGACAAAACCCGACAAAACGAAGAAGACGATCACTGAACTGTGGCCGTAGTTGCTGGCCGGCAGGATCGACTCGGTCAGGAAACGCTGGTTGGAATGCCACATGTAAACCAGCAGTGCCGCGGAAAAGCGCACCAGGTCCAGGTACACCGAAAACGGACGGTTCATGGCGGCGCGCATCAGATGACCCGCCTCATGGCCTGCTCCCCGAGGCGCCACAAGGTGCCTGGCCACCGGGCGTCGGCCAACGCGGTGTCGATCGGCGCGCCAATCTTGATCGGTTCGCCAGACAGGGTGGCAGCCGTCAACCTGCCCCGGTTGTCCCCGAGGTAGCGGCACAATGCCTCGAACCGTGCAACCACGAACCGGTCGGGCTCGCTCAGACCTGGCTTGAGCATCTCGAAGTTGTGGGACAGGATGACGAAATGCGCAGCCTGGCGGGTCACGGCAGACTCGATCGCATCACGCATCTCGGCAAAACTGCAGGCGCCCACCTGCGCCGGCCGGCGTTTGCCCAGGCCGTCCCGGAAGACCGTCATCGGCAGGATACGGATCTGCTCGAATTCCAGCGGATGCAGGAAGTCGATCTTGTCGCGCAAGTCAGGCCCGCTGTGCGGCAGGACAGCATGCAGGCTGCTGTCGATGCCGATGCCGACCTGGCGCAGGGCATGGTAGGTGTCGTGGTTGCAGGCGAAACTGCCCGCACGAAAGGCGGTGACGGCGGAGCAGCCGACCTGGGCTAGCAGATCGAGGCCCATCGTCAGGAGCGCCACCTGTTCATCGAGCGTGTAGTAGGACAGGTGCTGGCGCTTGACGGTGGCGCCGACGAAGGGCAATGGGCGGATCTCGTCCGTCCACTCCGGGTGCAGGTGCAGCTGGATGTCGTGTCCACCGGCCCGGATCAGATTAACAATCGTGGCCAGGCGGTCTACGCCAAACCGGGCGGCAAACAGGGGTTCGACGAAGAAAACGCCCTTCAAACCATGGCGGTCCAGGATCTCCAACGTCTTCGGAAGCGCATAGTCACCTTTGGGCGAGCGGCCATACACGTACCTGTCGAAGCTGGCGGGGAAACGGCGGTCCAGGTCGCTCCAACCGCCACACCAGATCTCGACGTCAAAAGTCAAATAGATTTTCACGAAGTGTAAGACTGATCCGAAATCGCTCGATGCTCACTCGGCATCGGCTGGGCTTCATTGTGCAACGTGCACCGCCGTTTCATCGTAACCTCCGCTGCTGTTTGTTCAGGGAATTGCCAGAAACTTCATGGTCAAGCATGTCTTGATCGGGCATTGCCGGCCGCCCAACAGTGAAATTCAGGGGCCACGCAAAATGAACCTGAGGGTGAACAATTGTATCAACTGAGCCATGGTTTTCGCATGGAGGGAACGACGTTGTCGCCGATATGGCGCGTGCTCTTGGCCGGTCCTGATCAGTCATGAACCTCAGCCTGCCCACCAATGAAGCGCTCGCGCACAGGCCGAGCGCTTGCGCCATGACCGATGAGCTCAGAGATCAGCTGCTGCAGATCGAAGCGCCGGTTGAAGCGGTAGCAGAAGGCGCCGAGGTATTGGCTGGCGTACTTGCGGAACTTGAAGGCCTTATGCGCCTCGTTGATCATCGTTTTGAGGTTACCGAGCACCGTGTTGATCCACTTGAACTGAGGCAGCTCACGCGGCTTGCGATCACCGACGACCACGTACGAGTGGGCGCAACCGGCATCGATGACACCGGCAAAGCAGTTCAGGCCGTCGCTGCGCACGTCGCAGCCGGGCAGCAAATTTCGGCGCGCCCAGTCGGTGATGGCTTGCGAAGTGAATCCGCTGAGCTGATTAATCTTGACGAACAGCGAGCGACCATCGTCGCTGGTGGACACCGCGGCCACGATGGGCACCTTGTTGGGCGATCCACGTCCACCAACCCCAGGCCGCTCGCCGCCGAGGTAAGCGTCGTCGAGCTGAACCATGCCCTCCAGCGGGGTCTGGCTGTCACGCTCGCTCATGGTGGCCATCAGCTTTTGGTGATCCAGCCAGTCCGTGCGGTACGAGGTACCCAAATGGCGCTTGAGCGCCAGGGCAGACAACCCGGTCTTGGCCTCGCTGATCAGATAGATCGCCAAGAACCAAGTGCGAAGCGGCAGATTGGTGCTGTCGATCAAAGTGCCAGCGGTCAGCGAGGTCTGGTGGCGGCAGCCCCGGCACTGGAACAGCTTGCGGGCGCCGTGGCCAACGACGTAGTGTTCGGGAGCCTCGCAGCGCGCACAACGAAAGCCATGCGGCCAGCGATGCGCCGCCAGGGCTGCTGCGCACTGAACTTCGGTCCCGTAGCGGCTGAAGAAATCCGGCAGAGACATCCCGTGTTGGAACTGGACTTGGTTCATGGGCATCGCTGGCTCCGGTCTGGTGACATGGGTCAGCGTACAGGGCCGGTAGCTCATAGGGCGAGCCAGGCTGAGCTTCGTGACTGATCAGGTGGCGTCAGGGTGCCGACGGTCGGCTGGCGGCTCGTTGCGGTCGTTCGTGTTCGCCGATTTGTCCGACCGCTTTGCCCCGGCCCGCCGTCACTCGATATTCGGCGCCGGGTATTCGCCCCGGCGGGCGACCATTCTTTCTTTTGGCGAAAAGAAAGAAGGCAAAGAAAGCGCTTCAATTCAATACCATGGTCATATACACGTCTTCGATCACGCCCTTGTTGACTCACTCGCCCGCCCGGCGGGCTCAAACAGAGGCGTATTTGAAGGCCCAGAACGCGCCGTCGATTTACCGACTCAGGCGGCTGCTGCTGCAAACTGCAGACCACGTGGCAGGTGCAAAAGCGTCCGCTGCCCGCCGCCCGCCGCCCGCCGTGCGTCGTGCGTCGCCAATCCAGCAGCCGCCTTTGCCGCGCCGCTGACCGGTCATCACGCCGCTTGCCAGGTGGCGCCTGTTTGAGCCCGCCCGGCGGGCGAGTCGATACTCTCCGCGATGGTTGACGTCGTGTATATCGACATGGAAACTGTTTTTCCAGACTTTTCTTTGCTGACTTTCTTTTCTAGAAAAGAAAGTTAGGCGCCCGCCGGGGCGAAACCCCGGCGCCGAATATCAAACAACGGCAACACCCAGCAAAGCGTGCGCTCAAAACACCTGCGATGAACAGCAGCACCGAGCCGCAGGCCGCCAACACCCAAGACCCAACACCCAACACCCAACACCACGGCTTGCGCCGCCGCTTTTGCAGCGAGCTTCAGCGCCTTCGCGTATTCGGACACCAACGTCGGCCCGTGCATGATCGGGCCGGTGTAGGTAGGCCCCGCAGTGTCGGGTGCTCGATTTGCGCGTATACCTCTGCCCCAGAGCAACCACCACCCCCTATGAAAAACCAGCACCCCCTCCGCAGTACCGCTGCCAGGCTCTGCCTGCCGTTGATCGCCTTTGCACTGGCATGGCCCGAACCCGCGCTGGCGCAGACCGCGCCGCTTGCGGTCAGGGCCCAGGTGGATACGCAGTTGCAGCCTTATCTCCACACGCTGAAGAGTCTGGTGGGCATCGAGAGTGGCAGCCGCGATCTGGAAGGCTTGGCGCAGCTGGCCGGCGTGGTCGAGGCCCGGCTGAAAGCCACCGGCATGACCACACAGCGCATGCCCACCAAAGCGCCGGATTTCCATCCACAGCTCAAAGGTGCGGTGCTGGGCGACATGGTCTATGCCACCCGCCAGGGTACGGGCAAACGCAGCGTGCTGCTCATCGCCCACATGGACACGGTGTACACCCGCGGCATGGGCGCAAAGCAGCCGTTTCGTGTCGATGGTGACCGTGCCTACGGGCTGGGCATTGCCGACGACAAGAGCGGTGTGGCACTGATCCTGCATGCCGTCGCCCTACTCGACAAGATGGGCTTCAACGACTACGCCAAGCTGGGCGTGCTGATCAATGGCGACGAGGAAATCGGCTCGCCGGGTTCGGGCGCGTTCATCACACAACTGGGCAGCGAGTACGACGCCGTGCTGTCGTTTGAAGGCGGCGGTGGTGCTGACAGCAACTTTGTGCGCTTGGCCACCAGCAGCATCGCCATTGCGGAAATGCGCGTCACTGGCCGTGCAGCGCATGCCGGCGCCAATCCGGCGGCTGGCCGCAATGCGCTGTACGAACTGGCACACCAGATGCTGAAGACCCGTGACTTTGGCGACCCGTCCAAGGGCTTGCAGATCCACTGGACGGTGGCCAGTGCTGGCGATTCACGCAATGTGATTCCGGCCAGCGCCATGGCCATTGGCGATGTGCGCTCGCTGACAAATCTCGACCTGGACCTGATGGAAAAGGACTTGCGCGCGGCGATTCAGAACAAGTTGATCCCCGACACCAAGATCGAATTGGACTTCTACCGCAGCCGGCCTGCATTTGTGCCCAACGAGGTGTCGCGCGTCCTGGCCAGGCACGCGCTGGCCGTGTACCAAGAGATCGGTGCCCACGACGGGCCCGCCCTCACCGCACGCGACCGCGCCACGGGCGGTGGCACCGACGCTGCGTTTGCCGGCCTGCGACCCAAGGGCGGCGTGCTCGAGAGTTTTGGCGCACGCGGCTACGGCGCGCATTCCAATGACAACGAGTACATCTTCGTCAACTCGATCATGCCCCGCCTCTACCTGGCCACGCGCATGGTCATGGACGTGGGCAGCGGCGCCGTGGCCTGGTAAGGCCGGCGCGCCGGAGGCGGTCAGCCCACCGGTCTGCACCGCTTGCCGCCCGCCCGCAGCCGGATTCAGCTTGCGCGTGCCTTGTTTGTCCCAGCCTTCATCAACCGCGCGGCATCGGTCACCAGAGCCGGCCCGCGGTAGATCAGGCCGGTGTAAATCTGCACCAGATCGGCCCCTGAGTCGCGTTTGGCCTGGGCATCAGCGGCGCTCATCACGCCGCCCACGCCGATGATGGGGAAGTCGGGGCCGAGTTCGCTGCGCAGCAGGCGGATCACCCGGTTGCTGGCCTCGAACACCGGCTTGCCGCTCAGGCCGCCGGCCTCGTCGGCGTGCGGCAGGCCGAGCACCGCATCGCGGGCAACGGTGGTGTTGGTGGCGATCACGCCGTCGATGCCGTTGCGTTTGAGTGTCAACGCGATCAGCCGGACTTGGGCTTCGTCCAGGTCGGGCGCGATCTTGACAAACAGCGGAACGGTCTTGCCGTGCTGCTTGGCGAGCTTGGCTTTGCGGACCTGCAGCGTGCCCAGCAGCGCGTCCAGGGCTTCTTCGCCTTGCAGCGCCCGCAGGTTCTGGGTATTCGGGCTGGAGATGTTGAGGGTGACGTAGTCGGCATGCGGGTAGACGCCGTCCAGCCCCAGCAGGTAGTCGCTGGCCGCGTCGGCCACCGGTGTGGCGGCGTTTTTGCCGATGTTCAGACCCAGGATGCCGCCACCGGCCCGAAAGCTGCGGGCCCGCTTGACGTTGCCGATGAAGGCCGCTAGGCCGCCGTTGTTGAAACCCAGCCGGTTGATCAGCGCATCGCGCTCGGGCAGGCGGAACATCCTGGGCTTGGGGTTGCCGGGCTGGGCCTTGGGCGTGACGGTGCCCACCTCGATGAAGCCAAAGCCCATCGCGCCGAGGCCATCGATGCAACGGCCGTTCTTGTCGAGGCCCGCCGCCAGGCCGATGCGGTTGGCAAACCGCAGCCCAGCCAGCGCCACCGGGTCATCCACCCTGGGCTGCTGCCACAGACATTGCAAGGGCGTGCCCTGCAGCGCATCGATGGCGTCCATCGTCAGGTCGTGGGCCCGCTCGGGATCGAGCCCGAACAGGAAGGGGCGGGTCAGTGCATAAGGGACAAAAGCCATAATTCGGATTGTCCCAGACCGCCAGATTCAGGCCGCTGCCCTCAGGCCGCTATCCCAGGCCGCCACCCCAGGCCACTACCCCCAGGCCACTACCCAGGCGCCCCGCACCATGACCCAGGATGAACTCAAGGCCCTCGTTGGCCGCGCCGCGTTGGCGTATGTGGTGCCCGGCACGGTGGTGGGTGTGGGCACGGGCTCGACCGTCAACTGCTTCATAGCCGCGCTGGCCGAGATCAAGCACCAGATCCTGGGCGCTGTGTCGAGCTCGGTGCAGAGCACGGCACGGCTGCAGGCACTGGGCATCCCGGTGCTGGACGCGAACCAGGTCGAGCAGATACCGGTCTACATCGACGGTGCCGACGAGATCGATCACCAAGGATTCATGGTCAAGGGCGGCGGTGCAGCGCTGACGCGCGAGAAGATCGTCGCCGACCTGGCCGAGCGCTTTGTCTGCATCGCCGACGAGAGCAAGCGGGTGGCGGTGATGGGCCGGTTTCCGCTGCCCGTCGAGGTGATACCGATGGCCGCGGCGCAGGTGACACGGCGCTTTGCAGTGGCTTACGGCGGTACGGCCAGTGTGCGGCCGGGCGTGACCACCGACAACGGCAACCTGATCCTGGACGTGCGCGGTCTGGCGATCACAGACCCGCTGGCGATGGAGACCGAGATCAACCAGTGGCCGGGCGTGGTGTCGGTGGGCATCTTTGCCCGCTTGCGGGCCCGAGTCTGCCTGCTGGGCACGGCGCAGGGCGTGCAGACTTTGGTGTTTGACTGACGGGTCCGACGGGTCCGACGGGTCAGGCTCGGGCCACTGCGGGAGGGCGCGGCCTCAGCCCGTTGCAGGCGGCGGCTTGCGCCGCGCCGCGCGGGCCATGAACCGGGCCGGGTCCAGCGCGTCGAGCAATGAGGCGGGCGCCGGCACCGGGTCGCCGGTCAGCCAGGAGGCCAGCACCTCGGCGCCCAGCGCGGCTTGCGTGATGCCGCGTGAGCCGAGCGCGGTGAAGACGTAGAGCCCCGGCAGACGCGGCCACCAGCGGGGCTGGTCGAGGCGGCGACCGGCATGGTCTGACGCTCGCTCGGCGTCAGGGTCGGCGGCAGCCTGGGGTGGGGCCACGGCGGACGCGGGCACCGGACCGAGCAGGGGCAATCGGTCGCCGCTCTGCAGCCGCCAACCGACCCGGCCCTCCAGCGAGGCCGGGTCTGCGCTGCCGGTCCAACCGCTGAGCCGCCGCAGTTGAGCCAGGTTGTGCGCATGGTCGGGCTCGCGCAGCGTCGGGTCTTTGTCGTCGGCATGGCTGCTGGCGCCGCACAGCAGACGGCCGTCGGCCAGTTGCAAGGCGTAGCCGCCATCCGTGAGTGGGCATGGCAGGGTGGGCAGGCCCTCGGTATCGGCCGGCAGCACGCTGGTCTGGCCGCGCACCCGCTGCAGCGGCCAGCTCGCCACCACGTCTGGCGCCAGTGGCGCCAGCAATTCGCCGGCTCCGCTGGCGTTGCACAGCAGCACCGCATCCACCTCCGCCAGGCACTGGCCGGCCGCATCCAACAGGCACCAACCGTCGCTGCCTAGGGGGTGATGCAGGGCTGGCTGGGTGCCGCCTGGGGACCGGGGCTGGATTTGCGCCACCACCGCACCCCAGTGGCAGCTGACGCCCGGTGTTGCCAGCCAGGCCGCGCACAAGCCAGCGGGGGATACCCAGCCGCCACCCGGATAAAACCAGGCCGGGCCGGTACCGGCGAAGCCATGTTGCCGGACCTGGATGTAGTCGGCTGGCAGAGCCAGCTTGCTGATCAAGGCCTGCAGGGTCGCGGCGTGGGCCGACTGCTCGCCGCGCAGCAGGCCGGTGATGGCGCCATCGAGCGGCGGCTGTGCGGCTGCCGTGTCGGCATCGCGGGGCACGCTGCCGGGGACAGCGCGCAGCCAGGGCCGCAGCACACGCTCGGTGTGCAGTGCCGCAGCGCGCAGCCAGCGAGCGTGGCTGCCGTCGTGGCCGTGCACGACGCCGTGGAACAGGCCGCCCGGGTTGCCCGATGTTTCTTGGGCGCAGCCGGGTTGGCGCTCAAACACCTGCACCGCCAGGCCGCGCCGTGCCAGGGCCCGGGCCACTGCCGCCCCAGCCAACCCGGCGCCGACCACGGCCACCCTGCGGGCACCGGGCTGGGCTCGGCGGCCAGGCGGTGGCAGGGTGGCGGAATGCGGTACAAAACGGCCGTGCGTGAGGGTGCCTGTGTCCGTGTCTGTGTCGGCGACTCCATCGCTCGGCAGGGGGTCCAGCTCAAAGCCGGCGCTGCGCAGACCGTCCCGCACCGTGCTGTGGCTGTTCGCCGAGACCAGGGTGGCGCCATGGGCAGCCAGGCGGGTGAGTTGGCGCAGGCGCCAGGTGTCCCACAGCGACGGGCTGCGGGCTGCAACAAAGTCGGCCAGGTAAAACGCATCCACCTGCGCCACCCACTCGGGCAGCACCGCGTCCACCGGGCCCAGCGCCAGCAGCAGGCGCACCCGGCCGCCATCCAACTCGATCAGGTGCAGGTCGGGGGTCAGCGGCGGCCAGGCGGCGGCCAGCGCTGCCGCCTGGGTGGCAACCGTCGAGCCGGCATGGACGCTGGCCAGGGCCTCGCGCCGGGGTGGCTGCGGCGCAATCGCCAGGTACCAGAGCTGATCGCAGCGCCGGGCGTCCTGCTGCCAGGCAGCCCAGGTCGCCAGAAACGCGTGGCCCAGGCCGAACCCGGTGTCCATCACCGCAAACCGTGCCTGATCGGCCCAGCGTCCGGGCAGGTGGCTGCCGCCCAGGTAGCGCTGTTGCGCCTGCACCAGCGCGCCGCTGCCCTGCGCGTCATCGCCTGACGGCGCCAGGCGCAGCGGACCCCAGCTCACGGCGCGCTGGCCGCGCCGGCGTCAGGCCCCTGCGCTTGCCGCGCCAGCCAGCGCAGCAGGGCCGGCTGGGCGGCGGTGAGGCCCCGGTAGGCCAGCACGGCATCGCTCATCGAGGCCAGGGCGTCGTGCACCCGGGCGGCTTGCTCGGGCTGGCTGAAGGCTCGGGTCAGCGGCGTGACCGTGACCAGGATCGTGAACACCGACTGCGCCGATCCTGCCCCAGCGCTGCCCGGCACCGGGATGAAGGTCTGGCGCTCGGTGCGCCACCAGGTCTGGGCGGCCAGCGCGTCGTCGTCCAGCCCGACCTGCCAGCGTGCCGGGTCCACCCGCTGCGGATGGGCGTGCAGCCGTGGGTGGGCGGTCAAGGTCCACACGAAACGCTCCCAGCGCTCGCCACTGTCGTGAGTCACCAGGCGCAGCAACTGCGGCGCGGCGCCCGTGACCAGCCGGTTGTCGGCCACCGGGGCATGGACCTCGGCAAAGCTGCGGCCGAGCTTGTGCTCGGGCGCCCACATCGACGGCAGCGCCACCGCCAACCAGGGCAGGCTGCCGGTGGCGGCATCGAGGATCGCAAAGTCCTCGGCAAATGCCAGGCAGAGCAGCGCAGCATGGCGCCAGTCGGCCGGCAGTTGGGCCAGCAGCGGGCCGATTTCAGGCCAGCCCGTGCCGATGTCTTGCGGCTGGGCTGCAGCATCCACCGCCCAACCCAGCCCCGGTGCCTGCCAGTGCCGGCCGTCCAGCCGCAGCGCGGCCGGGTGCTCGGTGGCAGCGTGGGTGGCCAGTGCGTCCAGTGCCGGCCTGGGATCAAAGCCAGGGCTGCACAGCAGGGCCTGGCTGGAGAAGGCGCCCAACACCGCCAGCTTTTCACGCAGGTGGCGTGCCAGCCCGCGCTGCGGCGCCACGGTGGGCGTCAGCTGCGTTGCGCCGGGCGCCAGCCGGCGCAGGCCGGGCTGCATGCGGTGCGGCGTGCTGACGGCAACATCAAAGTCAAAACTCATGGGCAGAACGGTAGCACCCCAGCGCGACGCGGGCCGGCCATGAAAAAGGGCACCGAAGTGCCCTGTTGCCGATTTCGGGGGGTCGGGATGCACGCAACACCACGATCCCCACGACCTTGGCAGCGCCCCTCACACCCGCTTGCGGTACTCGTGGGTACGGGTATCGATTTCGATCTTGTCGCCCTGGGCCACAAAGATGGGCACCGGGATGTCGAAGCCGGTGGAAATCTTGGCCGGCTTGAGCACCTTGCCCGAGGTGTCGCCCTTGACGGCCGGCTCGGTCCAGGTCACTTCACGCACCAGCGAGGTGGGCAGTTCGACCGAGATCGCCTTGCTGTCGTAGAACACCACCTCAACCGGCATCGCGTCTTCGAGGTAGTTGATCGCGTCGCCCATGTTCTCGGCCTCGACCTCGAACTGGTTGTACTCGCTGTCCATGAAGACGTACATCGGGTCGGCAAAGTAGGTGTAGGTGCAATCCTTCTTGTCGAGGATCACCTGGTCCATCTTGTCGTCGGCCTTGAACACCAGTTCGGTGGCCTGGTTGTTGAGCAGGCTCTTCAACTTCATGCGCACAGTGGCGGAATTGCGGCCACCGCGTGAATATTCAGTCTTGAGCACAACCCAAGGCTGCTTGTCCTGCATGATGACGTTGCCGGCGCGGATTTCTTGAGCGATTTTCATGGGGGTCCCGTACGTGTTGTCTCGTGTGGTCTCGTGTGGTCTGGTCTGGCTGCTCGTGGTGGGCGCTGCTGGCCCGATTTACCTGATCCAGACTTCGCCCGGCGGCAAGCCGTGGCTGTCAGATGAGAGCAAAGCCTTGGATTTTAGCGCGCTCGTGGGTGTGCCCAGCAATCGGTATCACCGCAGTCGTTCAACGGGCGGCGGCGCAGTGGGCCAGCGCATGGGGCTGTTGCGAGCGCTGAACCGGGGGCTGAACGGGTCAGGATTGCATCCGGGGGCGGATGGCTGTTGGCGTGAGGCTCGGCTGCTTGAGCGCCACAAAGTGCATCAACTCGCTGCACAAATCCCAGGGCGGCAAGGTCGGTGACTGGAGCCGGCGGCGCCAGTCGGCGTGCAGCCGGCACCAGTCTGGCCAGTCTGGCAGCGCAGCGGGCAAGGGCCCCATGCCGTTGAAAGCCAGGAACACCGCCCGTACCGCGCCCGCCAGTGCCAGCGGCTGGCCGGTGAGGTACACGTCGAGAAAAGCCTCCAGCTTGGAGCCGTGGGCGCCGTCATGCTGAGGGTAGATTTGCCAGACGAAGGGCGCACTTGCGGCGCATTGGGCACGCACAAACGAGTCCTCGCCGCGCACCAGGTTCAGGTCGGCAGCGGCCAGCAACAGGTCAAAATCGGTTTGCGGCAGGTAGGGCAAGTCGATCAGCCGCAGGTGTGCAGGCAAGGCTGCTGCGTGCTGCAAGGCCCGCAACCGGGCCTGCGCCGGGCCGGGTGGCAGCCAAAGCAGCGTGGCTCGTGGTGCCAATGCCTGCAGCAGCGCGGGCAGGGCCGGGTTGTCGTAGCAGAACACGGTGATCGCCCGCTCGCCGGGTGCGGCGGCCCAGCCCCGGGCAGCGACCCAGGCACGGGCTCGGGCGCTTGCGGCCAGGTCTGGCGTGGCCGGATCGACCACCGCACCCGCTACCCACCCCGCCCCAGGCAGACCCGCCTGACACTGCAACAGCCCGCCTGTGGCAGCGCTGAAACCGGGGTAGAAAAACCACTTTTGCAAGCCGGCACCCGGCCCGGCAAATTGCGGTGAAACCAGCCCGTGCGAGCGCTCGACGTAGGGTTCGGCGCTCAGGTATTCGAGGTTGATCCAGACCGGCGCAGGCCGGGCCGCCGCCATGCGGGCCACAAACCTGTCCGGTGGCGCGCAGCCGAAGGCCTCGACCACCACCTCGCCCGGCCTGAGGTCGGGCGCAGGGTCGGTCCAGCCTGTCACCTGCACACCCGGCGTGCCGCCCTGCAAAGCGCCCGGCGCCATCCAGGCCAGCGCCGCAGTGTCGTCGGTCCACAGCCGCACTTGCTGGCCCCGCCGGCCCAACTCGGCAGCCAGCCGCCAGCACACGCCAATGTCGCCGAAATTGTCTATGACGCGGCAAAAGAGGTCCCAAACCATGGTCTGATTATTGGCCGCGCGTGACCCGCCGGCCTGGACGGCAGAATCCACTACCGACCTGATTGCCCCCATGCCCGACCCTGTTGACCCGCTCGATCCCGCGCTGACTGGCCTGAGTGCCGGGGCGACTGACGCCTTGCCCGACAGAAACGCCGACACCAACGCCGACACAAACGCCCCCACAAACGCCCCCACAAACGCCGACACCAAAACCGACACCAAAGCCGCCACGACCGTCGCCGCCAACGCTGGCAACGCCGACCCAGCAGCCGACCCCGCAGCCGACAGCCTGCGCCAGCGCCTGATGCTCGAAGTGGCCGCCTTGCCGACGCTGCCCGGCGTCTACCGCTACTTTGATGCGCAGGACGGCGTGTTGTACGTCGGCAAGGCCATCAACCTCAAGCGGCGGGTTGCCAGCTACTTTCAGAAAGACCACGGCGGCGGCCGAATCGGCCACATGGTGGGCCGCATCGCCCGGATCGAGACCACGGTGGTGCGCACCGAGGCCGAGGCCTTGCTGCTCGAAAACAACCTGATCAAGGCGCTGGCGCCCAGGTACAACATCCTGTTCCGCGACGACAAGAGCTACCCCTACCTCAAGCTGGCCCGCCACCCGTTTCCGCGCATCAGCTACTACCGGGGCGCGATCGACCGCAAGCACACCTACTTCGGCCCCTACCCCGGCAGCTGGGCAGTCAAAGAGACCATCCTGCTGCTGCAAAAGGTGTTCCGGCTGCGCACCTGCGAAGACACGGTCTACGCCAACCGCTCCCGGCCCTGCCTGCTGTACCAGATCCGCCGCTGCTCTGCGCCGTGCGTAGGCCTGGTCTCGGCGGCCGACTACCGGCGCGATGTGTCGCAAGCCGAGCGCTTTTTGCTGGGCGCGACCGACGAGGTACTCGGCTTGCTGCAGCAACAAATGATGCGGTTTTCAGACGCGCTTGAGTTTGAGCGTGCGGCCGATGTGCGCAACCAGATCAGTGCGCTGTCGACCGTGCTGCACCAGCAGACCATGGACGAGAGCAGCCTGCAGTCACGCGACCGTGATGTTGACGTGCTGGCGGTGCGGGTACAGGGCGGCCGGGCCTGCGTCAACCTGGCGATGGTGCGTGGCGGCCGCCATCTGGGCGACCGGGCCTACTTTCCGGCCCATGTCGACGATGCGGTGGCCCTGAGTTCGGCACAGGCCGATGAACGGCCGGAGCTGGCGTCGATCGAGCAGCAGGTGCTCGAAGCCTTCATCGCCCAGCACTACCTGGGTGTGGCGCCGCCCGGTTTGCTGGTGCTGAGCCACGCCGTCTCGCCAGCGCTGTTGGCGGCGCTGAGCGAGCAGACCGGCGCCCGGCTCAATGCCCAGCATCAGCCCCGGGAGCAGCGCAAGACCTGGCTGGAGATGGCCGAGAAGGGCGCGCAGATCGCCCTGGCCCGGCTGCTGGCCGAAGAGGGCAGCCAGCGTGAACGCACCCGCGCCCTGGTCGAGGCGCTGGACCTGGCGGTCGAAGACCTCGACACGCTGCGCATCGAGTGCTTCGACATCAGCCACACCGCCGGCGAGGCAACGCAAGCCAGCTGCGTGGTCTACGAGAACCATGCGATGCGGCCCGCCGAGTACCGGCGCTACAACATCGAGGGCATCATCGGCGGCGATGACTACGCTGCAATGCGCCAGGTGCTGATGCGCCGCTATGCCAAGGTGGCCGAGGCGCGGGTGGCGGCCCAGTTGTCGGGCAGCGAGGCCGCGTCGCCCCAGGGTGGGCCCGCGTCGGGCGCAGCGCGGCCCGAGGGCATCGTGCTGGCGGGCGACGGCGCTGGGCCGGGCGCGGGCCGCATGGCCAAAGGACTGCGTCTGCCCGACCTGGTTCTGGTGGACGGCGGCCGGGGCCAGGTCAGCATGGCGCGTGAGGTGTTCAAGACGCTGGGGCTGGACTTGTCGCTGATCGTCGGCGTCGAAAAAGGCGAGGGCCGCAAGGTCGGGTTGGAGGACCTGGTGTTTGCCGATGGCCGCGACAAGGTCTACCTCGGCCACGACTCGGCCGCGCTGATGCTGGTGGCCCAGATCCGTGATGAGGCGCACCGCTTTGCCATCACCGGCATGCGCGCCAAGCGGGCCAGTGTGCGCACCGGTGGCAGCCGGATCGAGGACATCGCCGGCGTCGGCCCCAAAAAACGCGCCAGCCTGCTGCAGCGGTTTGGCGGACTGCGCGGCGTGGCAGCGGCCAGCGTCGAAGAGTTGCGCAGCGTCGACGGCATCTCGCCCGATCTGGCTGAAGCCATCTACCTGGCCTTGCGTTAGGCGCGTGGGCGGCATCCACGTCATCGGCCGTCCTGCACAATCGCCCCATGTTCCTCACGCTGCCGACACTGCTGACCTGGGCCCGTATCGCGGCGATCCCGTTGATCGTCGGCGTGTTCTACCTGCCGCTGGCTGAGGCCACCCGCAACCTGCTGGCCACCGTGATGTTCGTTGTGTTTGCCGCCACCGATTGGCTTGACGGCTGGCTGGCGCGCCGGCTCAACCAGACCTCGGCATTTGGTGCATTTCTAGACCCGGTGGCCGACAAGATCCTGGTCTGTGCGGCGCTGCTGGTGCTGGTCAAGCTCGACCGGGTGGATGTGCTGATCGCGCTGGTGATCATCGGCCGCGAGATTGCGATCTCGTCGCTGCGCGAATGGATGGCGCAAATCGGGGCCTCCGGCAGCGTGGCGGTGCACATGCTGGGCAAGTTCAAGACGGCTGCCCAGATGACGGCTATCCCGTTTCTGCTCTACCACGGGATGTTGTTCGGGCTGATCGACACCCAGTTCTGGGGCACCGCGCTGATCCTCATCGCCGCCGTGCTGACCATCTGGTCGATGGTGTACTACCTCAAGCGCGCATTGCCTGAAATCCGGGCCAAGGCGCGGTGAGTGCTGCCGGCACCGGCGCTGCCGGATCGGCGCGCCAGCAGGCCGGGCTGGCAGCGATGCCCTGGGTGTTTGTCGGCGTCTGGAGCACCGGATTTGTGGTGGCCCGGCTGGCCATGCCGCATGCGCCGCCGCTCGGCTTCTTGAGCTGGCGCTACGCGTTTTCGCTGCTCGCCTTTGGCCTCTGGATCGCCGTGGCCCGCGTGCCCTGGCCACGCGGCCGGGCGCAGTGGGGCCATCTGGCGGTGAGCGGCGTGTTGATGCATGCGGGCTACCTGAGCGGCGTGTGGGCTGCTGTCAAGGCCGGCATCCCTGCCGGCACGGTGGCCCTGATCGTCGGCCTGCAGCCGCTGTTGACGGCGCTGTGGGTCAGCGGCCGGGGTCAGCACCGGGTTGCGCCGCTGCAGTGGCTGGGCTTGGGCCTGGGCTTGGCCGGACTGCTGCTGGTGGTCTGGCCCAAGCTGGGCCGGGGCGAGGTGACGGTTTTCAACTTGGGCCTGTCCGGACTGGCCTTGCTCTCCATCACGGTGGGCACGCTTTACCAGAAGCGCCATGTGCTGCCGGGCGATGTGCGCACGGCCAGCTTTATCCAACTGGCCGCTGCGCTGGCGCTGACAGCGCCGCTGGCCTGGCTGGAGCCTGGCAGCCTGCAGTGGCAGCCCGAACTGGTGGTGGCGCTGGTTTGGTCGGTGCTGGGCCTGACGCTAGGCGCGAGTTCGTTGCTGTTCATGCTGATACAGCGCGGTGCCGCGACCCGGGTCACCAGTTTGTTTTACCTGGTGCCGCCCTGCACCGCCGTGCTGGCCTGGTTGCTGTTTGACGAGCGCATGACTCCCCTGGCCTGGGCCGGCATGGCGCTTTGCGCGCTGGGCGTGGGCCTGGCGCTGCGTGCGGATCGGGCCTGAACTCGCGGGCTCACGCAACGCCGGTCGGCCAGCGCTGCCGGTCCCCCGAATCCCGGGGGGTGCCTGCGCTAAACCCTGGGTTGGCTTGACACCGGCGCAAGGCCACGGCTGTAATCAAGCCGGACTCGCCGCTGTGAGCAAACAGCACTGGCAGGGTCCGGGGAGGCGCTGTGACCCAGCCCAAACACCACACCAAGACCCATACCCAAAAGGCAATCCGTGAACAAAGCCGAGCTGATCGACCACATTGCTGTTCAGGCCGACCTCTCCAAGGCTGCTGCTACCCGGGCGCTTGAAGCTCTGGTGGACGGCGTCAAACACAGCCTCAAGAACTGCGAGAGTGTGTCTATCGTAGGATTTGGCACCTTTACCGTCAGCAAGCGGCTGGCGCGTGCCGGCCGAAACCCGCGCACCGGCGCCGAGATCAAGATCAAGGCCGCCAAGGTGCCCAAGTTCCGCGCCGGCAAAGGTCTGAAAGATTTTGTGAACTGAGCGCCCGCACGGGCCCCGGACGGGGCTGTGGCTGGCGCGGGTCAGAACTCGGCACCCGCAGGCGGGCTGAACCGGGCTGGCAGC
>JANYKR010000086.1 GCA_025358155.1 Betaproteobacteria bacterium
GGGATCGTTTTGCCGGCTGAGTCCTTGCGCTGGCCGGTCTCCATCTCGTGGGCCATCAGCACCCGCACGGTGGTCTTGTCACCGGCGGCTTGGGCGCGGATGCGCATCGGGTCTGCCATGGTCTTGCTCCTGAAAAAACGATGTTCAGTGAATCGCGGTAGCCCGTGTGGCCTCAGCCACCACAACCGCCCAACGTGACCTTGATCTCTTTTTGCGAGAACAGCACTTTGCCGTCGGCCAGCACCGCCACCGCCAGCACCTGGGACGACTGGCCCATCTTGACGCGGGTGGAAAACGCAGGTTCGACCGCGTCGGTCACATCGAACACCGCGCACAGCGCGCTCGGGTTTTTCTCGACCAGGATCATCAGGCGGCGCACGCCCGGCAAAGCGGTGCTGCAGCTGACCGGCACCACCGCACCGTTTTCGGCGATGTCGGGGCCTTGCAGGCCGACGTCCTTGCTCTCCGTCGGGGCCGACAGGCCCAGCGCCTTGAGCACTTCGGCCAAGGACTTGGCCTCGAAGGCCTGCGCCGACCAGGCGGCTTGTGCGGCCGCCGGCAGCAGGCCCAGGCCGGCCAGCAGGCTGGCGACACCGGCACTGCGTTTGAGCATCTCGCGACGGGATGGCATGTAAAACGTCTCCTGGATTCGGCTGGGCCGGGGGTGTTCGGGCTTGGGTTGGCTACCGGGGCGCGGGGGGCGAACCGTATCACTTGCGAGCGGCGTCGGCCAGCCATCCGGCGATGGCCTTGGCGTCTTCAGGGGTCAGGGGCTGCGGCGGCATCGGCACTTGCCCCCAAACGCCTGTGCCGCCAGCCAGGATTTTGGCCGACAAGTAGGCCACGGCGTCAGGGCGCGCGGCGTACCGGTCTGAGACCTCCGCGAACGACGGACCGACCCGCTTGCCGGCAATGGCGTGGCAGACCAGGCAGTTGTGGGGCTGCAGCAGGGCCGACAGCCCAGCGCTGCGCTCGGCTGAAGCAACGCTGCTGCCGGGGGCGGCGCTTGCACCTGCCGCTGCCGGCGTGCTGAGCGTGCCTGTTGCCGCCGCGCCGGTTGCCGGCCGGGTATCGACCCCACGCTGGGCCCCCACCGTGCGGTTCTGTTCAGCCAGATTGCCGTGGTTGTTGCGTGCAAAGTCGGGCAGCAGCGAGGCGACAGTGGGCTCAGTGCCGCAGTTTTGCATGCAGGCCACGGCCTTGACATCGGCCCTGCGGTGGCGGCCGGGCGCGCTGCCTGGCCTCAGCGAGTGGGCGCTGTCCATGCCGTTGCGGTTGGGCAGCCGGGCCTGGGCCTGGGCAAACGTGCGGTCGGACAGCACGAAGTCGTCCGGCAGCACGCCGCCCAGGTTCAGCAGGTAGGCGGTGACGGCGTAAACCTCGTCGGTCTGGAGGGATTTGGGCGCGTTCCAGGGCATGGCGCGGCGGATGTAGTCCCACAGCGTGGACAGTGTGGCCAGCTTCATCAGCGTGGTGCGGCCCGGGTAGGCCGGGTCGAGCAGGCGCGCGGCATGGCCGGTCTGGATGTCGGCGTCGGTGGTGCCGCCGACCAGCGGCGAAAACACCTGGTTGGACTCGCCGAAGATGCCGTGGCACGAAGCGCACTGGGCCTCCCAGATCACCTGGCCTTGCGCCACCGAGCCTGCGCCCGGGGGCAGGCCTTTCAGGTCGGGCCGCACATCGATGTCCCAGGCGGCAAGCTCGCTGGCGGTGGCCGGTCGGCCCAGACCGGTCAGCGGTGCTGCAGCTTGCGCCCCGGCCGGCGCGCTGACCCACACCGTGCCGGCGGCCAGCGCCAGCACCGCAGCCCGGCGTGCCGACTCAAGCAAGCTGCACATTGCGCACCTCGCCGCTGGCCTGCACCAGCCAGGTCTGCACCGCGTTGTTGTGGTAGATCGAGCGCTTGCCTCGCACCGCGAGCAGCTGGCGGTAGGTGGGTTGCACATAGCCGGTGCTGTCGATGGCACGGCTTTGCACGATCGCGGGGCGGCCGTCCCAGACCCAGTCGAGGTTGAAGCGGGTCAGGCATTTGTCGAGCACCGGCGTTTCCAGCCGGGCGTTGCGCCAGTTGCGGCCGCCGTCCACCGACACGTCCACCCGCGCAACCCGGCCCCGGCCGGACCAGGCCAGGCCGCTGATGTTGTAGAAGCCCTGGCCCAACAGCACCTGGCCGCCCGAGGGTGTGGTGACCACGCTCTTGCACTCTTGCGTGCTGCTGTACTGGCGGTGCTGACCATCGGGCATCAGGTCGATGTAGTGGATCGCCTCGTCCTTGCTGGCCCAGGGCGCATCGCCCACCTCGATGCGGCGCAGGTACTTGACCCAGCTCACGCCCTGCACGCCCGGCACCACCAGGCGCAGCGGGTAGCCGTTTTCGGGCCGCAGCATCTCGCCGTTCTGGCCGTAAGCCACCAGCACCTCGCCGCTTTGCACCAGCGCCATCGGCAGGGTGCGGGTCATCGACGATCCATCGGCACCCTCGGCCAGCACGTAGCGGGCCTTTTTGTAGTCGACGCCGCACTGGTCAAGGATCAACCGAAGCGGCACGCCAGTGAATTCGCTGCAACTCAGCATGCCGTGGCTGTACTGCACCGTGGGCACGGCCACGTTGCCCCACTCCATGCCGCTGTTGGCGCCGCACTCGATGAAGTGGAAGCGCGACACACAGGGCATGCGCATCAGCTCGTCCATCGTGAAGACTTTGGCCGTCTTGAGCAGGCTGGCGTCCGAGCCATTGACCATCAGCCGGTGGCCGCTGGGGTCCACGTCCCACCAGCCCTGGTGGTGGCGCTCAAAGTGCAAGCCGTTGGGTGTGACGATGCCGAACAGCGACTGCAGCGGCGCAAACGACACCGAAGACTGGGGGGTTTGCGTCAGGCCCGGGCTGGGGCGACGCTGCACGTTGGCCTCGAACTTTGAAGGTTTGCCGTAGCCGTCGGTGGCCACTGGCTGGCCCAGGCCGGTGCTGTGCGCCGGCAGGTTCAGGATATTGGGGTCGCCGCCAGCGGCAGGCGCTGGACCGGACTGGGCCTGCGTTGCTGCCGGGATAGCCATGCCTGCCACGGTCGCCGAGACCGCACCCACACCCGCTCCCACACCGGCGCCGGCCAGCGCCCGCCGTAAAAAGTCTCGGCGACCGGCCTTTGCTTCAGCCAACACGGTGCGCGAACCGGCGCTGTCGATGAAGTTCTCGGGCGCCTTTTGCAGGCGACCGAGCCTGAACTCGGGTCCGGACAAGGGCACTCTCCAGCGTGGGTGACAGGGTGAAATAGCTCTATGCATATATAAGCACTAACAGATTGTATGCGTCGTACCGCATGTCGACTGCAGGTGAAAACCCGGTGCGGTAGCGCTTGGCGCGTCGGTCAGGAGGTCCGGCAAGATTGCGCCAGCGTCAGCGCAGAGCCGACGCGGCGCCCGCATCCGCCCCGGCGGCTGCGATGATCGGTCCGTTAGTCCGTCAGCCCGTCAGCCGGTCAACCCATCTGCCCGCCCACCACCCCTTGCCCGCGATCACTCCGATGCCCCACGCCGCCCACCCTCTCAAACACCTGCTGCCCGGCTGGTATGCCTGCGTGATGGGCCTGTGCGGCCTGGCGCTGGCCTGGTTTCGCGCCACGCCGCTGATGGGCGAGGCGGCCACTGCGGTCTCGGCAGGGGTCGCGGTGCTGGCGGCGGTGGCGTTTGCAGTGCTGGCGGTAGCCACGCTGTTGCGCGCCCGGCGCCACCCTGAGGCCTGGGCTGAAGACCGGCGCCACCCAGTGCGCCACACGCTAGTGGCCGCGCTGCCGATTTCGCTGATCCTGCTGGCGTCGGTGGGTGTGGCGCTGCTGGGTGCCAGCGCGCCGCTGCGTTGGCTGTGGTGGGCCGGCGCGCTGTCGCAACTCGGCACCACGCTGTGGGTCACGCAGCGCTGGTGGCGTGGCAATGGCCCCGCCGGCCTGCAGTGGGCCAGCGTAACGCCGGCGCTGTTCTTGCCGATCGTGGGCAATGTGCTGGTGCCGCTGGCCGGCGTGCCGCTGGGCTACCCGGACTGGTCGGCTGCGCAGTTGGGCATCGGGCTGATGTTCTGGCCGGTGGTGCTGGTGTTGATCGTGGTGCGCATCGCCAGCCACGGCCTGTGGCCGGAGCGGCTGCTGCCGTCGGCCTTCATCTTCATTGCGCCGCCGGCGGCGGTGGGGCTGTCGGCACTGCAGCTTGGCGCGCCCTTGCCGGTGGTGTGGGGGCTGTGGGGCATGGCGCTGTTCACGCTGCTGTGGGCGGGCAGCCTGGCCAAGCGCATTGCCGCGCTGCCGTTTGGCCTGGCGCACTGGGGCATGAGCTTTCCGCTGGCGTCGCTGGCCGCGCTGACGCTGCGCCTGGCCACACCGGGTGGTGTGCTGGCGGTGCTGGGGCCCCTGCTGCTGGCGTTGACCTCGCTGGTGGTGCTGGCGCTGGTGATGGGCACGCTGCGCGGTCTGCGTGAGGGCACGCTGCTGGCGCCCGAGACGGTGGCAAGCCTGCAGCCCGTGTCCGCCGGCTGAGGTTTCGGGCGGGTCGGGCTTTGCGCTGAAGGCTTCGCCCCGCCCGAAACTCAGCGCCTCAATCACCGGGCCGGCCGCCGCCCAGTCAGCCGGCATGTGCCGGCATGGCTACCATGCCGTACCCGCCTCATCCCGCGGCCAGGAGCCCTCACCATGATCCGCCGCCGCACCGCGCTCATCGCCCCCTTGGCCGCCAGCCTGGCGCCCGGCCTCAGCCTGGCCCAGGCCAGGAAAGACACCCTGGTGCTGGCGATGACGCTGGAGCCGCCAGGCCTGGACCCGACCGCCGGCGCTGCTGCCGCCATCGCCGAGGTGGTGCAGTACAACCTGCTGGAGACGCTGACCAAGATCCGCAGCGACTCCAGCATCGCCCCGCTGCTGGCGCAAAGCTGGACCGTGACGCCGGACAACAAGACCTGGGCCTTCAAGCTGCGCCCGGGTGTCAAGTTCCAGAACGGCGAGCCCTTCAACGCCGCCAGCGTCAAGTTCAGCTTTGAGCGTGCCGCCGCCGACTCGACCAACAAGGACAAGGCGGTGTTTGCCAACATCGTCAACCTCAGCGCCACCGACGACCTGACGGTGGTGATCACCCTCAAGAACACCAACCCCGACCTGCTGTTCCAGCTCGGCCAGGCCACGGCGGTGATCGTCGAGCCCAAGAGCGCGGCCGGCAACAACACCCAGCCGGTGGGCACCGGCCCGTTCAAGCTGGAGAGCTGGGCCAAGGGCAGCCACTTGGTGCTGGCGCGCTGGGAGGGCTTTCGCGATGTCAAATCGGTGGCGCTGCGGCGTGTGACGGTGCGCTTCATCAGCGACGCTGCCGCCCAGATGGCAGCCTTGCTGGCCGGCGATGTGGACCTGTTCCCGCGGGTCTCGGCGGCGCGCTCGCTGGCGCAGTTCAAGGCCGACAAGCGGTTTCAGGTGCTGGTGGGCGGCTCTCGGGCCAAGACCATCGTCGCGATCAACAACAAGAAGAAGCCGCTGGACGATGTGCGGGTGCGCCGCGCGATTGCGATGGCCATCGACCGCAAGCAGGTGGTGGACGCGGTGGCGGAGGGCTTTGGCACGCCGATCGGCAGCTTTTACGTGCCCGGCGCGCCGGGCTACGTGGACCTGACCGCCGTCAACGCCTACAACCCCGACAAGGCACGTGCGCTGCTCAAGGAGGCGGGCGTCAGCAGCCCGCTCGAGCTGAGCCTGAAATTGCCACCCACGCCCTACGCCCGCCAGGGCGGTGAGGTGATCGCGGCGATGCTGGCCAAGGTGGGCATCGTCGCCAAGCAAGAAAGCGTGGAGTGGGCGCAGTGGTTGTCGGGCGTGTACGCCCAGAAGGCCTACGACCTGACGATCATCAGCCATGTCGAGCCGCTGGACTTGGGCAACTTTGCCCGGCCCGGCTACTACTGGAACTACGAGTCGCCCAAGTTCAACGCGCTGTGGGCCCAGATCAACGCCACCGCCGACACCGTGCAACGGCTCAAGCTGCTGGCCGACGCCCAACGCCTGGTGGCCGATGAGGCGGTGGCCGCTTACCTCTACCAGCCCACCTGGATCACCGTGGCCAGCGCCCGGCTCAAGGGCGTGTGGACCGACATGCCGATTTTTGCCAACGACCTTGCAGCGCTGAGCTGGGCTTGAGCAGGGCTGGGTGATGAGCACCGTGGTGCACGCGCAAGACCCCTTCGGCAACGCCGTCACGCTGCAGCACCAGGCCAGCGCGGCGGCGGTGGCCGGCTTTGTCGATGGCTTTCTTGGCTACCAGCCCAGCATCTTGGCGATCTTGCCCGCCGCCGAGACCGACCACAGCCTGATCGTGCAGACCTGCGCCGCCGTGCTGTGGATGTTCAGTGAATCGCCCGCCGGCCCGCCCAAGGCGCGTTGGCACCTGGCACGCGCAGCGGCGGCTGCATGGCCCGCCACCGAGCGTGAGCGGCAATTTGCCGCCGCCGTGGCGCACTGGGTGGCGGGAGACATCGGTGCGGCGCTGGCGCAGCACGAGGCGCTGGCACAGCAGCATCCGCGTGACCTGGCCGCCATCAAGCTCGGCCAGTACCACGCCTTCAACCTGGGCGATGCACCCACCATGTTGCGGTTGGCGCTGCACGCCGTGCCGGCGGCGCAGCATGTGGCGTCGCTGCACGGCCTGCTGGCCTTTGGCTACGAGCAATGCCACCGCCTCGGCCAGGCCGAGGCCCATGCCCGCTGCGCCCTGGCGATGCAAGCGGCCGAGCCCTGGGCCCAGCACGCACTGGCGCATGTGATGCTGACCGACGGCCGCTTGGCCGAGGGCGCGGCGTTCTTGCAGCAGGCCAGCCCGCAGTGGCGCGGGCTGACGTCGTTCATGCGCGGCCACAACAGCTGGCACCTGGCGCTGTTCCAGATCGAACTGGGGGACGACGCGGCAGCGCTGCGGCTCTATGACGACGAGGTCTGGGGCCTGGACAAAAGCTACTCGCAAGACCAGGTCGGCGCGGTCTCGCTGCTGGCCCGGCTGGAGCTGGCCGGGGTGGCGGTGGGTGAGCGCTGGGATGAGCTGGCCACGCACCTGAGCTGCCGCACCGCCGACCAGGTTCAGCCTTTTCTGGACTTGCAATACCTCTACGGCCTGGCGCGCGCCGGCCTGCCGCAGGCCGACACCTTGCTGGCCAACATCCAGCGCTTTGCACCGCTGGCGCCCGCTGCGGCCCGCGCCGCCTGGCAGCGCGTGGCCGTGCCCGCTGCCCACGGGCTGCTGGCCCATGCCCGGGGCATGCTCAAACCCGCGCAGGCCGACTGGCCGGCTGCGGCCGATGCGCTGGGCGCGGCCTTGCCCGGCCTGGCCGGCATTGGCGGCAGTCATGCTCAGCGGGAGCTGTTCGAGCAGTTGCACCTCGACGCCTTGCAGCGCGCCGGCCGTTTGGCCGCAGTGCAGAACCTGCTGCAGCCGCAGGCTAACGCGCAGCCGCAATCGCTGCGGGTGCGGCGCCGCCTGCATGCGGTGTACGCCGGCTTGGGATTGCCCGCGCTGGCGGCAGGCTGAGCAGGCGCCCGAACTGACCGGGTGGGGCTGGGCTTCGCTGGACGGCAGCTACTGCGCCGCAACGTCCGGGTCTACCGCCGGCATGCGCGCTTGCACCGTGCTCGGCTGCGGCGGCAGGCCGGCCAGGTGCGCGTCGTCAGCCCAGTGGTCGACGTGCAGGCGGCCATCGGTCCAGCGCAGCCGGTTGATGCCGGTGTTGGGGATCTCGCATTCACGCGGGCCGCCCAGCGGCAAGGCCATTGCCGTGCGCCACAACATGTCGAGCACCCCGCCGTGGGTGACCACCGCCACCCGTCGGCCGGCATGGCGCGCCAGCAAGGCCTGCATCGCCTGCATCACCCGGGCATGAAAGGCGGTGTTGCTCTCACCGCCCTGCGGCAGCGCGTAGTCGGCTTCGTGGCGCAGCCACTGCGCCCACAGGTCGGCATGGCGCTGCTTGATCGTCGGCACGTCCAGCCCCTCCAGGATGCCAAAACCCTGCTCACGCCAGAGCGGCTCGATCAACGGCACCTGAGCCTGCAGATCGGCCACCGCCCGCGCAGTCTGGCGGGCGCGTTGCAGGTCACTGACGATCATCAGGTCGATCGGCTCGTTCACCAGCCGCTCACCCAGCCGGCGCGCCTGCTCCAGGCCCAATTCGTTGAGCGGCACATCGATCTGGCCCTGAAAGCGGTGTTGGCGGTTCCAGTCGGTTTCACCGTGGCGGATCACAAGCAACGAAGTCATCAATTCATTGTCGCCGCTGGCCAGCCCGGCGGCGATGAAGACCGACGACCTGTTCCGCATCTACTCGATGACCAAGCCCGTCGTCAGCGTGGCCGCGATGATGCTGGTCGAAGACGGCAGGTTGCTGCTGGAGGCGCCGGTGTCGCGCTACATCCCGGCTTTTGCCAATGTCAAGGTGGGGATCGAGAAAACCGATGCCCAGGGCAACAAGACCCTGGACTTGGTGGCGCCCCGGCGTGCCATGACGGTGCAAGACCTGCTGCGCCACACCTCGGGCCTGACCTACGGCTTTTTTGGTGACGGCCTGGTCAAGAAGGCCTACCAGGACGCCAACATCAGCGCCGGCGGCAACCAGACCATTGCCGAGTTTGCCGACCGCATCGCCCAGATGCCACTGGCTTACCAGCCCGGCAGCACCTGGGATTACAGCAACTCGACCGACGTACTGGGCCGGGTGATCGAGGTCGCCAGCGGCCAGTCGCTCTACACACATCTCAAGGCCCGGTTGCTCGACCCGCTGGGCATGACCGACACCACGTTTTATGTGCCCGAGCCGGCACGCCAGGCCCGCATCGCCGAGCCCTGGCCGGATGACCGGTCGATCGGCGTCAACGCGCCGGTGTTCGACCCGCGCCAGACCATGCCGATGGAGTCGGGTGGCGGCGGCCTGGTCAGCAGCGCGCCCGACTACGCGCGCTTCTTGCTGATGCTGCGCAACGGCGGACAACTCGATGGCAAGCGCTACCTCAGCCCGGCCACGCTGGCCTTCATGACCACCGACCACCTCAGCCCTGCAGTGCTCAAGACACCGTTGTACCTGCCCGGCCCGGGTTACGGCTTCGGCCTGGGTTTTGCGGTGCGTACCAGCGCCGGCGAGGCGGCTTACCCGGCCTCGCCTGGCGAGTTCTATTGGGGCGGCGCCGGCGGCACTTACATGTGGGTCGATCCGGCGCAAGACTTGTTTGTGGTCTTCATGATGCAAAGCCCACGGCAGCGGGTGCCGTACCGGTCGGTGCTGCGCAACATGGTCAATGCAGCGGTGACCGAGCGATTGCCTGCAGCACGCTGAGCCGGGGCGCAGTGGCCAAAAAGCCAACGGGCTGCCCTGACAAACAGGCAGCCCGTTGAGCGTCTGGGCCCGGCACCGACAGGTGTAGGAGCCGGGCTTTGAGCCGGTTTACTTGGGCATGATCACGCTGTCGATCACATGGATCACGCCGTTGTCGGCCACGATGTCGGTGGCGGTGACCCGGGCCTTGTCGACCATCACACCGCCGGCCGTGGTGACGGTGATTTCGCTGCCTTGCACCGTTTTGACCTTGCCGGCCTTGACGTCCTTGGCCATCACCTTGCCCGGCACCACGTGGTAGGTCAACACGGCGGTGAGCTTGGCCTTGTCGGCCAGCAACGCGTCCAGGTCAGCCTTGGGCACCTTGGCAAATGCTTCGTCGGTCGGCGCAAAAACGGTAAACGGGCCCTTGCCCTTGAGTGTGTCGATCAGGCCGGCGGCGGTCAGTGCCGTGGCCAGGGTCTTGAAATTGCCGGCGGCAACCGCCGTATCGACGATGTCCTTGGCCTGCACCGCCACTGCGCTCAGCGACAGTGCCGCGACCATCAAAAATTTCTTCATGAGTCCAACTCCGGTTTGCTTGTCAGGCGAATTGATGACAAGCCAGAATGTAGACCCACCGGTACAAATTAACTCTCATTAGTTCAAAAGACAACTTTACCGTCGTAGGTAAGTCTGCCCGGTACGGAGTTGGTCAGGATGGCGGGGTGGCCGGATCAAGGCGCCTCGGCAGCGGTTGGCGGTTGCGACCCGCGCCGCGGGTCTGACGCTGCAAAGCGGCCCGGCTACACCGCTGCCAGCGCCTGGTCCAAGTCGGCCAGCAGGTCGTCGATGTGCTCGATGCCCACACACAGCCGCACGGTGTCTTCGGTGACACCCGACTGCGCCAGCTCGTCCGGCGTGAGCTGCCGGTGGGTGGTGGACGCCGGGTGGGTGGCCAGCGACTTGGCGTCGCCTATGTTGACCAGCCGGGTGAACAACTGCAGCGCATCCAGGAACCGGGCCCCGGCAACCCGGCCCTCACCGGCGGGAGACTTGACGCCAAAGGTCAGCAGGCCCGACGGCCGGCCGCCCATCAGCGTCTGCGCCAGCGCGTGGTCGGGGTGCTCGGCCAGGCCCGCGTAGTTGACCCAGCCCACCTTGGCGTGGTCTTTGAGGTACTGCGCCACCACCAGGGTGTTGGCACAGATCCGGTCCATGCGCAGCGCCAGGGTCTCGATGCCTTGCAGGATCAAGAAGGCGTTGAACGGCGATATCGCCGCGCCCATGTTGCGCAGCGGCACCACCCGGGCCCGGCCGATGTACGCCGCCGCGCCCAGCGCCTGGGTGTAGACCACGCCGTGGTAGCTGACATCGGGCTCGTTGAGGCGCTTGAAGCGCTCAGGGTAGTTGGCCCACGGGAACTTGCCCGAATCGACGATGGCCCCGCCGATGCTGGTGCCGTGGCCGCCCAGGTACTTGGTGAGCGAGTGCACGATGATGTCGGCGCCGTGTTCAAACGGCCGGCACAGATACGGGCTGGGCACGGTGTTGTCGACGATCAGCGGGATGCCGTGGCGGTGCGCGATCTCGGCCAGTGCGGCAATGTCGGTGACGTTGCCCGACGGGTTGCCCAGGCTCTCGCAAAAGATCGCCTTGGTCTTGGCGTCGATCAGCGGCTCAAAGCTGGCCGGGTTGCGGTAGTCGGCAAAGCGGGTGCTGATGCCGTATTGCGGCAGGGTATGGGCAAACAGGTTGTAGGTGCCGCCGTACAGCGCGCTGCTCGAGACGATGTTGTCGCCCGCCTCGGCGATGGTCTGGATGGCGTAGGTCACCGCCGCCTGGCCCGAGGCCACCGCCAGCGCGGCGATGCCGCCCTCCAGCGCCGCCACCCGCTCCTCCAGCACCGCCTGGGTCGGGTTCATGATGCGGGTGTAGATGTTGCCCGCCACCTTCAAATCGAACAGGTCAGCGCCGTGCTGGGCGCTGTCGAACGAATAGGCGGCGGTCTGGTAGATCGGCACCGCCACCGCATGCGTGGTGGCCTCGGGCGTGTAGCCGGCGTGCACGGATTTGGTCTCGAAGCGCCATTGGCTGGTGTCGCGGGTCATGTCGGTTTCTCCTGGGATGTTGGGGGCTGCCTGAGGGGGGCCCGGCAAAAGCCGCCGGACGGCGCCGGACGGTCGGGAGCACAGTCTAGGGGCAGCATGCAGCGGCTCAATCGCGGTTTTCGAGCAGGCTTGTCAACGGTTGCCGTGCCGTTGACATGCTGCGCACCTGTGCGCAAAGTCGCGCACCGCCCCGGTTGTGCAGCCTGCATCCCCCTCAAGCGCGGGGTACCTGTCAACCCAGCGCCACTGGTGCCGGCTACATTGATGGGTTGCTTGCTGATCCACCTGCCCCGTGCCCACACTCCGCATGACCCGCTTTGTCACCGCCTGCCACGCAGCAGCGGGCTGGGGCGGCTGGCAGACCAGGCGGGTAAGCCGTACCCCCCATGGGTTGCGGTCGGCTGCGCAAGGCGTGGTGCTGGCCTCGCTGCTGACGCTGGGCGCGCTGAGCCCGGCCCAGGCGCAGACCCTGCTCGACGAGCAACTGGCCGCCAGCCTGGCCGCGCTGCCAGCGCCGCTGGTGACGCCCCTGCCACCGCTCAGCCTGGTGGTGCCGGCCCAGGTGCAGCGCTGGCGGCTGGAGGCGCAAGCCCTGGAGCACGGTGAAAGCGGCTCTCCGCGCGACCCGGCGCGGGCCGCCACGCTGTATTGCCAGGCGGCCCAGCAGGGCGACGCCGAGGCCCAGTTCAGCCTGGCCTGGATGCTGACCAACGGTCGCGGCATCGAGCGCGACGACGCCCAGGCCGCCCATTTGTTTCAGGCGGCGGCCGAGCAAGGCCTGCCGCAGGCCCAGCGCATGGCCGCAGCCATCGGCACGCCGCTGGGCGCGCCGCCGCCTTGCCTGCATCCGCCCGCCATCGAGCCCCCCAAGCCGCCGCCGCTGGTGGCCATGTCGGCCACCCGCCCGGGCCGACCGGGGCAAATCGGCGTCAATGCAGGTGCCAGCACCGCCGCCCAGATCGCCGCTGCCGCCGCGCCGCCGCTGCCCGCCAACGCGCCTGCACCCATCGTCAACTATGTGCGTCTGATCGCGCCCGACTACCAGCTCACACCGCAACTGGTGCTGGCGATCATGGCGACCGAGAGCAACTTCAACCCGAATGCGGTCTCGCCCAAGCAGGCACAGGGGCTGATGCAGCTGATCCCGGACACGGCCGCGCGTTTTGGCGTGCGCAAGCTGATGGACCCGGCCCAGAACATCCGGGGCGGCATGGCCTACCTGCGCTGGCTGATGGCCTACTTTGAGGGCGACGTGATGCTGGTGGCAGCGGCCTACAACGCCGGCGAGCGCGCGGTTGAGCGCTACCGGGGCGTGCCGCCCTACGCCGAGACCCGCGACTACGTGCGCCGTATCCTGGCCGCCGTGGGCACCGTGTCGCACCCGTTTGATGCCCGGATCACCGCACCCTCACCGATGTTGCCGCTGATGCGCTTGGCGGCCACCGGGACAGCGTCGCTACGGCGCTGAGCGGAGCGGCGCTGCACTGCATCCTGGCGTTGGGGCAGGCCAGTGCCAAAGCGAGCACCCAGCAGCCACGATTGCCGACTGCCTTGGCCTGCGAACCCACCTGGTTTGCCCGGCAGCGCTTGTCGGGTCGTCCTTGGCTGCCCACATTTCGCCCGCTTTTCGCCCGTTTTTCATCTCACACCCCGGCCCGCCCATGCCCGAGATCGTCTTCAAAGGCAAAGAGTAGGTCTTCAACCACCAGCCCACGGTGCTTGTGCGGTCGGCCGTAGGTGCCCAGCATTGAATGGCACGGATGAAGGTCTTCATGCGGCGCTGCGGGTGGGGTAGGCACATCCAGGTGCAAGCGCTGTGCCCGGCTCGGCCTGTCAAACCCGGGGGTTGAGCGCGCCTGGCCCTCCGGGCTTTGCACCCGCCGTCGGCACCGCACGGAGTTCTCTGATGTCAAGCTTGATCCTGTTGCCCGGCATGGCCTGCGACGCCGCGCTGTGGCGCCACCAGCTGGGGGCATTGGCCGCCTACTCACCGGTGGTGGCCGATGTGCAAAGCCGTGCCGCCACGCTGCCCGCGATGGCCGCGCTGCTGCTGGCCGAGCACCCTGGCGAGCTGGTGCTGGCCGGCTGCTCGATGGGCGGCATGCTGGCGCTCGAAGCGCAGCGCCAGGCGCCGGCCCGGGTGCGCGGCCTGGCCGTGCTGGGCAGCACCGCCCGGCCCGACACGCCAGCGCTGCTGGCGCTGCGCAGCCAGGCCATTGCCCAGTTCGAGCAAGGCACGGTCGAACCGCTGATCCGCACCAATGCGATGTTTGCCTTTCATCCGCGCCATGCTGCGCTGCTGGTGGGCGATTACGTGGCGATGGTGTTGCGGACGGGCGCCGCCGGGCTGATCCGGCAGAACCGGGCGGTGATGGCGCGCACCGACCTGCGGCCCCACCTTGGCGCGGTGACCTGCCCGGTGCTGGTGGTGGGCGGTGTCGATGACCTGCTGACCCCGCCCGAATGTGCCCGCGAAATCGCCGCCGGGCTGCCGGATGCAACGCTGCACCTGCTGGCCGAGTGTGGCCACATGCTGACCTGGGAACAGCCCGGGGTGGTCAACACCCTGTTGCAGGACTGGTTGGCTGGTCTGGCCTGAGGCCGAGCTGGCCGCGCGGCGCCCCTAGAATCGCGCCCCTTCGCGCCGCACTGGCGTGCTGTTCACCTTTCCCCAACCGATGCCCGCAGCTCCAGCCGCTCCCGCAAACCCGGTCCGCGCCGTCCCGGCGCGTGAGACCTCCGTCCGCCCGTCCCGGCCCGGCGCGTCCCGGGTCTGCGCCATCGACTTCGGCACCTCCAACTCGGCCATCGCCCTGCCGTCGCGGCCCGGTGAAACGCCCGGCGTGCAATTGGTTGAACTCGAATCCGGCCAGCGCACCATGCCTACTGCCGTGTTCTACGCCGTCGAGGGCCTGGCGGCGCACCAGGAGCCGCAGCGCCACTACGGCCGCGCGGCGGTGGCGGCCTATGTCGAGGGCATCGAAGGCCGGCTGATGCGCTCGATGAAGAGCATCCTGGGCTCGACCCTGGCAACCCAGGCCACCGAGGTCGGCGGTGGCCGCGCGGTGCGCTACCTCGACGTGGTGGCCGGCTACCTGCGCCACCTCAAGACCCTGGCCGAGCGGCAAGCCGGTCACTCTCTCGATCGGGTGGTGCTGGGCCGGCCGGTGTTTTTTGTCGACGATGACGCCGAGCGCGACGCGGCCGCCCAGGCCGCCCTGACCGAGGCCGCCCACGCGGTCGGCTTTGCCGACATCAGTTTTCAATACGAGCCCATCGCCGCTGCACTCGACTACGAGACCACGGTCGACCGCGAGCAGGTGGTGCTGGTGGCCGACATCGGCGGCGGTACGTCGGACTTCTCGCTGGTGCGGGTCGGGCCGGCCCGCCGGGCCCGCATCGACCGGCGGGCCGACATCCTGGCCAACCACGGCGTGCACATCGCCGGCACCGATTTCGACCGCCACATCGAGCTGGCGACGATCCTGCCGGCCTGCGGCTACCGGGCTCAGGGCCCGACCGGGCGCGAGGTGCCGAGCCGGGCCTACTTTGACCTGGCGACCTGGCACTTGATCAACACCGTCTACGCGCCGGGCCGGGTCGCCGAGTTGGCGCGCATGAAGACCTTTTACGCCGATGCGCGCCAGCATGCCCGGTTGATGACGGTGATCACCGAGCACCTGGGCCACGGCCTGATCGCCCGCGCCGAAGTCGCCAAGATCGAGGTGGCCGGCGGCGGCACGGCCGAGATCGACCTGGGCTTGCTGGAGGCCGGGCTGGCGGTGCGCTTGAGCGAGGCCGACGCGATCAACGCCGCCGGGGCCGACTTTGACCGCATCGCCGCCGCCGCCGACGACACCCTGCGCCAGGCCGGCCTGGCCCGCGAACGGGTGGACGCGCTGTACTTCACCGGCGGCTCAACCGGTCTGTTGCCGCTGGCCGAGCGCATCGCGGTGCGCTTTCCGGCGGCAAAAGTGATGCGCGGTGACCGGTTTGCCAGCGTGGCGCAAGGCCTGGGCCTCCATGCTCAGCGGGTGTTTGGCGCGGGCGCTTGACCTGGCCATCGCGAAGACATTTGCATTGGCTAACACATTCTTCGGTTGAGCTTCGCCTCAAGCTAGGGGGAGTGCGCACACACCCAGAATTAGGAGGTCTAGAGTGAGGCAAACCCGCTCGGCGCACGCACCCCGGGCTCGTCGCCACCAGGCTACGGCGGCGCTACTTGCGTGCCGCTTCCTGGAGAGATCATGCCCATCCTCGACACCAAGACGCTCGCAGCCAAGCTCACGCAGGGCAAGGCACGCTGGCAGGCCCGCGCAACGCCGCATTCCTTGCTGTCTGACGCAGACAAAAAGGCCATGCTCGGCGCGATCATCACGCCGGCTGAGACTGCGGCGGCGACCGCGCCGCAATCCTTCAGTGCTTCGGCTCCGGCATTCGCCCCTGCCGTCGATTGGCGCAGCCACAACGGCAACCATGTCACCTCGGTCAAGAACCAGAAGAACTGCGGCTCCTGCGTCTCGTTTTGCTGCACCGCGCTGGTCGAGTCGATGGCCTCGATCGAACGCGGCCAGTTGCTCGACCTCTCGGAGGCCGACTCGCATTTCTGCTCGTCGCATGGCCCGAGCTGCGGCGGCTGGAACTCCAACGACTGCCTCGAACAGATTCAGGTGCGCGGCGTCGTGCCCGATGCCTTGTTCCCTTACATGGCGGCGTTCGAGAACCCGCCCGTGGTCGACCCGAATTCGCACCTGTGGGTACCCCACTGCGGCAATGTGCCCAACCGCGCCGCGTCGGCGGTCAAGATCAGCTCGCACGGCCAGCTCACGGCCCTGGTGGACCGCAAGAACTACCTCAGCAACTCCGGCCCCTGCGCGGCGTCGTTCGATGTCTACGACGACTTCTACTCGTACAGCAGCGGCGTCTACCACCATGTCACCGGTGCCTACGTGGGCGGCCATTGCGTTGAGGTCATCGGCTATTCGGAAGCCGAACAATGCTGGATCGCCAAGAATTCGTGGGACACCAGCTGGGGCATGTCCGGATTCTTCAAGATCGCCTACGGCGAGTGCAAGTTCGACGCCTACCCCTTCGGCACCGCCACTGGCGTCGTGATTCCGGCGGCCGGCCCGGCCTGGCACGGCTATGAAGGGCTGGGTGGCGTCATCACCTCCAAGCCCAGCGCCACCTCCTGGGCCAACAACCGCATCGACGTGGTCGCGCGTGGAACCGATTCCGCCTGCTTCCACCGCTGGTGGGACGGCGCCAACTGGCAGGGCTGGGAGAGCCTGGGTGGCGGCCTCCAGGGCGCGCCGGCGATCTGCTCCTGGGCCGCAGGCCGGCTCGACATTTTCGTGGTGGGTTACGACCACCGGCTGTACCACAAGTGGTACCAGGGCGGCTGGAGCGGCTGGGAGAACCTGGGCGGCATGCTGTCGTCCGATCCCTGCGCTGTCTCCTGGGGCCCGAACCGCATCGACGTTTTCGCCCGTGGCATGGATTCGGCGATGTGGCATTTGTGGTGGGACGGCAGCCACTGGGCCGGCTGGGAAAGCCTGGGCGGCGTGTGTGACTCCGCGCCGGCGGTTTCGTCGTGGGCGCCCAACCGGCTCGACTGCTTCGTCAAGGGCACCGACAGCAGCCTGTACCACCGGTGGTGGAACGGCTCGGCCTGGAGCGGCTGGGAAAACCTGCGCGGCTATGTCGGCGGCGATCCCGGCGCCGAGTCCTGGGGCCCGAACCGTATCGACGTGTTCTACCCGGGCGCCAGCTTCCACATGATGCACAAGTGGTGGGACGGCTCGACCTGGAGCGGCGAGGAAGACCTGGGCGGAGTGCTGTCCTCGGGGGTGGGCGTGAGTTCATGGGCCGCGGGTCGGCTCGACTGCTTTGTCGAGGGCACCGATTCAGCCCTCTACCACAAGTGGTACGCCTGACCATGACCGCCGCCAGCCGGGGCCGGCGGTGTTGAAGGTGGTGGCCGGGGCGGTTTTCGACATCGCCCTGGGCTGCAGCCCCAGCACCGGCTACATGTGGCAGCCCAACCCGCTGCCCGACGGCGTTGTGCTGCTGGGCAGCGAGTTCGCCGCGCCAGCCAACGCGCAGGTCGGCGACGCGGGGCAGCAGGTCTTTCACCTGCGGGCCGAGCGCGCGGGTCACTACACGCTGATGCTGGTGCTCAAGCGACGCTGGGAGGCCGAGCCGATAGAAACCCATACGGTCGACCTGATCGCCAGCTGAAGGCAGCGGGAAGACCGGCTGAAGGATGGCGCCCGCCGGGTCGTCAGCGCTGGCCCGCCCGGACGCCTACCGCGCGCCTACCGCCCGACCCGCGGCCGGCCCACCGGTCTCCGGGGTCGCTCACCGGCCGCACGGGTGTTGTCTGCCGGCCCTTGCCCAGCAGCGCCTCGGCTGGCCGACGCCACCCGCCGCGCCAGCGCGGGGTGCGGCGTGCTCTGGCGCCCGGTGGGCTGGGGCCGTGACACATCGGCCATCAGCAGCACGCTGCGCACCAGGTCTTCCACCGCCTCGACCAGGGTCTCGGGCGGTGCCAGGGTCTCGATTTCGGCCAGCAGTTCCTCGGCGTCTTCCAGGTCGTCGGGGTCGAGGTGGCGGTAGAGCGTGGCCAGCGGCTCCAGCAGCTTGGCCTCATGGCGGTCCATCAAGGTGGTGAACAAGTCCACCGCCGTCGCAAAGCCCGCCACCCAGGGCAGCACGGTCTCGGACGGCGTGGCCTGGTCGTCCAACTCATAGACCCAGGGGTCGAACCACTGGCGCTGTGCGATGGCGCGGTTGAGCTCGCTGTAGCGGCGCAGCACCAGGCGGCGCATCAGCCCGGCATCAAAGCGCTTGGGCGGCGTGCGGCCCTCGACATCGGCGATGTGCGCCAGCCAACGCTCCTCGGGCACCGGCTGGGGCTGCAGCAGCACGCCGCAGAGGTAGCCGTCGATCATCACCGTGTCGAGCGGCTCCAACGTGTCGGGCAGGCTGTCCATCAGAGCCTGCAGGCTGTCGAGCTCCTGCTCGCTCAGGGGCGCGTGCTCGCCCGGGCCGGCCAGGGCGGCGGCGCCGGCTGCCGTCTGGGCAGTGGCCGCAGCGCCGCTGGAGGGCGCTTGGGTTCTGGCGGGCTTGCGGGTGCCGCCGGCGACGGGCTTGGCGGGTGGCTTTGGAGAGGTGCTCATGGCCGGCATTGTCCTCCCCGTGCAGTCCGGCAGGCGCCCGGTCGCAGGGCTGGCCAGTGCCCTGTCGAACACGGGGCTACACCACCACCGGCTCGGGCTCCAGCCGGATGCCAAAGCGGCCGTAGACGCTCTCCTGGATCGCCCGCGCCAGCGTCAGCACTTCGGCGCCGGTGGCGTTGCCCTGGTTGACCAGCACCAGCGCCTGGCGCTCGTAGACCGCGGCGCCGCCGACGCGCTTGCCGCGCCAGCCGCAGGCATCGATCAGCCAGCCCGCGGCCAGCTTGAACCGGCCGTCGGCCAGCGGGTAGTGCACCAGGTGCGGGTCGCGGCCGATGATGTCGCGGCACTGCTCGGCGCTGACCACCGGGTTCTTGAAAAAGCTGCCCGCGTTACCCAGCAGGGCCGGGTCGGGCAGCTTGGCGCGGCGGATCGCGCAGACCCAGTCGAACACGGTGCGGGCATCCGGCGCCAGGTTGCCGGTCTCGGCCATCCGGCGTTCGATGTCGAGGTAGGCACGCACCGGCTGCCAGGGCCGGGGCAGGCGCAGCCGCACCCGGGTGACCAGGCTCTTGCCGGCCAGCCCGCCAAAACCGGTCTGCTTGAACACGCTGTCACGGTAGCCAAAGGCACAGGCGCGGGCGTTCAGCGTGACGCTGCGGCCGGTGACCAGATCGACCGCGTCGAGCGACTCGAAGCGGTCGGCCAGCTCGATGCCGTAGGCGCCAATGTTTTGCACCGGCGCGCCGCCCACCGTGCCGGGGATCAGTGCCAGGTTCTCGAGCCCGGGCCAGCCCTGGTCGAGCGTCCAGGCCACCGCGCCATGCCAGGACTCACCGGCGCCGAACTCGACGATCCAGGCGTCGTCGCGGGTCTCGACCAGGTGCCGACCCATCACCTCCACCTGCAGCACCACGGCCTGCGGGTCGCGGGTCAGCACCAGGTTGCTGCCACCGCCCAGCACCAGCTTGGGCGCAATGCCCAGCGCCGGGTGGTCCAGCACCCGGCGCACGTCGGCATCACTGCGGATGTGCACCAGCGTGCCCGCCGTGGCCGGCAGGCCAAAGCTGTTGAGCGCACGCAGGCTGCAGCCGTGGCTGATCTCAAGCAGGGTTGCGGGGCTGGACATCGGCCGATTTTGGCCTACGTTGGCCAGCGCTCGGTCGGCCCTTGCGGGATGCGCGGGCGGTGCCGTCCTGCGATGCGCTGGCGCTGTTGAGCGCAGCGCTGTGCCGGCGCATTGGCCGCGCATTGCCGGCGCATTGCCGGCGCATTTCCGGCGCTTGCCTGAGCCGCCGCGATCTTTTCTGCGCCCCGCGCCATCAGCTTGGCCCTTGGCATGAAGTAATGCCGTACAAAACCGGTTCAAGCGGACGATATACGGGCTTTGCTGGTGAGCATGTTCAGTGCGCGGGCCGCGGTTCGCTTGCTGCAGGCCTGCCCGCGCCAACCGCCGAGCCCGCCATGAACCTGCCCAACCCCGACCCTCGCCATGCCCACGCCACTGCCGAACCATCGGCCCCTGAGCCTGCCGGATCGGCGGCCCTGGCGGCCGGCCCGCGCCGACGCTTCCGCGCTGCGGATGTCGCCCGGCACCTGGACATGGCGGTGATCGGCGATGTCTGCGTCGGCGTCTCGCTGGCGGGTTACCGCACGGTGCTGGGGGGCTTTTTGAATGAAGGCTCGGGCTCAGGCAGCCAGGCCGCCTTGCTGGCGGCGCTGGATGCCGGGCAGGCCCAAGCCCTGCCCGGTCTGGCGCATGCGGTCAAAGGCACGGCAGCCAGCATGGGCTTGCGCAGCATCCGGCTGCAGGCCCAGCAGATTGAAATCGAGTGCGAGGACTACCTGGCGCTCGACTGCAGCCGCGCTGCCGCCGCCCTGCGTGAGCACCTCGCCACCGCCCGGGCCCTGCTGCAGCGCATGGGCTTTGTCTGAGGCCTGCAAACAGCCACCACCAGCGGCCAGCGCATGGCAAAATTTTGGACTCTTGTCATGCCCACACCGGACCGCCATGCCCAGCTTCGACACCGTTCTAGAACCCAACCTGGTCGAGCTGCGCAACGCGCTCGAGCAGAGCAACAAGGAGATCGGCACGCGCTTCGATTTCAAAGGCTCTGCCGCGCGCATCGAGCACGTCGAGGCCGGCAAGGACCGCAGCCTGCAACTGCATGCCGACAGCGACTTCCAGATCGCGCAGGTGCGCGATCTGCTCACCGCCAAGCTCAGCAAGCGCGGGGTGGATGTGCGATTTCTCGACTTCAGCGCCAAGATCGAGAAGATGGGCGGCGACAAGGTGCGGCTGACAGTGCCGATCAAGCAAGGCATCGACAGCGAGACCGCCAAGAAGATCCAGACCCTGGTCAAGCAAAGCAAGCTCAAGGTGGCCGCCGCGATCCAGGGCGACAGCGTGCGGGTGACCGGTGGCAAGCGCGACGACCTGCAAGCGGCCATGGCGCTGCTGCGCAAGGACGTGGCCGACCTGCCGCTGGCGTTCAACAACTTTCGTGATTGAGCTGCCCAGGTGCGCGCGCCGTGCCGCGTCGATGCGGTATGGGGCGCGGCGGGGTTTGTTGCTGCTCACGGCAGCGCTGGGTGCCGCGCTGGGTGCCATCCCGGCCTGGGGTCAGAACGTCAGCCTGGCCGGCAGCATGGGCAGCGACAAGGCGCTGCTGATGATCGACGGCCAGCCGCGCATGTTGGCGCTGGGCGCGAGCAGCCAGGGCGTGACGCTGCGCCGGCTGGCGGACGGGCAGGCGGTGGTCGAGGTGGCGGGCCGCAGCATCACCTTGACGCTGGGTGCGGCACCGGCGCGGGTGGACGGCGGCGGGGGTGGGGCCAAAGGCGGGCCTGCCGCTGACAGCGAGATCGTGCTGCCGATAGGCCCGGGTGGGCACTTCTCGGGCGCCGGCGCGATCAACGGAGCGGCGGTGCAGTTTCTGGTCGACACCGGCGCCACCACCATCGCGCTCAGCCAGGGCGAGGCCAACCGCATCGGCCTGGACTGGAAACGCGGCAAACCCGCCCTGAGCGCCACCGCCAACGGCCCGGTGCCGGTTTACATCATCAACCTGACCTCCGTGCGGCTGGGCCCGGTGGAGGTGGCCAACGTCGAGGCCGTGGTGCTGCCCTCGGACATGCCGATGGTGTTGCTGGGCAACAGCTTTCTCGGCCGCTTCTCGATGCGGCGCGATGGCGACGTGATGCGCCTCGCCAAAAAACCTTGAGCTCGGCCTTGGGCTCGGCCCCGCGCCCGGCCCGGCCGTTCAGGTCCCGTGCGCGACTGCCGCTCCGCGCGGCGGCAGGCAGAGTGAGGCTCCCGAACAATTTGAGGAGACTCGCATGGGCATGACCATCACCAAACCCGCCATCGACCTGGGCATCGTCACCACCAACGGCCCGGCGATGCTGGCGTTCTACCGTGACGTGCTGGGTTTGGCACTGCAAGGCGAGATGCCCATGCCCGGCGGCGTGGGTGTGATGCACCGGCTGCTGTGCGGCAGCAGCCTGATCAAGCTGGTGGTGCTGCCTGCGGTGCCAGCCGCCGCCGCGCCGGGCGGTATCCAGGGCGCTGCGGGCTACCGCTACTGGACCATCACGATCAGCAACCTGGCCGAGACCGTCAAGACCTGCGTTGACGCCGGCCACAAGCTGGTGATGCCCGAGCGCGAGATCCGGCCCGGCGTCCACATCGCCATCGTCGCCGACCCGGACGGCAACTGGGTTGAATTCTTGGCCCTGGGCTGATCCCGCCAAGCCCCCCAAGCCGGGAGGCTTGCGCCCGTCTAGCCGGGAGGCTCGCGGCCTTCAAGCCGGGAGGATTGCGCCCATCAAGCCGTCAGAAAACCCATCAGCCGCTGGCGGATGATGGCGTCGGCCTCGGCCATGATGCGGTCGATCAGCTGCTTGCAGGTGGGGATGTCGTGGATCAGACCGGCCACCATGCCGCAGGACCAGGCGCCCGCGTCCATCGTGCCTTCAAGCATGATCTTCGGGTAGACGCCGGCCACCTCGTCGATGATGTCCTCAAACTTCAGGCTGGCACCCAATGCCTTCTCTTTGGCGATCAATCGGTCCACCGCATCATTGCGCAGCACGCGCTCGGTGTTGCGCAGCGAGCGCATCACCAGCCGGGTGTCCAGCTCGCTGGCGGCCACGATGGCCTGCTTGACCTTGTCGTGCACGGGTGCTTCTTTCGTGGCGATGAAGCGGGTGCCCATGTTCATGCCCTGTGCCCCCAGCGCCATCGCCGCTACCAGCGAGCGGCCGTCAGCCATGCCGCCGGAGGCCACAAACGGGATCTTCAGCTCATCGGCGGCGCGCGGCAGCAGGATGAAATTGGGGATGTCGTCCTCGCCCGGGTGGCCGCCGCACTCAAAACCGTCCACGCTGACCGCGTCGCAGCCAATCGATTCGGCCTTGAGCGAGTGCCGCACCGAGGTGCACTTGTGGATCACCTTGATGCCGGCCTCGTGCAGCGCCGGCAGCCATTTTTGCGGGTTGTTGCCGGCCGTCTCGACCGCCTTGACTCCGCCGTCGATGATGGCCTTGATGTAGCCGGGGTAGTCGGGTGACGACAGCGTGGGCAAAAACGTCAGGTTGACGCCAAACGGCTTGTCGGTCATTTCGCGGCAGCGCGCGATCTCCTTGGCCAGCAGTTCGGGCGTGCGCTGGGTCAGCCCGGTGATGATGCCCAGCCCGCCTGCGTTGGACACCGCAGCGGCCAGTTCAGCAAAGCCGACAAAGTGCATGCCGCCCTGGATGATCGGGTGCTGGATGCCAAACATCTCGGTGATCTGGGTTTTCAAGGGGCGTCTCCTTGTCGGTTTTGAGGGTCTGGGCTGATCAGGCGCGGCCGGGCTCGATCACGATCTTGCCGGTGGCCTGTCGTGCGGCCAGCGCTTCAAAAGCCTTGGCCGTATCGGCCAGCGAGTAGCGCGCCGAGACCAGCGGTTTGAGCTTGCCCTCGGCCACCCAGCCCATCATCTCGCGCATCGCAGCGGCATTGGCCTTGGGGTCGCGCCGCACATGGTCGCCCCAGAACACGCCGACCATGCTGGCGCCCTTGAGCAGCATAAGGTTGGCGGGCAGCCTGGGGATCTCGCCGTTGGCAAACCCCACCACCAGGTAGCGGCCGCGCCAGGCAATCGAGCGGAAGGCCGGCTCGGCGTAGATGCCACCCACCGGGTCGTAGATCACGTCCGGGCCCAGGCCGCCGGTGGCCTCTTTGACGGCCGCGCGCAGGTCCTGGGTGCTGTAGTTGATCAGCACGTCGGCGCCGTGCGCCTTGCACACTGCCAGCTTCTCGTCAGTGGACGCGGCGGCGATGACCTTGGCGCCGAGCACCTTGCCGATCTCCACCGCCGCCAGGCCAACACCGCCCGCCGCACCCAGCACCAGCATGGTCTGGCCGGCCTTGAGCTCACCGCGGTCGATCACCGCATGGTGCGAGGTGCCGTAGACCAGGGTAAAGCTGGCGGCGGTGGCGTCGTCCAGCTCGGGCGGGATGGCAATCAGCCCGGCCGCTTTGGCCACCACCTGTTCGGCAAATCCGCCCAGGCTGACAAAGGCGATCACCCGGTCACCCAGCTTGACATTCGTCACCCCCTCGCCCAGCGCAGCCACCGTGCCGGCCACCTCGCTGCCGGGGATGAAGGGCAGCTCGGGCTGGACCTGGTACTTCTTCTGGATCATCAGCACATCGGGGTAGTTGACCGATGCGGCGGCTATTCTGATCAACACTTCGCCGGCCTTGGGCTGAGGCGTGGGCACGTCCTCGACCACCAGGGTGTCGGGCAGGCCCCAGGCTTTGCAGACAACAGCTTTCATGGTCAGTTCTCTTTCGTCAATTCAAGGGGTGGGGCGGAGAGCCTGCAATTTCAGCTGCCCCGGGTGATTGGCATCTCGACCTCTGGCCCGGCCAGGCCGGTGCGCAGCGCACGCTGGCGGCCGAGTTCAAGCTTGGCGATGGCGGCGCGGTGCACTTCGTCCGGGCCATCGGCCAGGCGCAGGGTGCGGGCACCGGCGTAAAAACCGGCCAGCACAAAGTCGTCCGACACACCGCCGCCGCCGTGCGCCTGGATCGCCATGTCGATCACCTCGCAGGCCATCAGCGGCGCCACCACCTTGATCATCGCGATCTCGGCCTTGGCCTGCTTGTTGCCCACGGTGTCCATCATGTAGGCGGCACGCAGTGTCAGCAGCCGGGCCTGGTCGATCTTGCAGCGGGCATCGGCAATGCGCTCATGCCAGACGCCCTGGCGCGAAATCTCCTTGCCAAAGGCGACCCGGGCGTCGAGCCGGCCGCACATCAGGCTGAGAGCACGCTCGGCCATGCCGATCAGGCGCATGCAGTGGTGGATGCGCCCGGGCCCGAGCCGGCCCTGCGCGATCTCGAAGCCCCGGCCCTCGCCCAGCAGCACGTTGGCCGTGGGCACCCGCACGTTGACCAGGTCAACCTCCATGTGGCCGTGCGGCGCGTCGTCGCGGCCAAACACCTTGACCGCGCGCAGCACCTTGACGCCGGGCGTGTTCATCGGCACCAGCACCATCGACTGCTGGCTGTGGCGCGGTGCGTCGAAATCGGTCTTGCCCATCACGATCAAGATCTGGCAGCGCGGGTCACCGGCGCCCGACGACCACCACTTGCGGCCGTTGATGACGTAGTCATCGCCGTCGCGCTTGATCGCGGTTTCGATGTTGGTGGCGTCGCTCGACGCCACCGCCGGCTCGGTCATCAAGAAGGCCGAGCGGATCTCGCCGCGCAGCAGCGGCGCCAGCCACTGGTCCTTGTGCTCCTGCCGGCCGTAGCGCTCGATCGTCTCCATGTTGCCGGTGTCGGGCGCCGAGCAGTTGAACACCTCGCTGGCCCACGGCACGCTGCCCATGATCTCGGCCAGCGGCGCGTACTCCAGGTTGGTCAGGCCGGCACCGTGCCGGGACTCGGGCAAGAACAGGTTCCACAGCCCGGCGGCACGCGCCTTGGGCTTGAGGTCTTCGATCACGCCGCTGGGCTGCCAGGCATTGCCGGCGGCGCGGTAGGCATCGAGTTGCTGGTGGTACTCGCTTTCGCGCGGCAGCACGTGTGCGTTCATGAAGGCCCACAAACGGGCCTGCAGGGCCTGTACCTTGGGGGTGTGGTCAAAATTCATGGGGACCGCCTGGAGGTTCAGCGGTCAGGCGGGCTGCGTCTGACCAGGGATTGCGAAGGTAACGCCAGCCGCCCCGAGCGTCGGTCACCACCGGGACAAGGCTGGGGCTGGTCGGCTTGCCTTGCCGCCCATGGGCGCTGTGGTCAAGCCGGCACCACCCGCAGGCCCAGCCGCCGCAGGCGCGGCAAGTCCAGCGCCAGCAAACCCTCACCGCCCAGGGCGGTCAGCCAAGCGCGAACCCGGGTTTGGTCGCCAGCCGGCAGCGCGGCAAACAAGTCCAGCGGGCGCTGGGCCATCCACAGGCTGTAGGGGATCGCGGCGCGCCGGAACACCCCATCGCCCAGCGGCACCGCCACATCGCTCAGCGCCCTGGGCAGCGGCTGGCCGGCGGGCCAGCCCGGCAGCAGGGCTTTGACCTGCTGGTTGATGCCTGCCAGCAGGGGCACGAAGGACTGCAGCAGCATGCGCAGCACCGGCACCAGCGTGGGTGCGATGGCGTCATCCGCCAGCCAGCCGGGGCCGGGCGGTGGCGCGAGCAGGGGCGGTGGTGGTTCGGTCATGCGTGCGATCCAGGCCCGCAGTTGCGGCCTGGGCGCAATCAACTCACGCGCCGGCCAGGGGTCGCGGCCCAGGTGGGCCATCATCGGGCCGGCCAGGCCAAAGTCACCCAGGCTGGGCCGCTCGCCCAACAGGTAAGCCTGCTGCGCAAAGTGGGCCTCCAGCAGGTCGAGCATCTGGCGGGTCCAGCCGTCGAGCAGCGGCAATTGTTCGGCCCGCACACCCACCGCGCTCAAATAGCCGCGCAACGAGTTGGCCATCCGCGCCACCACCCGGCGCTGCAGCCAGGCCGGGGCGCGCGGCAACAGGCTGTGGCCGGCCTCGCGCTCAAACAAGGCGTAGTTCTCGGCGTAGCTCCAGCGGGTGTGCATCGCAATGGGCACCCACCACTCGTCGCACCAGGCCTCCAGCAAGGACGACGCAAAGCGCTACACCGGGCCGGCCGGCGCAATCGCGGGCTGCGGCTGCTGCAACTCCAGCCGGTCGACGATGGCGCTGGTGTCTTGCAGCCACTCGCCCTCGGGCGTGACCAGCACCGGCATCACCACCTCGCCGGTCTTGCGCTTGATGCGCCAGACCAGCGTCAGCAAGTCGACTTCGCGCTCGTCAAACGGGATGCCCTTGTAGCGCAGGTAGCTGCGCAGCTTGCCGGTGTAGTACGACAGCTGCCAGCCGTAGAGGATGAGGTCTGGACGCATCGGGTGGGGTGGGTTGGCGGGTTGGGGTTGAGATTTTTGGTCGCGCGGGGCCAATGTTTCGACTCTCTCGACCATTGCGGTGCGCGCCAAGCCTCGGGCTGGATCAAGCCGCCAGCCCCGCCAGCCAAGGCGCTGCGGCCGTGATGCGCAGGCCTTTCACGTCCTGCTCCTGGCGCAAATGGCGCACCAGTTGCACGGCCTGCGCGGCTGGGAATTCACCCGCAAAGCGCCGCAGCGCCGGGTGGGGCTGGTCGTCGCTGAGCTTGCATTCGACCAGGTACGTCAGCGTGCCGTCGCGGGACAGCGCGAAGTCCACTTCGGCGCCGTCCTTGGTGCGCACGTAGTGCAGGCCGCAGGCCTGGCCCAGTGCGTCGGCCTGGAACTGCACCTGCTTGAGCAGCATCGCGGCCACCGCGTTTTCCAGCCTCACGCCCTCGCCTCCCCGCACCAGGCCGATGTCATAAAAGTAGACCTTGGGTGACTGCAGGATGGCGCGCGCGATGTTGTGGTGCCAGGGCTGCACCGTGAAGACGATGAACAGCGCCTGCAGGATGTCGAGGTAGCGCTTGAGCGTGGTGGGCGACACCGCCAGATCGCGGGCGATGGACGCCAGCGACAGCGGTGAACCCACTCGCTCGCGCAGCAGATCGACAAACAGCCGCATCGTGCCGATCTCCTGCACCCGGGAGAACTCCAGTACGTCCTCGCGCACCAGATCGGTGATGTACTGCTGGCGCCAGCGGTCGGCCTGCACAGCGTCGTCGGCCAGGCAGGGTTCGGGGAACCCGCCGCGCGCCAGCAGGTGGTCCAGTGCGTCCTCGGGCTGGGCTTGTTGCTGCTCGCACCATTCGCGCACCGAGATCGGGTGCAGGCGGTAGGCAAAGTAGCGCCCGGCCAGCGACTCGCCACTCTGGCGGAAGGTCTCCATCCGGGCGCTGCCGGTCACCAGCAAGGCCTGCTGTGGCGCGCGGCCGTCCACCACACCTTTGAGCCAGGCTTTCCAGTCCGGCATCTTGTGGATCTCGTCCATCACCAGCAGCCGGCTGCGCGGCAGCCAGCTCTGGCGTTGCAATACGGCCCGGTCAGCGGCCACGTCCCAGTTCAGGTACTGCGCGGGCTCAAGCCCCGCCATCAACTGGCGGGCCAGCGTGGTCTTGCCGACTTGGCGCGGGCCGGTGACGACCACCAGCTTGCGGGCCAGATCGGCCTGTATCTGGTCATCCAGGTAGCGGTGCATGCGACCATATTGCCATAGACTGGCAAAAAGTCGCGACTATTTTGCAGCTAACGGTTTGATGGACGAAAAAACTGGCTGGCCCCCTCAGCGCTCAGGCTCCGTGCTCGCCGCCGAAGGCTTTGCAGAGGTTGGCGATGTACCGCTCGACCAGCTTTTCGTTCTCGCTGATCGCAAACGGTGCCACCAGGGCCTTCATCAGGCTGGGCAGCGGCACGGTGAGTTCACCGGCAATCTTGAGCACCAGATGGGTGTACTTTTTCTTGTCGGTGAGGGTCCAGCTGCCGCCGATGGAGGCATTGCCCTCGCCCGCCACCGGCGTCCAGACCACCGTGCCCTTTTTCTTGTCGGCAACGTACTTGGACGCGTAGATCGTCTGGATGTTGAGCTTGGCCGTGCCCACCTTTTCCATCTCCCAGCGGTAAGCGCCCTTGCCCAGGTCCACCAGCTTGCTGAGCTTGGGGAAGTGGCTGGCCGAACTGGGCACGTCGGCCAGCACTGCAAACACCTCGGCGGCGGGTGCATTGACCTCAAACTCGTAGGCCAGATCGAACGGGACAGTGATCGCCATGGGGTCTCCAAATATGCGTCAGGGGTTAGGACGGCGCCGCTCGGTGGCGGCCTCAGGGCCACTTTGTACCAGCAGCCGGGCCTGACAGCGCCAATTCGGCGCCGGGGCCCGGGGCCTGCCTGGGTGCGACAACGGACAGACCCAGCGCCCAACACGCTGCAGACTGCGGCAAGATCGCTCGCAGCATGGTGCGGCCGGCCCGCTGTGCCGGCCTGCGCCGAGCGCGCCCGCCCCGCCAGAATGTCACCCTGCCCGCCCTACCAGCACGCCATCCAGCGATCTCGAGAACATGCCCGACTTGCCACCCCCCGCCCCGACCTGGAGGCCGCACGCCGTCTGGCGCCTGACCCGCCAAGTGTTTGAAGCCTGGCTAGACGACTATGGCCCCAGCATGGGTGCGGCGCTGGCCTACTACACGATGTTCTCGATGGCGCCGCTGTTGCTGATCGTGATCGCTGTGGCCGGGCTGGTGTTTGGCGAGCAGGCCGCGCGCGGCGAGATCGCGGCGCAACTGGCGGTGCTGATGGGCGAGGCGGGTGCCGGCGCGGTGCAGGCGCTGTTGATAAGCGTGCGCCATCCGGCGCAAGGCGCGGCGGCCACCGCGATGGGCGGGTTGCTGTTGTTGCTGGGCGCGACAACGGTGTTTGGCGAACTGCAAGACGCACTCGATCGGATTTGGCGGGTGCCGGCGCGCAACCGTAGCGCCGGCTGGATCACGTTGCTGCGGGCCCGCTTGCTGTCCTTCGGCATGATCCTGGCGATCGGCTTTTTGCTGATGGTCTCGCTGGTGTTCAGCGCCAGCCTGGACATGCTGGGGCGTTGGTGGGGGCCCGCCTTCGGCGCCTGGCTGGCGCTGGCGGCGGTGGTCAATGCGGTCGCCAGTTTCTGTCTGGTGGCGGTGGTGTTTGCGCTGATCTACAAGATCATGCCCAGAGTGCGGGTCGAGTGGCGCGACGTGATGGTTGGCGCCCTGGTCACGGCCGGGCTGTTCACCCTGGGCAAGTTGCTGATCGGCCTCTACATCGGCCGCAGCGGTATCGGCAGCGCATTTGGCGCGGCAGGCTCGCTGGTGGTGGTGTTGGTCTGGGTGTACTACTCGGCGCAGATCTTTCTGCTGGGCGCTGAATTCACCTGGGTCTACGCCAACACCTACGGCTCACGCCGGTTGATCAACGACGCGGCGGGGCCCGAAACTGCCGCACCGCAAACGCCCACAGCAAGCGGGACGCATCCGGCCCCCGGGGGTCGCTGAAGGGCTGACCGGCGGCGCCGCCGCTCCAGGCATGGCCCAGCCCGGCCACCTCGACCAGGGTGGCCACGGTGCGGCCATCGGCACAACGGCTGTCGGTCACCGTCATCGGGTAACGCTTGCCACGCTGGACCTGCCGCGCCGGGCCCGTCTTGGCGCCGGCCGCATCTGCCCAGGCCGTGACCGCAGCCCGGCCATTGGCGGGTGCCACCACGCCGTCTGCGCTGCCCTGCAGCACCAGCAGCGCGGGCCAGTCAGCGGCCATGTTGGCCGGGCTGGCGACCAGCGCTGCGGTGTGGTTGCGGCCGCGCATCGCCCGAAGCGCCGACAAGCCGGAGTCGGCAGTGCCGGGCGGCACGCCCGAGTGCATCATCAGCGCACAAAAACGCGCTGGCTGTTGTGTCACCAGCAGTGCTGCCAGGCTGGCGCCTGCCGACAGCCCGGCAATCACCACCCGGCTCCGGTCCACCGGCTGGCTGAGGCAGACCTGGTCGATGGCTTGCAGGATGGACAGTGCCTCGGCTCTGGCGCGGCCGCTGCGGGTGTCAAACCAGTTCCAGCAGCCCTGGGCATTGGCCAGGCGGTCTTGTTCGGGGTAGAGCAGCAGGCAGCGCTCGCGGGTGGCCAGCCGGTTCATGCCGGTGCTGCGCGCAAAGGCGGCTGCGTCCTGGCCACAGCCGTGCAGCATCACCAGCAGAGGCAGTTCTTCATCGCGCTGCAGGCCGGGCGGCCGGAACAACGCATAGCGCCGCGCCCCGGCCGGCCCCAGCGCCAGGCCCTTGTGCCAGTGGCTGCCAGGCGCTGAAGCCGAGGAGGTCGGGCTGGCCTTGCGCGCCGGCTTCACCGTCGGTCGGCTGATTTTCTTGACGACTCGCAGGGCTGGCTTTGACGCCGCACGAAGCTGCTTGCGCACTGCGGTTTGCATGCTGCGGCCGATCAACCGGGTCCAGGCAGCAAGGGGGTTACGTTTGGCCATTCAGCGGGCGTTGGGGAGCATTTCAGGGTGCCGTCTGGCGAAGCAGCGTGCAGGGCCGGTGGCGATTGGGGCGGTTGAGACCGGTTCAGACCGGTGCGAGAAACCGTCCACGGCGGTGAGCATGACAGGGTGGGTAAACCCGAAGCACAGGCTAGCGTCGAGCCTTGCCGCCGCGCGTAGGACAAGCGCGCCCGAGCCAGTAGGTCGACGGCGACATGACCGTGCGAGGCGATGGGCCGCAGCCGGCCGCCCAACGAGAACTCAGCACACTGGCCACCGCCCTGCGGCAAGCGGGATCGGCGCCAACCCTTGCGGGGTCAGAATAGAGGGCATGAAAAACACCCGTCTCCTGCTCACGCTCGCGCTGCTGCTCGCGCTGTCGCCCCTGACTGCCGGCGCACAAGCCGCTGCCGCACGCAGCGGCGGGCTTGCCGCCTCGGCCCCTGCTGCCAAGCAAGCCGGCCCCCAGCCCACTCCCCAACCCGATGTCAAGCCGGTGACCCAGCCGGTGACCAAGCCGATGACGCCGTCGACCCAACGCGAGACGGCCAACATGCCCGATCAAGCCCGTCCTGAGGGACAGCCCGTGCCGCAGCTCAACATCCCGCTGGGCAAAGGCGCGGCCGGCACGGCCAAGCCCACGCTCAACGACGGGGTCAACAGCAAAAAGACCACGGGCGGCGGTGTCAATGACGCCGCTGCCCGCTGCGGCGCCGAGCGCGATGAAGCTGCCCGCGAGGCCTGCCGAGACCGGTCCGCCGGCATCGCCCCCAAGCGCTGATGCTGGCCCGCCTGCCCCCGGCCCTGCGCGGTGTGCTGACTGGCAGCACGCTGGCGCTCAACACCGTCATCGGCACCCTGTTGATGGTGCCGCCGGCCCTGGTCAAGCTGCTGGTGCCGGGCAGTGCGGTGCACCGCGCCTGCGACCGGGTGCTGACCGGCATTGCCGCAGCCTGGGTGGCAATCAACAACGCCTGGATCGCCGCCGTGCGCCCGGCGCAATGGGATGTGCAAGGGCTGGACGGGCTGCACGCCCGGGGCTGGTACCTGGTGTCGTCCAACCACCAGACCTGGGTCGATATCCTGGTGCTGCAGCGCATCTTTCATGGCCGCATCCCGTTCTTGAAGTTCTTCTTGAAACGCGAGCTGATCTGGGTGCCGGTGATCGGCCTGGCCTGGTGGGCGCTGGACTTTCCGTTCATGAAACGCGGCAGCGGCAAGGGCGCCCGCCACAGCGACCTCAAGGCCACCCGAGAAGCCTGCGAGAAGTTCAAGCGCATCCCCACCTCGGTGATCAACTTTGTCGAGGGCACCCGCTTCACGCATGCCAAGCAGGCCGCGCAGGCGAGCCCGTACCAGCACCTGCTCAAGCCCAAGATCGGCGGCCTGGGCACGGCGCTGGCCACCATGGGCGAGCAGTTCGAGGCGCTGCTGGACGTGACCATCGTCTACTCGCACGGCACGCCAACCTTCACTGACCTGCTGTGCGGCCGGCTGGATGCGGTGACGGTGCGGGTGCAGCAGCGCCCGATTCCGACCGACCTGCTGGGCTGCGACCCGGTGGGCGACAAGGCCTACCGACAGCGCTTGAGTACCTGGGTCGAGCAGCAGTGGGTCGAGAAGGATGGGTTGATCCACCAGTTGCTGGCCGACCCGAGGCCGGGCAAGAGCGAGCCGCCGCCAGCCTCGGGTGGCGCCCGGCCTGCCTGACCGCTGCGGCCGACCGATCTTGAACACGCCCACCGTCACCGCGCTGCCGGCCGCAACCGGCCCCTCCGGCCAGCAACGCCCCCAGCGTCAGTTCGCCAGCCGCTACGCGCTGGCCGTGGTGGCTGTGCTCGGCTTTGCCTCCGGCCTGCCGCTGGCGCTCACCGGCCAGGCCTTGCAGGCCTGGCTCAGCGGTGAGGGGGTGGATATCGCCACGCTCGGTTTTTTGAGCCTGGTGGGTCTGCCCTACACCTTCAAGTTTCTGTGGGCGCCGCTGATGGACCGCTTCGAGTGCTGGCCCGCACTGGGCCGGCGCCGAGGCTGGCTGGTGCTCACCCAACTCGGTCTGGCAGCCGCGCTGTGGGCGCTGGCGGCCACGCCGCCGCGCGGCGCGCTGCAGGCCTTTGCCTTGCTGGCGGTGCTGGTGGCCTTTGTCTCGGCCTCGCAGGATGTGGTGATCGACGCCTACCGCACTGATCTGCTGCAGCCCGCCCAGCGCGGGCTGGGCGCCTCGCTCAACGTGCTGGGCTACCGGCTGGCGATGATCCTGTCGGGCGGGGTGGCCTTGATCTGGACCGACACGGTGCAGGGCAGCGGCTGGACCTGGCCGCAGGTCTACCGGCTGATGGCCGCGATCATGGCTGGTGCGGCGGTGTTCTCGGCGCTCGCCTTGCCCCGCCTGCCCCGGCTGGTGGCGCCCGAGGGCAGCGTGCCGCAACAGTTGCCGCCCGCCCGCAACGACTTGCTGGGTTTTGTCGCGGTGGTGGCGGCGGTGGCGGTGGGCTATCTCGCCACGCTCTACGCCTTCACGCCGCTGGCCAGCGCGCTGCTGGGGCCGTGGCTGGCGGGTGGTCGGCTGAGCCCGGCATTGCAAGGCCGTTGGGTGGACCTGCTGGCGTTGCTGATCGGCTTGGCCTTTACGCTGCCGCTGGCTGCCTGGGCTGCGCGGCGGGCGCGGTTCGAGACCTTGCTGGGCGGCTTGGGCAGCTACTTTTCGCAGCCGGGTGCGGCTTTGTTCTTGCTGTTCATCGTCTTCTACAAGCTGGGCGATGCGTTTGCCGGCGCGCTGATGACGCCGTTTTTGCTGCAGGCGATGGCCTTTGCCTCGGCCGAGGTGGGCGTGGTCAACAAGATCATCGGGCTGTGGCTGACCCTGGGCGGCGCGCTGCTGGGCGGCCTGCTGATGCTGCGGTTGGGGCTGTGGCGGGCATTGATGCTGTTTGGCATCTTGCAAGCCGCCAGCAACCTGGGTTTCTGGTGGCTGGCGGTGCATGGCAAGGGCAGCTTGCCCGGCCTGCTGATCCCGGCCTTTGACTGGGGCTTTGTCTCGCTCACCCATGCCACGCCGGTGGACGGTGGCTTGCTGATGGTGATCGCCTTCGAGAACCTGTCGGGCGGCATGGGCACGGCGGCGTTTCTGGCGTTCTTGATGAGCCTGACGCAGCAACGCTTCACGGCCACCCAGTTTGCAATGCTCAGCGCGTTCGCCTCGGTCGGCCGGGTCTGGGTCGGGCCGCTCGCCGGGGTGCTGGCCGCGTCGATCGGCTGGCCTGATTTTTTTATCGTGTCCACCGTGTTGGCACTGCCGGCGTTGGGCATGCTGTGGTTCATGCGCGGCAGTGTGCGCCGGCTCGATGTGACGCCGGGTGCGCCGCTCGATGATTGAGGCCGCGCCTGCTGCACCGGCCGCCGGTTGAGCCGCGCGCCTGCCTCCACGACACGCATCCACCCACCTACTCACCCACCCACCCATCCATCCACACACTCACCGCCGCCCGCCAGATGCCACCCTCAGCCTGCTCCGAGTTCAACACCGACGCCCGTGTAGCCGCGCCCAGTCTGGCACGGGCGCCGGCCTGCGGCTGCGCACTGCATGCCCGGCGCCGGCTGGGTGGCGCCTTGATCGGTGGCGGCGCACTCGCCGCGCTGGGCTGGGCGCTGCCGTCGCAGGCCCAGGAGGCCGAATGCCAGCGCTCGACCTTTGCCCAGATGGTCTCGGCCGAGCAAGTCGAGCAGGCCGCCGGCCAGCAGTACCAGCAGATGCTGCAGCAGGCCAGCGGACAGCGGGCCTTGGCGCCCGCCAGCAACGCCCAGCTGCAGCGCCTGCGCTACATCGCCCGCCGCATCATCCCGTTCACCACCGGCTGCAACCCACGTTCGGCGCAGTGGCGCTGGGACGTCAACCTGATCGGCGACAAGCAGCTCAACGCGTTTTGTATGCCGGGCGGCAAGATCTGTTTTTACTACGGCATCCTGACCCAGCTGCAGCTCGACGACGACGAGGTGGCGATCATCATGGGCCATGAAATCGCCCATGCCCTGCTCGAGCACGCCCGTTCGCGCATGGGCAAGACCATGGCCACCCAAGGAGTGATCGAGCTGGGCTCGGCGCTGCTGGGGCTGGGCGGCGCCGGCCGCTCGCTGGCCGGCATGGGCGGCCAGCTGCTGACGCTGCGTTTCTCGCGGGATGACGAGTCGCAGGCTGACGCTCTGGGCCTGGTGCTGGCGGCCAAGGCCGGGTACCGGCCAGAAGCCGGGGTTACGTTGTGGCAAAAGATGCTGTCGGCCAACAAGGGCGCGCCGCCTCAGTGGCTCAGCACCCACCCCTCGGGCGACAGCCGCATCCGCGACATCCAGGCGCGCCTGCCTCGGGTGGACCCGATGTATGCCGAGTCGGCCAAGCCCGAGCGCCGGTTTGCGGCGCCCGAGGCCTGAGCGCGGGCGCAGTACCGTTGACCGGCTGCGCCCAGCCGCCCGTCACCAGCGCTGTGGCAGCGGCTTGCTCAGCACCAGCCGGGCGTCCTGCACGCTGACGTAGCCGCCACGCTCCAGGTCCTTCATCAGCCGGCTCACCATCTCGCGCGAGCAGCCCAGGCGGTTGGCCATCTCCTGGTGGGTCAGGCGCTCGGCCACGCGCAGCGTGCCGTCGGCCTGCAAGACCGCCAGCGCGCCCAGCAGCAGCTTGAGCCGGCCATAGACATCGTTGAGCGCCAGCTGGCGGGCGTTGAGGGTGGCGACGCGGGCGCGGCGAATCACCTTGGCCAGCAGCTCGAAGGCAAACTCGGGCCGCTCGGCGATGAAGCGCTCCAGTGTGCGCCGGCTCACCACCGCACATTGGCAGGCCTCCAGCGTGATCACGCTGGCCGAGCGAGGGCCGCCGTCCAGACTCATCTCGCCGAGGTACTCACCCGCGCCGTAAACGCCGTAGGTGATCTCGCGGTCGTTTTCGCCCACGCTGAAAGCACGCAGCCGGCCGCTGAGGATGATGAAGATGGTTTCACCCTGGTCGCCCTCCTGGATCAGCAGCGTGCCCTTGCGGTAGCGCCGGATCTCGCCCCGCTCGGCCAACGCAAACAGGCCTGCCGACATCAGACCGGGGGGCAGGGCGGCCAGGGCGGGAGCTGGGGCGGGGGCGGGGGCTTGGGCGGGCGGGCGGGCGGTTTCTGCAGACAGGGCCATCGGCGGGGCAGCAACGGCCGGTAGGCGACCGCAGAGCGAGCCGAATGCTAACCGCGTGCTTGCGCCGTCCCTGCCGCCGGGGCGACAGGCGCGGCCGGCAGGCGCCCGAGACGGGCTGAAATCAGGAGTTCAGCAGGCGATCCACAGCCCTGCCGGCCGTCGCAGCGGGCGGCGCCATCGGCCCGGATTGCAATGCACCGACCAGCGGCGGCAGCAACGCCACCAGCCGGACCAGTGCCCGGATGCTGCCCGCTCCGGTCTTGAGCCGGATGCTGCCGATCTGGGTGCGGATGGTGGCCAGGCCCACGCCCTGGCGTCCGGCAATCTGCAGCGGTGTGAAGTCGGCACACAGGCCTTTCATCACGGCGGTTTCTGCCGGCGTGAGGTTGTGGCTGCGGGCAAACCAGTCGAACGTGAGCTCCTCGCAAACCTGGCGCTTGCCGAGCAGCACGGTCGCGCCGGGCAGCTCATCGGTGCCCAGCGCGGCCAGCGGCACCACCGCCACGCTGATGCGCTGGCGGCCTTCACCCAGTTGCAGCAAGCGCCGCAGGCCGCGCCGGGCCGCGCCCAGCAGCGCCTCGCGCAGCGCCAGATCGTCTTGCGCCAGACGGGCCTGCAATTGCCCGCCCTCGATCAGCAAGGGGTGGTGCTCGTCCAGATCACGCCGAGCCGCCTTGTTGACATGGCTGACCTGCGTCACCTGGGTCAACAGCAACATGCCGTAGTCCAGCGTGTCGAGCATCTGCGCCATGCGGCGGGCCTGCAACGAGGCTGCACGCCGGCGCTCCGGCCCGCCGTAGCCGCGCGGCCGGGCGGCACCCAGCCCGGCGGGTGCCAACACCGCACTCACACCGCTCAAGCCGGGTCCGGACAGCAGCTCGGCAGCCGGGGCGTACGGGTTGGGTAGCAGGTCCAGCATGGGGCTTCTCCAGTGACAGTGGCAGTGCGGCGGGTGCCGCCGGTGCGGTGTGCCACCGAGCATAGGCAGGCTGTCTGGCGCTTTTCGTGAACTCTGCCACGCACGGTTTTGCGACAAATTCACCTGTTGGGGAGCGCCCCCAGCTTGCCCGGCGCGAGCGGTGGCGCATCCGAAGCGGCGGCGACGCCTGCGGGCGGGTACTTGCGGCCATTGAGCACCAGCTTGTCGGCCACCGCCTGCGACAGGTCGATCTGGCAGTGGTCGGCGATCTGCACCAGGTAGATCAGCACGTCGGCGATTTCCTGCCCGATGTGCTGCCGGATCAGTGCGTCCTGGTGGGCCGCCTGGCTTTGCTCGGCCGTCATCCACTGGAAGATCTCGGCCAGCTCGGCCGTCTCGACCATCAGCGCCATGGCCAGGTTCTTGGGCGTCTGGAAGGGATGCCAGTTGCGGTCGGCGGCAAACTGGCGCAACTCGGCTTGCAGGCGCGTGAGGTTCATCCGAACAGGCTACCGCAATCGGGCTGGCGCGATACGGCGCGGCTCAAACGCTGGCTTCGCGCAAGTGGCGGTAGACCGTGGTGCGCGATATCCCCAGGTTGCGCGAGGTCTGGCTGACGCTTTGCCCGGTGCGCTCGAACTCACGCTTCACCAGCTCGGCGGCACCCTGCTGCAGCAGCGATGGCGCCAGCTTGACGGGGGCTGGCAGCAGACGGTCCAGCAGGCCCGGCGTGATCCGGCGATCACCGCCCAGCAGCAGCGCACGGATCAGCACCGAGCGCAGCTCGCGGAAGTTGCCGGGCCAGGCATGGCCGGCCAGGCGTGCAACGGCCTCGTCACTCAGGGTGGCGCCGCCGTCCACGCTGGCCAGCATGGCCCGTGCCGCCTGGGCAAAGTCGCGCCGTAGCCGCAGCGGTGGCAGCACCACCCGCACGGTATTGAGCCGGTACAGCAAATCGGCCCGAAAGCGCCGTGCCGCAACCTCGTCGTCCAGCTCGGCGTTGGTGGCTGCCAGCAGCTGCACGTCAACCCGCCGCGACACGGTGCCGCCCACTGGTCGCACCTGACCGTCGTCCAGAAACCGCAGCAGGCCGGCCTGCAGCTGCGGCGGCAGCTCGCCCACCTCGTCGAGCAGCAGGGTTCCGCCGTCGGCGCTGGCGATCAGGCCGATGCTGCCCTCTCGGCGTGCGCCGGTGAAAGCGCCGCCGACGTAACCAAACAGTTCGGCCTCGAACAAGTCGGCCGGCAAGGCGCCGCAGTTGACGGCGACAAACGCACCGCTGCGGCCGCTGGCGCGGTGGGCGTGGCGCGCCAGCACCTCTTTGCCACTGCCGGTTTCACCCTGGATCAAGATGGGCGCAGCCAGGCGAACCGCGGCCTCGACCAGGACGATGGCCTCAGCCACCAACGGATCGTCGGCCACCAGCCCGGGCGCGGCAGCGCTGCCGCGCAGGGAGGCGGGCGCGGCCGAAGCCGGAGGCAGCGGCGGCTGCAGCTGGGGCTGCGCGGCCGGTCGTGTGGCCGGGGCCAGCGTGCGGCCGCCAGCGCGGCGCTCGATCGGCCGGCTCAGGCAGCGGGCCACCAGCGCACTGCCCATCTGGTCACGCAGCCGGCACTCGCTGCCCCGGTGCAAGCGCGCCAGCAGGTGCTCGAAAGGCTCGCCAAACAGCGTCTCGAACGGCGTGCCCGGCGTGGCGGCCAGGCCCTGCAGCAACTGGCCGCCGCGCCCGTTGAGTGCCTGCAGTCGGCCGGCCTCGTCGAAGGCCAGCAGGCCGGCGCTCAGGGTACCCAGAAATTCAGGCCGTGGGTGGACCGCCAACACCAGCCCGGTGCGCATCTGGTGGGTGAACAGGCCGTTTTCGATGTGGGTGGCAGCCATCTGCACCAGGGCCTGGGTGTGGCGCTGACGCGATTCGAAATACGACGACGCGTCGAGCACGCCGACGATCTCGCCCGCTGCGTCGCGCACCGGCGCAGCCGTGCAAGAAATGTCGCCCAGCTGCAGCAGGTAGTGTTCGAGCCCGGTCACCGCCACCGCCCGCCCGGCGGCCAGCGCCGTGCCCAGGCCGTTGGTGCCCGACAGCGACTCACCCCAGTGGCTGCCGGCAACGATGGCCGAGTTTTGAGCACTCATCGCAAAGCGGTTGTCGGCGAAGAGGTCGAGGATCACGCCCTCCTGGTCGGCAAAGGCGAGCAGAAAGTTCGAGCCCGCGATCTGCCGCGACAGGGTTTCCAGCTCGGCCTGGGCCAGTCGGCGCGCCACCTCGGCACGCTCGCGCCGACGCGCCAGGTCGGCCGCTTCGACCACCGTGATGGCGATCCGCGCGGCGCTGTCCAGGCCGGTCTGCATGCAGCGCACCCAGCTGTCGAGGACATCGACCGATGGCAAGCCATCGACGGGCAACGCATTGCCACGTGCACGCACAGCGTTGGCATGCGCCCGCTCTCGCTCACGGTCACGATCTTGGCTGGCGATCATCGGGTCTCCTCGTGCCGTTCGTCGCCGGCTGACGGGATGAACGCTAGCAGGCCGCACCGGCCAGCACAACTGACCATTTTCTGAACATCCTAGACAAAGCAAGATGCAGATCTGCACAGCGCGCGGGCGGTAGTGCTGGGGCTGTGGCTTGATCGCTCAGGGTGTTCCCGAACTGGTATGGGGATTGCATAATGCAATGCGGCGCCTGCTGCGGCGTTGCGTCACAACATCAATATCCCTTCTGGAGCGAGACCGTATGAAAATTTCCCCCTTGTTTGCCCTGAGTGCACTGACCGCTGGACTTGCCCTGCTGGTGGCCGGCAATGCCCAGGCGCAGGCTCCGAATATCGAGAACCTCAAGCAGATGAAGGTCTCGGGCGTCGACCCCAGCATGCCGGCCGTGCCGCAAGACGGCAAGAACGCAAACCAGCTGCGTGAGAACCTCAAGCGCATCAAGCTGCCGCCGGGCTTCAAGATCGACCTCTACGCCGTGGTGCCCGACGCGCGCCACATGGCGGTGGCACCCAGCACCAACATGCTGTTCGTGGGCACCCGCAAGAACACCGTCTGGGCGGTGACCAATCGCAACAGCGGCGACACCGCCACCGAGGTCAAGCCGTTTGCACCCTCGGCCAAGTTCCATGTGCCCAACGGCGTGTGCTGGACCAAGGACGGCTTCTTGATCGTGGTCGAGCACAACCGGGTGCTCAACTTCCCGGCGGCCGAGTTCTTCTACGAAGGCGGCGACGTCGCGGTGATCGAGACCGTGCCCCAGGGCAAGTTGATCCCGGTTGAAGAAGAGTCGTACAACCACCATGCGCGCACCTGCCGCGTCGGCCCCGACGGCATGCTCTACATCACGCTGGGCCAGCCTTACAACGTGCCGCCGCGCAACAAGCTCGACCTGTTCAACAAGGTCGGCATCGGTGGCATCGTGCGTCTGGACCCGTTCAGCGGCGCCAAGCGTGAGGTCTACGCCACCGGCATTCGCAATTCGGTCGGGCTGGAATTCAACCCCAGGGACAAGACCTTGTGGTTCACCGACAACCAGGCCGACGGCATGGGCGACCTGATCCCCGAGGGCGAGATCAACCGCGCCACCAAGGCCGGCCAGTTCTTTGGCTACCCCTGGAAGCAAGGCACGACCCGCATCACCGACGAGGGCTATGACAAGGACCCGTTGCCGGCCAACATCACCGATGCACAGGTACTCACCGATGCGCACGCGGCAGACCTGGGCCTGGCTTTCTACACCGGCAAGGCGTTCCCGGCCAAGTACCAGGGTGGTCTGTTCTCGGCCCAGCACGGCTCCTGGAACCGCACCAAGCCGATTGGCGCGCGCATCCTGTTCACCAGCCTGAAGGCCGATGGCACGGCCGACAAGACTGAAGTATTTGCCGAAGGCTGGCTCGATGACGCGACCGGCCTGTACCGCGGCCGACCGGTGGACGTGGCGATGATGAAGGACGGCTCGATGCTGATTTCGGACGACTTCGCCGGTGCGCTGTACCGCATCAGCTACAGCGCGCAGTAAGTGCGGGCGCTGATGCGATACGCGTCCGTCGGCCTGGTCCTGGCTGTGCATGCCTTGTTCGGCAGTGCGGCCAGGGCCGATGACATCGACGCAGGCCAGGCCAAAGCCCGGTCCTGCGCGGTGTGCCACGGGCCGCTGGGTGTGTCGGCGGCGCCCGACGCACCCAACCTGGCCGGTTCGCCGGCGCTCTACCTGGCCAGCCAGTTGCGTGCCTACCGCAGTGGTGCGCGCAAGCATGAGGTGATGTCGCTGATGGCCAAGCCCCTGAGCGACGATGACATCGTGCAGTTGGCGGCCTGGTTTGCAGCCATCAAGGTCGAAGCCAAGGCACCGCGCTGAGCGCCGCGGGGTCTGTCGCGACGCGGCAGGCCCCCCAAGGCGGTGAGGTCTGTGAACCGCGCTGACCCAGGCCGTAGACTGGCGCAAGGGCGCAGACCGCACCCATTCGCCTTGCACCATGCGCCTGAAGACCAAGATCATCCTGCTGGCCATGCTGCCCTTGCTGGCGTCCACCGGCATGATCCTGGTCGTCCAGCAGCAGCAAGAGCAACTGCTCAGCCAGCGCCAGGCGGTGCTGGTGCGCAGTGCCTACATGGAGGCTGCGCGCAACGAGTTGCGGCATTCGGTGGCGCTGGCCTTGTCCATCATCAGCCCGCTCTACAACACCGGCCGGGACGACGAAGAGATCAAGCGCCAGGTGATCCTCCAGCTTGCAGCGCTGAACTTTGGCGCCGACGGCTATTTCTTTATGTACGACTTCGACGGTGTCAACCTGATGCATCCGAACCAGCCCGAGCTGGTGGGCCAGAACCTGCTCGACCTGGTGGACGCCGACGGCAACCAACCCGTCAGGCTGATGCGCAACAAATCGCTGTCGGGTGGCGGTTTTGTCGAATACAGCTGGAACAAGCCCTCGGTCCAGCACTCGGCGCGCAAGATCTCCTACGTCACCGGCCTGGACCGCTGGCACTGGTGGTTTGGCACCGGGCTCTACATCGACGACATCGACCCGGTGGTGGCCCAGCTGGGCCGCGAACTGACCGACAGCAACCAGGCCACGATGCGCTGGACCGGCGCTTTGCTGGTCTTCGGCCTGATCGGGATATTCGGCTTCGGGCTGTGGATGGGCATGCAGGAGCTGCGGGTGGCCGACGCCCAGCTTACGCTGCTGGCGCGCCAGGTGGTGGGCTCGCAGGAGGACGAACGCGCCCACCTCGCGCGCGAACTGCACGACGGCACCAGCCAGACGCTGGTGTCGGTCAAGCTGCTGACCGAGGCCGCGCTGGAGCGCTTGCCAGCCGACAACAGCGTGGCGCGGCAGACGCTTGAGCGGGCCCTGGAGCGGCTGAGAGCCGCACTGCTGGAGGTGCGCGGCATCTCCCACCGGCTGCGCCCAGTGATGCTCGACACGCTGGGCCTGGAGGCTGCACTCCGCCAACTGGGCGACGAGATGTGGGGCCTGTCGCACACCCATTTCAGCCTGCAGGTCGAGGGTGAGCCGATCACCTTGCCCGACGCCATCCGGACGGTGCTGTTCCGCGTCACGCAGGAGGCGCTGACCAACATCCAGCGCCATGCCGGCGCCACCTGGGTGGAGCTGCGCATGGTGTTTGCCGACGGGGCGGTGGCCTTGAGTGTGCAGGACAATGGTTGCGGCTTTGAGCCCGATTTGATCTCGCGCGATCCGCAACGCGGCATCGGGCTGCGCAACATGCGCGAGCGGCTGGCCTCGATTGGCGGCTCGCTGCTGCTGCGATCTGAACCAGGCCTGACCCTGGTGACAGCCGCCGTGCCGCCAGCCGCAATCCAACGCTTCAGCAACACGTGAACCCTGGCCCGACGCCGAGCGCTGCCATGACACCGACGCCAATTCGCTTGATGATCGTGGACGACCACGCCGTGGTCCGCGACGGCCTGCGCGCGGTGTTGGGCATGGTGGACGACCTGGCCGTGGTGGCCGAGGCCAGCAACGGCGCCGAGGCGCTGGCCGGCGTGTTGGCCGCCCGGCCCGATGTGATCCTGATGGATATCGGCTTGAAGGGTGAAAACGGCATCGAGCTGATTGTGCGGCTGCTCGACCAGGACCCGAGCCGCGCTGTGCTGATGCTGACGATGCACGACGGCGTCGAGCATGCGCAGCGCGCGCTCAAGGCCGGCGCCCGCGGTTATGTGCTCAAGGACGCGCCCTCGTCCGAGATCATCGGCGCGATCCGCACCGTGTTTGGCGGCGGCACCTACCTCAGCCCGCAGATCGCGCGGGCGCTGTTCCAGGCGCCATCGCCCCGTGCACTGCTGTCCGACCGCGAGCGGCAGATCCTGGCCTGTCTGGGCCAGGGCCAGTCCAGCAAACACATCGCCAACCAGCTCAACCTGAGCGTGCGCACGGTGGAGTCACACCGGCAAAACATCCGCCGCAAGCTCAACGTCGAGGGCCAGGCCGAGCTGATCAAGTACGCGGTCGAGCACCCCGGCGGCGACTGATCGGCGCACCGCACTCCGGGGGCCCCAGCTTGCTCGCCGGCGGCCAAGGGTTTGTGCCGGGCGGGTTTTCGAGTGCGTATTGATGCGCAGCCCCGCTGCGTAGTCAAGCGGTGGCGGCCAAAGCGGCCAGGGCTCAAACTCTGTGGTGTATTCGCCAGCCGATCCTGCGGCGCAGCGCGCCACACCCTCACCCTTCGGAGACTGTCCATGAAATTGCTTGCCAAGACCCTCAGCGCCGTGACGCTGGCGTGTGCGATGTCCCTGTCGTTTGCGGCCGACCCGATCAAGATCGGCGTGGCCGGTCCGTTCACAGGCGGCTCGTCGTCGATGGGCGTGTCGATGCGTGATGGTGTGCGCCTGGCCACCGACGAGATCAACAAGGCCGGCGGCGTGCTGGGCCGACAGCTGCTGCTGGTCGAGCGCGACGATGAGGCCAAGAACGAGCGCGGCGTGCAGATCGCCCAGGAGCTGATCAACAAGGAGAAAGTGGCGGCCACGGTCGGCTACATCAACACCGGCGTGGCCCTGGCCTCGCAGCGCTTCTACCAAGAGGCCAAGATCCCGGTGATGAACAACGTGGCCACCGGCTCGCTGGTGACGCAGCAGTTCAATGACCAGCCCGAGAACTACATCTTCCGCAACGCTGCGCACGACAGCATCCAGGCGCCGATGATCGTCGAAGAGGCGATCGTGCGCCGCGGCTTCAAGAAGGTCGCGATCCTGGCCGACTCGACCAACTACGGCCAACTCGGGCGTGAAGACCTCGAAAAAGCCCTGGCCCTGAAGGGCATCAAGGCCGTGACGGTCGAAAAGTTCAATATCAAGGATGTGGACATGACGCCGCAGCTGCTCAAGGCCAAAGAGGCTGGCGCCGAAGCGGTGCTGACCTACGCGATCGGGCCGGAGCTGGCGCAGATTGCCAACGGCATGACCAAGCTGGGCTGGAAGGTGCCGATGATCGGCTCGTGGACCTTGTCGATGGCCAACTTCATCGACAACGCCGGCCCTGGCGGCGAGGGTGCGCGCATGCCGCAGACCTTCATCCAGGAGCCGACCACGCCCAAGCGGCAGTCCTTCATCATCAACTACCTCAAGACCTTCAACCCCAAGAACGCGCGCATCGACTCGCCGGTCTCGGCAGCGCAAGGCTATGACTCGATCTACCTGCTGGCGGCCGCCATCAAGCAAGCCGGCACCACCGAAGGCCCGAAGATCAAGGCCGCGCTGGAAGACCTGAAGACCCCGGTCGAAGGCGTGGTCACGACCTACAACAAGCCCTTTACCGCAAAGGACCACGAGGCGATCACCGCCAACATCCCGGTGTTGGGTGAGGTCAAGGGCTCGCGCGTGGTCTACGCCTACCCGGACGACCAGAAAAAGGCGTCCGAGGTGCGGGTCAAGGACGTCAACGCCAAGGGCTCGCTGACGCCCAAGAAGTAAAGGTGTCCGGCCGCCTCGCGCGGCCGGTTTGCGGCCACACCAGCAGCCACACCGCCGCCTGCGCCCGTTCAGGGCCCGGGCGGTGTGTTTTTGACCCTGCGCAGCCTCCTGCTGCACCAGCACAAGGGCACACCCCATGCAAATCTTCACCCAACTGGTGTTCAGCGGTATCGCGCTGGGCATGATCTACGCGGTCATCGCGTTTGGCTACCAGCTCACCTTTGCTACCTCCGACACGCTGAACTTCGGCCAGGGTGATGCGCTGATGCTGGGCGCACTGGTGGGCCTGACCCTGGTCGGCCTGGGGGTGAACTACTGGCTGATGATCCCGCTGGTCTGCTTGTTCGGCATCGCGCAGGGCGCACTGGTCGAGCGCATCGGTGTGCGCCCGGCGATCAAGATCAAGAGCGAGTTCGGCTGGATCATGTCGACCATCGCGCTCGGCATCATCTTCAAGAACGTGGCCGAGAACGTCTGGGGCCGCGATGACCTGAAGTTCCCGTCGCCACTGCCCGAGTCGCCGATGCATTTTCTGGGCGCCAACGTGTTGCCGATGGAGATCCTGGTGGTGGTCGGGGCCATCGGCATGATGCTGGCGGTGGAGTTGTTCAACCGCAAATCGATCTACGGCAAAGCAGTGGTGGCCACCTTCAACGACCGCGACGCCGCCAAGCTGATGGGCATCAACACCGGGCTGGTGATCACGTTCAGCTACGGCTTGTCGTCGCTGACCGCTGCCTTCGCCGGCGTGCTGATCGCGCCGCTCACGCTGACTGGTGCCACCATGGGCGCGGTGCTCGGCCTCAAGGCTTTTGCGGTGGCCATCATCGGCGGCCTCAACAGCGGCATGGGCATCATCGTCGGCGGCGTGATCCTGGGCATTGCCGAGACCACCACCGGGTTCTATCTGTCCACCGGCTACAAGGACGTGCCCGGCCTGGTGTTGCTGCTCGTTGTGCTGGCCGTCAAGCCCGCCGGCTTGTTCGGCAAGAGCGCGATCAAGAAGGTTTAATCATGACGCGCCGCATCCTCCTGATCTCCATCATCGGCTTTGCGCTGATCGGTGCACTGCCGCTGGCAGTGCACAACCCGTACTACATCCACCTGATCGAGACCATCATGATCTACGCGATCGTGCTGTACGGTCTCGACATCGTGGTCGGCTACACCGGCCAGGTCTCGCTCGGCCATGCCGGACTGTTTGGCATCGGCTCGTACACCACCGGCGTGCTGGTGATGAAGCTGGGCTTTCCGCTGTGGGCCACGCTGCCGGCCTCCATCGCGGTGACGGCGGGCTTCGGCGCGCTGCTGGCCCTGCCGGCGCTGCGGGTCACCGGGCCGTACCTGGCGATGGTGACGCTAGCCTTTGGCACCATCATCCAGATCCTGATCAACGAGATGACCTTCCTGACCGAGGGCCCGCTCGGCATCAAACTCGCCAAGCCCGAGCTGTTTGGCGCCAAGCTGGGTGAGCGCGAGTTCTACTGGGTGGTGCTGGCGATGCTGGTGCTGTCGCTGGTGGTGGTGCACCGCATCCTCAGGTCGCACCTGGGCCGGGCCTTCGAGGCGCTGCGCGGCAGCCCGGTGGCCTCTGACTGCATGGGCGTGTCGGTCTACCGCTACAAGGTCTACGCCTTTGTCATCAGCGCCGGCCTGGCCGGTCTGGCGGGTGGGCTCTACGCCTACAGCGAGCAGTACATCTCGCCCAACACCTACAACTTCGAGCTGACGGTGATGTTCTTGCTCGCCATCATCATGGGCGGGCGCAAGACCCGCACCGGCGCGCTGCTGGGCGCCACCATCATCGTGCTGCTGCCCAAGCTGCTGGACGACCTGGTGATGTTCCGCAGTGCGGCCGTGCTCGTCGCGGTTCTGGTGACGGTGGGCGCGCTGGTGTCGGTCAAGCGCGGCAAGACCACGGCCCGCACGGCGGCTATTCCTGTGGTGGGCAGCATTGCGCTGGCCGGCGTGTCGTTTGTGTTGCAGAGCATGACCGATTGGCGGCTGTCGATCTTCGGCCTGATCACGCTGTTTGTCGTGTACTACCTGCAAGACGGCATCGTCGGCTTTGTGCGGGCAGCGCTCAACCTCAAGCCGCAGGGTGAACAGTTTGACGAAGCCAACGTGGTGCCGGTGCGTGGCGACGCCATCTCCGATGCTGCAGCCGCCACCGCCACCGAGACATCGACCGACCTGCTGGTGGCCCGCAGCGTGCTGATGCAGTTCGGTGGCCTCAAGGCCCTCAACGATGTGGACCTGCGGGTCAAGCGCGGCACGGTGCACGGGCTGATCGGGCCCAACGGCTCGGGCAAGAGCACGATGATGAACGTGCTGACCGGCATCTACCAGCCCACTGCCGGCACGGTGGAGTTTGGCGGCCGCTCGCTGGTGGGCCGCACCTCGTCGGACATTGCGCTCTCAGGCATTGCCCGCACCTTCCAGAACGTGCAGCTGTTTGGCGAGATGACCGCACTGCAGAACGTGATGGTCGGCCTGCACCACAGTTTTGCCAGCAACCTGGTCGATGTCTCGCTGCACACCCCGCGCTACAAGCGCGAGGACGCTGAGGCTACCGCCCGCGCGCTGGGCCTGCTGCAGTTTGTCGGCCTGGCCACTCTGGCGCATGAAGAAGCCCGCAACCTGCCGTATGGCAAACAGCGTCTGCTGGAGATCGCCCGCGCGCTGGCACTCGACCCGCAGTTGCTGCTGCTCGACGAGCCCGCCGCCGGCCTGACCGCGCCCGACATCAAGGAGCTGGTGGCCATCATTGCCAAGATCCGCAGCCACGGCATCACGCTGATCCTGATCGAGCACCACATGGACGTGGTGATGTCGGTCTGCGACACGGTGTCGGTGCTGGACTTTGGCCAGAAGATTGCCGAGGGCCTGCCGGCCGCGGTACAGGCCGACCCGAAGGTGATCGAGGCCTACCTCGGGGGTCAGGCCGCCGAAGACCTGACCGGCAACGGGCCTGCGGTCGACGGTCATGCCGTCGCCCAGCCGGCCTGAAGGGACACCACCATGTTGAACATCCAGAACCTGCACGCCGGCTACGGCAAGATCGAGGTGCTGCAAGGCATCAGCATCGAGGTGCCGCGCGGCAAGGTCGTCACCCTGATCGGCTCCAACGGCGCCGGCAAGACCACCACCATGCGGGCCGTCTCCGGCATGATCGCGCCCACCGCCGGCGAGATCACGCTCAACGGCAAGCGCATCGACGGGCTTGAGTCGTTCGACATCGCCCGGCTCGGGCTGGCCCATTCGCCCGAGGGCCGGCGCGTGTTTGCCACCATGACGGTGACCGACAACCTCAAGCTCGGTGCCTTTCCGCGCTACACCGGCGCCCGGCCCAAGGGCGATATCGCGTCCGACCTGGAGCGCGCGATGGAGCTGTTCCCGCGCCTCAAGGAGCGCCGGCTGCAGCTTGCCGGCACGCTGTCGGGCGGTGAGCAGCAGATGCTGGCGATGGCCCGCGCCACCATGCTCAACCCCGAGGTGGTGCTGCTCGACGAGCCGTCGATGGGCCTGGCGCCGATCCTGGTCGAAGAGGTCTTCCGCATCATCGCGCGGCTCAAGTCCGAGGGCGTGACCATGCTGCTGGTCGAGCAGTTTGCCGCCGCCGCGCTGGCGGTGGCCGACTACGGCTACGTGCTGGAGAACGGCCGCATCTCGCTGCACGGCCCGGCCGCCAAGTTGCGCGACGACCCGGCCGTTCAAGCCGCTTACCTGGGCGGCGGTCACTGACCGCTGACAGTTCGCATCGCCGGGAGGCGGTGCGGGGCGGGCGGCAGGCGACGGGCGACGGGCGCCGACAGGCATGCGGCCGGCGGCCTCGGGCTGAGCTGCTGAGCGGCTGATCGGCTGAGCGACTGTCCGTTGTCTCGCAGCACGGCCCTCCCCCGATTTCGAGGGGAAATGCGGTCAGTGGGCACAGCTGCGCTCGGTGCCGGGGGCAAAATGCAAAAAGTGACGCAAACTGTCGCTTGTTTGCCCGGCCCTGTCGCCGGGTCGCCCCCAACCCCGCTGGAGTCGCCATGCCCACCGTCCGGCCGCAGCCAATCTCGCCAGGCGCGTGGGCATCTCGTCGGGCCGGTTGCGGTCCGGCGAAAGCAGCTGCGGTTTGATGCCCATGCACCCGCCCGCCGCCCTCAGCCTGAGCCTGCTTGAAGACGGCGTCGGCGGCCTGATCTTTCTGCTGTCGTCCGGCGGTGGCAGCGTGCAGCATGAACGCCAGGCCCTGCCTGCCGCCGGCCTGGCGCGCTGGACTCGCGAAGCCTTGCCGCTGGCCGCGTCAGCCCACAGCCTGCTGGACTTCGGTCTGACGATGTCCGAGGCCTTGCTGCCTGCGCCATTGCGCGAGGTGCTGGCCCGCCAGCCCGCCGGCAGCGGCCTGCAACTGCAACTCGGGCAAGCGCTGGCCGACTTGCCCTGGGAGCTGGCCGCGCTGCAATTTCTGCCCGGCCGCCTGGCGGCGCCAACCAGCCAGAGCGCCGCACGGCATCTGGACGAGCACTTCACCGTCGTGCGCCGCATCATGGCCGCCGGTGCGCCGCCCAGCGTGCTGCGCCAGCGCGCGCCCGGCGCCTTGCTGCAGGTGCTGCATGGCATGACAGGCGCCACCACCGCAGCCGACACCCCCCAGCCCGGCCGCTTCGGGCCGCTGCTGCTGCGTGTGCATGCCGGTGACGGTAGCACGCCCGAGGCCTGGCGCCGGGCCGTGGCCAACGCCGACATCGTGCACTTGCACGGCACAGCGCTGTCGGCCGAGCCGCTGCTGGCCGCCGCCACGGCGCTGTGCCAGCCTGAGGGGCTTGCCGAGCTGGCGCTGGCGCCCCGATTGCTGATTGTCGAGGGCCTGCCGGCTGCCGCCCACACCCTGCTCGCGCTGGCAGCCGGCCGCGCCGGGCTCAGCCTGCTGGCCACCGAGGCCGCTTCGCCGCTGGCGCTGGCCAGCTTCTATGCCGCACTGGCCGACGGCAGCAGCCTGGGTGCGGCGGCGCAGCAGGCGCGGGCCGCCGCGCGCCGGGCCCAGGCGCCCGGCGCCACGGCCTGGTTCTTCGGCGACGGCCCCTACACCCCGTTGCCACTGGCACCCGCTGCAGCGCTTGTGGCCGCCAAGCCCGGCAGTGCGCCCTCCGCACCCGAAGACGACGTGCGCCAGGTCACCATCCTGGCCTGTGACCTGGTCAATTCGACCGGCTTGATGCACCGGCTGGGCGACGAAGAGTACAGCGAGCGCCTGACCCACTACCACCGGCGGGTTGCCGACATCGCCCAGCAGCACGACGGCTTTGCCGACGACCCGCAGGGCGATGACGGCTTCATGTGCTACTTCGGCTACCCGGTGGCCAGCGAGGACGCCGCCGCCGCCGCCTTGCGGGCCGGCCTGGCGCTGAGTGGCGCGCTCGACGACCTGGGCCTGGCTGTGCGCATCGGCATTTCCACCGGCCGGGTGGTGATCCGCCATAACCAGCCGGTGGGCAGCGCGGTGCACCATGCGGCCCGGCTGCAGGCCTGCGCCGGTGCTGGCGGGGTGTTGGCCAGCGCCGCCACCCGCCAGATTGCGGGCGAGCGCTTCGAGTTCAGCCTCGAGGCCGAAGTCTCGCAGCTCAAAGGGTTTGCCGAAGGCGGTGCGGTCTACCGCGTTCACCGCGAGCGGCCCACCCAGGGCACCGAACGCTTCGACACCCGCGCCTACCTCACCGCCTTCATCGGCCGCGACGCCGAGCTGACCCAGCTGCAGCAGCGCTGGCAGGCCGCCCTGGCGGGCGAGCGCCAGGCCTTGCTGCTGGTGGGCGAGGCCGGCATCGGCAAATCGCGTCTGGTGCGCGAGTTTCGCCAAAGCCTGGACGCTGCCGGCCACCGCACACTGGAATGCCGCTGCGCCGCCGAGCACACCGGCAGCGCTTTTCAGCCGCTGATCGACGTGCTGCGGCGCCGGCTGCAGATCCAGGCGGGCGACGACCCGGCGCTGCAACTGGCGCGGCTGCGCATGCTGGAGATCACCTCCGTCCCCGGTGGCGACGAGGCCCTGACCCTGCTCGGCCTGTTGCTGTCGGTGCCGGCCGAGGTGCTGCCGCCGCTGGCGGATGCGGCCATCGCCACCTCGGCCGAGCGCCGGCGCCAGCGCACCATGGGCCTGCTGCTGCAGGTCTCGCAGGGCCTGACCGGGCCGGTCTGCTTGATTTTTGAGGATGTGCACTGGATCGACCCGTCCACCCGCGAGCTGGTGCAACGCATGATCGACGGCCCGCGCCAGCAGCCGGTGCTGCTGCTGCTGACCCAGCGCAGCGGCGCCGGCACCCTTGATGCCGGCTTCAAAGTGCCCAGCCTGGCCCTGACCGGCCTGGGTGCCGAGGCCGCCCGGGCCCTGGTGCAAGGCGCGATCGGCAGTGCCTTGCTGGCCACCGACCTGGTGCGCTGGCTGGCCGCCCGCTCCGACGGCGTGCCGCTGTTCATCGAAGAATCAGCCCGCATGGCCGCCGTGCTGGCAGCTCGCCAGCCCGGCGCCGATGTCGCCTCCTCGCTGCGCGATGCCGTGCCCGACACCTTGCAAGACCTGTTGATGGCCCGGCTCGACCAATTGCCGCAGGCCAAGCGTGCCGCCCAGATGGGCGCCGCGCTGGGTCGGGCCTTCAGGCAGGCGCTGATCGAGGCGGTCAACCGGCATCCCGGCTCGCCGATCCAGCTGCCGGCGTTGGGCGCCGAACTGAGCGCGCTGGTGCAGGCCGGCTTGCTGGGCACGCAGGGCGAGGGTCCGCAGCGGCTCTACACCTTCAAACACTCGCTGGTGCGCGATGCCGCCCACCAGTCGCTGCTGGAGCGCGACCGCCGGCGATTGCACGCCGCCATTGCCGACGTGCTGCAACACCAGTTTGCAGCGCTCTGCGACAGCCAGCCCGAACGCCTGGCACAGCACCATGAGCAAGCCGGCATGGCCGACGAGGCCTTGGCCGGCTGGCAGCGTGCCGCCCGTCACGCCACCCAACGCTCGGCGATGGACGAGGCGATTGCCCACCTGCGGCGCGCGCTGACCCTGGTGCTGCGCCAGGCCCCCGGGCCCGACCGCGACCGCACCGAGCTGCAACTGCAACTGCCGCTGGCCAGCCGGCTGATCGGCAGCGCCGGCTACGGCGCCGATGCGGTCGAGGCGGTCTACGGCCGGGCGCTGGCGCTGGGCCAGTCACTGGCCGATGACGCGGCGCAGACCAAGGCCAGACTGGGCCTGGGTGGCTACCACTTCATGCGGGGCGACTTTGCCCGGGCTATGGCCTTGGCGCAGGAGGTCGAGTCCAGTCTGGGCAGCACGCCGCAGGCGCGCCCGCGCATGCAATCGGCCTGGGCTCAGGCCAATGTGTTGTTCAGCCAGGGTCAATTGCGCAACGCGATGGCGCTGATGGCCCGCTGCCAGGACGACCACCGCACGCTCGGCCACCGCCCAGCCGCCGTGCAAGACATCGGCGTGATGTGCCTGTGTTACTCGGCCTGGGCCCTGTGGGCGCTGGGCCATGCCGACCAGGCGCTGGCCAGCGCCCACCAGGCGGTGGCGGTGGCCGAGCAACTGGCGCACCGCTTCAGCATTGGCCAGGCCTACGGCTTCCTGGCCGTGGTGCATTACCTGCGCGGCGAAACCGCGCCGGGTTTGAGCGCCGCCCAGCGTGCACTCGAGGTCAGCGAGGCCGGCGGTTTTGCAGTCTGGCTGGCGCATGCCAAGGCGATCCACGGCCGGCTACTGGCCGAGCAGGGCGACCTGCCCGCCGGCCTGGCAGCGATGGACGACGGCCATGCCCTCTGGGCCGCCACCGGCGCGGCGGTGACGCAACCGCTGTACCTGGTGCTGCGCGCCGAAGGCCTGGCGCTGGCCGGCCGGCCTGACGAGGGCTTGGCCCTGATCCACCAGGCCCAGGCCCTGATCGACCGCCACGGCGAGTACTGCCATGCCCCCGAGGTGCACCGGCTGCGCGGTGAGCTGCTGCGCCAGACCGGCCGCCCGGCCGCCGAGGTCGAACCCTGGTTGCAGGCCGGTTTGCGCTGCGCCCAGCAGCTGCAACTGCACGGCATGGCGCTCAAGAGCGGCATCGCCCTGGCGCGCTTGTGGCTGGACGACGGCCAGCCGCAACGCGCTGCTGCCTTGCTCACGCAGCAACTGGCGGCGTTCAGCGAGGGCCATCAAACCCGCGATCTGCAGCAGGCGCAGCAGCTGCTGGCGGCCTGCCAGCTGGCGGGCTGAGCCGTTCCGGCCTAACCCAGCGCCGGCACGTTGAACACCTGCCGCAGGTAGGCCAGAAAGGTCTGGTCGTCGCACAGGATCTTGCCCGGGCTGTCCGACAGCTTGGCCACCGGTTGGCCGTTGCAGTGGGCCAGCTTCATCACGATGTGCAGGGTGTGCAGGCCGACGTCGTTGGTCAGGTTGGTGCCGATGCCAAAACCGAGTTGGGTGCGGTCGGCAAAGTGTCGGTAGAGCTCAAACGCCCGCGGCAGGTTCAGCCCGTCCGAGAACACCAGCCGCTTGGTGTGGGTGTCGATGCGCAGGCGGGCGTAGTGGGCGAGGGCTTTTTCGCCCCAGACCACCGGGTCGCCCGAGTCGTGCCGCAGGCCGTCGAACAGCTTGGTGAAGTACAGGTCGAAATCGGCCAGAAAGGCGTCCATCCCGACCACGTCGGTCAGTGCCACGCCCAGGTCGCCGCGGTACTCCTGCACCCAGGCCTCCAGCGCCGCTTTCTGAAAATCACGCAGCCGAACGCCCAGTGCCTGGTAGGTCTGCAAGAACTCGTGCGCCATCGTGCCGATGGGCACCAGCCCCAGGTCACGCGCCAGCAGCACGCAGGACGTGCCCTTGAAGTACTCGGGCACCTCGCGCGCCAGCGTGGCCACCACCTCGCGGTGCCAGGCACCCGAGAAGCGCCGGCGCACACCGAAGTCGAAAAACTCGAACGGGTTGCGGCGCTTGGGCTCCTGGCCAAAGGCGCGCAGCATCGCCACCTTCTCGGTCAACCGGCGCCGGCCCTCGGCCAGCGCATCGGCCTGATCGAAGCGCCGAAAGTACAACTCGTTGACGATCGCCAGCACATGGATCTCGAAGGCCATCACATGCACCTGCGGGCCACGCGCCACGATCTCCAGCGTGCCCTGGTTGTCGCGCACCTCGATGAAGTCGCGCTGGAACTGGAAGATGCGCAAGAAATCGACGAAGTCGGTCTTGATGAAGCGCAGGCCGCGCAGGTAGGCCAGCTCATCGGGCTGGAAGCGCAGGGTACAGAGGTGGTCGAGCTGCTCGTTGAGCTCGCCGATCAGGTGGGTGAGCGGGTAGTCGCGCGCATTGCGGCAGATGAAGATGTACTCGGCCTGGGTCTGCGGATGCCGGTGCAGCATCGCCTGCCACATCGTGAACTTGTAGAGGTCGGTCTCCAGCAGGCTGTGCAGCACGGGTTGCATGGGGGCGGCGTCTACGACGACGGATGCGGTCAATGACCCAGGGCTGGCAGTATAGGATCGGCCGCCATGCGCGGATCCCACACACCCAGCCCGCCCGACATCCGGCGGCGCCACGGTCTGGCGCTGGCCGCCGCCAGCATGGCGAGTTGCGCTGCACTGCCGTTGCAGCTTGCGCGGGCCCAGGCCAGCCCGATTTGCACGGGTGACGAGGCGCTGTGCCGGCTGATCACGCCGGCCGGGCTGGACCAGAGCAACACCCACGCCGTGCTGGTCGAGCAGGCCGGCCGCATCCGGGCCGAGGCCTATTTTCGCGGGCAGGACAAGCCGTCTGGCCGCTGGTTTGAGCAGACCGTCGATTTCAGCCCGGAGACGCCGCACGACCTGCGCTCGATCACCAAGAGTGTGGTCGGCCTGCTGGCCGGCATCGTGCACGGGCGCGGCCTGCTCGGACCGCTCGACACCCCGGTGTTCGACTTCTTCCCCGAGCATGCCGACCTGGCCACGCCCGAGCGCCGCCAGATCACCGTGCAACACCTGCTGGACATGACACCCGGCTGGCAGTGGCGCGAGTGGGATCTGCCGTACACCGACCCGAGCAACAGCGAGACCCGCATGGGCATCGCACTGGACCGGGACCGCTACCTGCTCGACCTGCCGCTGCTGCATACGCCCGGCAGCCATTGGGACTACAGCGGCGGCGCCACCGCGCTGCTGGGCGAGATCGTCGAGCGCAGCGCCGGCCAGCCGCTGCAGGCCCTGGCGCAGGCCACGCTGTTCGGCCCGCTGGGTTTTGCTGACGTGACCTGGCGCACCGGCTGGCGCGGCAAGGCGCTGGCCTACTCGGGCCTGCGTCTGACGCCGCGCCAACTGGCGCAACTTGGCCGCCTGGTGCTGGCCGGCGGGCGCTGGCAGGGCGCTGTGCTGGTGCCCGAGCCCTGGGTGGCGGCAACGATGACCCCGGGGGTGGCGGCCGCAGACGGCTTTCGCTACAGCCGTCAGTGGTGGCACGGCCGCTTCACCCGGGGCGCTGGCGCGGGTTTCAGCTGGGTGGGTTGTCTGGGCAACGGCGGCCAACGCCTGTTCACCGTGCCGGCGCTCGACCTGGTGGTGGTCGTCACCGCCGGGCGCTACAACCAGCCCAACAACGGCCGGGCGTCGGGTGAAATCTTCCGGGCGGTGCTGGAGCAGCTGCGGGCTTGAGGCTGCGGCCGCCCGGCGCCACCGTACGGTGGCCGCGCTGTCAGAAGGTGCCGGGGTAGGCGCCGCCGTCCATCAGGATGTTCTGGCCGGTGATGTAGCCGGCGTGTGCGCTGCACAAGAACGCGCAGGCCGCGCCAAACTCGTCGGCCGTGCCAAAGCGTTGGGTCGGGTTGAGCTTGCGCCGGGCGTCCAGCAGGGCCTCGACAGTCTGGCCCGACTTTTGGGCCGCGCCGGCCATCGTGCCGCGCAGGCGGTCGGTATCGAACGGGCCCGGCAGCAGCGCGTTGATCGTGACGTTGTGCGAGGCCAGCTGGCTCTGGCGCGCCACGCCCGCCACAAAGCCGGTCAGCCCCGAACGCGCGCCGTTGCTCAGCCCCAGGATGTCGATCGGCGCCTTGACGGCGGCCGAGGTGATGTTGATGACCCGGCCAAAGCCGCGCTCGGCCATCGTGTCCACCGTGGCCTTGATCAGTTCGATGGGCGTGAGCATGTTGGCGTCCAGCGCCGCGATCCAGGCTGCGCGGTCCCAGGTCCTGAAGTCACCCGGCGGTGGGCCACCGGCGTTGTTGATCAGGATGTCGACCTGCGGGCAGGCTGCCAGCGCCGCCGCCCGGCCCTCGGGCGTGGTGATGTCGCCGGCCACCGCCAGCACCTGAACAGCGGGGTTGAGCGCACGCAACTCGGCAGCGGTGGCTTGCAGCGTGGCGTCGCCCCGCGCGGTGATCACGACGTTGACGCCCTCACGCACCAGCGCAGCGGCACAGCCCTTGCCCAGGCCCTTGCTGGCGGCGCAGACCAGCGCCCATTTGCCTGAAATGCCGAGATCCATGTGCTGTGCTCCAAGAGTGGCCGGGCAGTATGCCGTGGCAGGCGACATGCCGCTGCCGCCCACGCTCACGCCTGTCAACCACCGGCCCAAAAACCTCAGGCCATGCCGCCAGCCGTGCCGGCCTGGCCGCGCCGCTGGCGGTTGAAGTTCCAGGCCGCCGCCAGCAGCCCGACCCCACCCGCCGCCAGCACCGCGCCGGTGCCTACCGCACCCACCAGCAGGCCGGCCAGGCCCACGCCCATCGACTGGCCCAGAAAAAAGCAGGCTGCAAACGCCGCCACCGCTGAACCCCGGCGCTCAGGCGCCATCTGGGTGGCGTGGGTCTGCAAGGTGTTGTGCATCATGTAAAAACCCAAGCCCATCAGCGCGCAGGCCGGCATCGCCCAGGCCCAGGCCGGTGCCCAGGCCAGGGCCCAGAGCGCGGCGGCCATCAAGACCGAGCCGGTCCGAACCAGCACCACCTCACCCAGCCGCCGCACCAGCACCCGGGCAAATAGCGCAAAGCCCAGGCCGCCGAGCGCAAACAGCATCACCAGCGCGCCCACTGTGGACAGCGGCAGGTCGAACCGCTGGTGCAGGTGCGCCGCGATGAAGGCAAACGGCCCGTACAGCGCAGCACCCTCGCAAAAAACCGTCAGCAGCACGACCCTGGCCCAGGGCCTGGCCAGCACCGCGACAAACTCGGCCAGCCCGCGCTGCAACGCATTGCCGCTGGCCGAGGCCCGGGCGGCGGCCTGGGCGTTGGACGCGGCCACAGCCGCTGGCGGCAGGCGCCGACGCACCCATTGCAGCACCAGCGCCACCGCCAGAAACAAGCCGGCGACGCCAAAAAAGGGCGTGCGCCAGTCCAGGTGTTCAGCGGCAAAACCGCCGGCCCATACGCCGATCGCAAAGCCGGTGATCTGGCCGATCAAGAAGCGCGCCAGCACGGCCTGGCGCCGCTCGTAGGCCACCACATCGCCGATCCAGGCCATCGACAACGGGATCACCGCCGCCGCCGTGGCGCCGGCTGCCAGCCGCCCGGCCAGCAACGCGCCATGACCGGGCGCCAGCGCACACAGCAGCGAGGTGCCGGCCGACGCCAGGCAGGCCCAGGCGATGACGCGGTATTTGCCGTAACGGTCACCCAGCGGGCCAAACAGCAGCTGCGACAGGCCGTAGGCCACCGCAAACACGGTGATCACCTGCGAGGCCTGACCCAGGGTGACAGAAAACTCCTGTGCCAGCCGGGGCAGCAAGGCATCGGCCAGGCGCAGCGACACGCCACTGGCCAGCGCGGCCAGCGCCAGACCGGTGATGGCCAGCACGGGCACGGCCATCGCCGGCACTGCCATCACCGGTGCGGCCACCACCGGTGTAGCCACCACCGGTGTAGCCACCACCGGTGTAGCCACCACCGGTGTAGCCACCACCGGTGTAGCCACCAATGCCGCGGCGGATGAGGGGGTGT
>JANYKR010000147.1 GCA_025358155.1 Betaproteobacteria bacterium
TGAGCTCGGCCAACGGTCAAGGCCTGGTGGTGTTCGATGCGGAGCTTGCAGCATGAGCTTCGATCTCAAATCCTTGCGCGGCAGTGCGGCCATTGCCGGCGTGGCCACCTTTGGCTGCGGCGAGTCGCCCGGCTTCACCGAGATGGAACTGCTGGCCCGGGCCGCCCACGCGGCGGTGGCCGATGCCGGCCTGACCATGGCCGATATCGACGGCGTCTGCACCGCCAGCGTCCTGTCGACGATGTGGCCGATGCCGGTGATCGAGTACCTGGGACTCAACCCCAGCTTCATCGACGGCACGATGCTGGGCGGCTCCAGTTTCATCGCCCATTTGATGCCGGCGATGTTGGCGCTGGCCGCTGGCCAGTGCAACGCCGTGCTGGTGTGTTATGGCAGCACCCAGCGCAGTGGCACGATGAACCGCAAGGCGGTGGCCGACGCGCGCCGCCAGATGGACCCGCAGCCCTACGAAATGCCCTACGACCCGGTGATGCCGGTGGCGGCCTATGCGCTGGCAGCCTCGGCCCACATGGCCCGCTACGGCACCACCCGGCGCCAGCTGGCCGAAGTGGCGGTGGCCGCCCGCGCCTGGGCGCAACTCAACCCCGAGGCATTTGAGCGGGGTCCGCTGTCGATCGACGACGTGATCAATGCGCGCATGGTGGCCGACCCATTGACGGTGCGCGACTGCTGCCTGGTCACCGACGGCGCCGGCGCGTTTGTGCTGGTGCGCAGCGACCGGGCGCGCCACCTGCCGCGACCCCCCGTGCATGTGCTTGGCACCGCCACCGCCTGCTGGCACCGGCAGATCTCGGCCATGCCCGACCTGACGCTGACGGCCGCCAGCCAGAGTGGCCGGGCGGCCTATGCGATGGCGGGCCTCTCCGCCGCCGATGTGGATGTGGCGGCGCTGTACGACGCCTTCACGATCAACACCCTGCTGTTCCTTGAAGACCTGGGTTTTTGCGCCAAAGGCGAGGGTGGCGCGTTTGTCGAAAACGGCGCCATCGCGCCGGGCGGCCGGCTGGCAGTCAATACCAATGGCGGCGGCCTGAGCTGCACCCACCCGGGCATGTACGGCATCTTTGCGCTGATCGAGGCGGTGCGGCAGTTGCGCGGCGAGGGCGGCGAGCGCCAGGTGGCGGGCGCTAAAATTGCGCTGGCGCACGGCAACGGCGGAACGCTGTCGAGCCAGGCCACTGCCATCCTGGGCACCGCCGAGACGCTTTGAGCGCCGCGCCGCGCGGCGCGAGGCTCAAAGCCGGACGCGTCGCCACATCTCGGTGACATCGCGCCACCGGTTGCGCAGCCACGCGACAGCCCACCAGCCCAGCCCGGCGATGCTCAGCGCCGCGATGACCAGTTCGAGCGGCTTTTCCATATCGAACAGCGACGTTGCCGCGCCGGCCGTGAGGAAAAACAGCACCACGGTGCTGGCGGCGGCCAGCAGCAGCAAGCCCAGCGTGCGCAGCAGAAACCAGACCCGGCGCGACTCCAGCACCGGCGCCACCAGCGAGTCGTGGCTCAGCTCGTAGTAGGCACCGGTGTCGCTGGGCTCGACGCGCAGCAGGCGGCGCTCGACCAACAGGGCCAGGGTTGCCGCCTTGACGCTGGTCAGGCGGGTGATTTCCGACTCTTCCAGCCGCAGCCGGCGCCCGCCCGGGCTGATCAGCGACTCACTGCACAGGGCGCGCACACGCCGGCGCTGCCAGAACGGCACGGTCAGCAACTGCCGGCGGTAGAAGCTTTTGGTGATCCGGCGCAGGCTGGCCTCACCGCCAATGTCGGCAGCCGACAGCACCTGCGAGGCGGATGTGTCGGTGCGCCGCTGCTGCGACTCCTCCAGGTACTGGCAGATCAGCTGCAGCTGGAACGGCTCGATCTGTGCTGCGGCCTGGCTGCGCGAGCCATCCACCCGGCGCTGCAGAAAGTCGAGGATCAGCTCCTTGGCGTCCTCTCCGATGCGAAACGGCTGGGTCGCCAGCGCGGGGTCTTCCACCTTGGACGGCCGCTCGATCGCCTGGGCGGCGTTGGCCCGGGACAGCGGCAGCAGGCGAAAGCGGTTGTCCAGGATCTCGGGGATGCGGTCAGACAGCTCCTCGACGTTGGCCAGAAAATCCTCGCGCATGCTCAGCACGATCTTGACCCGGGGCGGTGCGTCGCTCAAAGCGGTGCCGGCATCACCGTCGGCGCTGTCCGCCAGCTTGGGCCGCACACCACGCACCAGGTAGGACAGCTGATCAATGAAGGCGTTGCGCTGCTCTTCGGACTGCAGTGTGAAGACCTCCTCGAACTGGTCGAGGATCAGCACCGGCTCCAGCAACTGGTCGCCTTGCCAGAACTCGGCGGTCTTGAAGAAATGCCACAGGCTGCGGTTGTCGCCGGCAAGGTACTCGATGCCCTGGTGGGGGCAGCCGCTGCGCACGCCGGCGTAAAACGACGCCAGCGCGCCGTGTTCGACATCGTTGAGGCGGATCGTCAGTGGCAGCAGGCCCTGGGCGCGCAGGGGCTCGACCACGCCGGCATTGAGCAGCGAGGTCTTGCCCAGCCCGGAGCGCGCGAACAGCACCACCAGCCGGTTGGCCAGAATCTGGTGGGTCAGCGCCACCGCCTCATGGTCGCGACCCGAAAACAGCTTGCGCGACAGGTTGCTGTCGGCAAAAGGCTGGGCCCCGGGGTAGCGCGTTGGCGCGGCCGCCTGTGCGGGGGGCGGGTCTGCCGCGGCGGGCAGGGCCGGGGACGCGGCGGTGCTCATGTCTTCATCCGGCGCTGGAAGTCGCGCGTCAGGTCCTTGACGAAGGCGGCCAGGTCTTCGGCCTCGCTGGCGCTGCCCACCTTGTGCTGGTGAAAGTCGCGCAGCGCGCCCAGCCCCGCCTCGGCCGTCATGCCGCCGGTCAGCAGCGGCGCGATGAACTTGACCGCCGCCTGTTTGTATTTGGCCTTGTCCAGCGCGATGTTGATCTCCTTGTTGACGTAGCCGTCCAGCTTGGTGACCAGGTTGTCGCTGTGCAGCACCACAAAGTAGTCGCAGTTGCGCACCCGATCCTCGATCGCCAGGTTCCAGTTGTCGCCGGCGCTGAGAAACTGGTGGTCGAGCGCGGCCTCCAGCTGTTCGGTCTGCAGCGCGGTAAACACCCGCTGTGCCAGCAGGTCGTCGCGGCGCTCGTAGCTTATGAAGACCTTGGCGCGCCGCACCCGCCGCTGGGACAGGCCGAGAAAACCGCCCGAGCGTTGCATGCGCTCATTGAACTCGCCAAGAAACGCCAGGGCATCGCTTTCGACCACCTCCAGCCGCGTGCCGCGCGCGCCGCGTTTGTAGAACAACACGGTCTGTTCGCGCTCGTGGTCGCCCAGATCTCCCAGCGACTCCAGCGCCACCGCGCCGGTGGACAGGCCCAGCGCGCGCATCAGCAGCTTGAGCAGGAAGCGGATGTACCAGTGTCGGATGCCAAAACCGACAAACAGGAAAGTCTTGTCGCGCAGTTGGCTCTTCAGGCTGTCGGGCAGCTGGGGCCGGGCCGAAATCAGGTTGTTGATGAAGTCGAGCAGGTCGTTCTCGGTCAGCACCAGGGAGTCCGGGTTGTCCGAGTTGCCAAACAGGTGGTAAACCGTGGGCCGATCGCAGTCGGGCGCGGCCTCAAGCTCCTGGATGTCACGGGGCTCGCCGCGGTAGTGGTAGGCGTAGGTGGTGGCCGGCTTGTCTGCCAGCGCCAGCGCCTTCTGAAACAAGGTGTCGTGGCAGGTGGTGAGCACCAGCGCAAACGGCATGCGGGCCAGCTCGGCGTGCAGCGGGCCGGGGGTCAGGGGCAGCTCGCGGAAAAACTTGGCCGCGATGTTCTTGAGCTTGACGTCCTGGAACACCGGGGCGTCCTCGTACTGCTGGGCCACGCCGAACAAGGCCTTGTCGGCGACCGTCAAACCCTCGGCGCGCATCTCCGCCGCGAGCTTGTTGCAGAACGCATCACGCGCGCTGTCCTGCGCCAGGTCGTCGGCCGCGCCCGGCGCTGCGGCCGCGCCGCTGCGCCGCAACGCCGGTACGTCCGGGCCCAGCACCAGCACGCACTTGCCTGATTGCAGTCCCTCGACCAGGCTGTCCCAGAGTACTTCGCGCATCGTGGTTCCGATTCTTTGAGCCAGTGTCAGGTGTCGCTGCGATTCTTGCCAGTTAACGCCCGTTGGCAACCATGATCATCAACGGTGCCGCCACATTTTGGCTGCGGCATCCGTGGGTTTACTGACCCGACAAGCCCAACACCTGAGCGACGCGCCTGAAGCGCCCGTCAGCGCGCCGTGTTCACCAGCGTGCGGCCGCGCACCTCGCCGGCCAGCAGCTTGGGCGCGTAGGCTATCGCCTCGCTCAGCCCAATCTCGGTGGCCAAGCCGTCCAGCAAGGCCGCGTCGAGGTGCTGTGCCATCAAGGCCCAGGCCAGCGTGCGTTGGGCATTGCTCACGAACACGCTGTTGATGCCGTAGAGCGTGACGCCGCGCAGGATGAACGGCATCACCGTGGTGGGCAGGTCAGCGCCTTGCGCCAGGCCGCAGGCCGCCACCGCACCGTTGAAACGGGTCGCGGCGCAGGCGTTCGCCAAAGTGTGGCTGCCCACGGTATCGACCACACCGGCCCAGGTTTCTTTTTGCAACGGCTTGCCGGGTGCGCTGAGCTCGGCCCGGTCGATGATGCGGGCGGCACCCAGCCGACCCAGGTAGGCGGCCTCTTGCGGGCGGCCGGTCGAGGCCACCACCCGGTAGCCCAGCTCGGCCAGCAGCGCCACCGCAATCGAGCCCACGCCGCCGGCCGCGCCGGTGACCAGCACCTCGCCGTCACCCGGCTGCAGGCCGTGTTTCTGCAGCGCCATCACACACAGTGCGGCAGTGAAGCCGGCGGTGCCGACGATCATCGCGCTGCGGGCGGTGAAAGGCGCCGGAATCTTGAGCAGCCAGCCGGCCTCGACCCGCTCACGCTGCGTCAGCCCGCCCCAGTGGTTTTCGCCCATGCCCCAGCCAGTGACCACCACCGCATCACCCACCTGCCAGGCTGCGTCCGCGCTTTGCGACACCGTGCCGGCCAGGTCGATACCGGGTACCAACGGCCAGCTGCGCACCACCGCGCCGCGTCCGGTGATGGCCAGCGCATCCTTGAAGTTGAGGGTCGAGTAACTGACATCCACCGTCACCGGCCGCAGGGCGGCGTCTGGCAGGCGGGCATCGTCCAGGTTGCTGAACTCAGCAAGCGTTTTTTTATCGGCAGACTGCGACAGCAGGATGGCTTTGAACATGGGGGGCTCCTGGCGGTAGAGGGGGCGGTAGAGGGGGCGGTAGTGGGGGCGGTAGAGGGGATCGGGGCCGGCTCGGGCAAACAGGCGATACGGCAGCGCCGATGTTCGCATGTCAGGGTGTGGCCACAGGCCGGCGCTGAGCGGGCGGCGCAAGCACCATCAGCCGTGCCGCTGACACCACCCGGCGATGATGGCGTGCAGCCGGTCGAGGCCGTCGGTCAGCGCGGCCGGGCCGGGCTGCAGGATCAGAGGAGACTTGACCTCGTGCAGCTCAGCGTCGCGCACGGCGGGTACGCCGCCCCAGCCAGGGCGTTGGCGCACATGCTCGGGCCGGAACTTCTTGCCGCACCAGGAGCCGATCACCAGGTCGGGCGCTGCCGCCACCACCTCCAGCGGGTCGGCGACGATGCGGTCGCGCCCCAGCGAGGCCAGCGCACGCTGCGGAAAGATGTCATCTCCACCGGCCACCCCCACCAACTGGCTGACCCAGCGGATAGCGCTGATCTGCGGCACATCCCATTCCTCGAAATACACCTTGGGCCGGCGAGGCAAGGCCGCCGCCGCTTGCCGTACCCGGTCGACATGGGCCTCCAGACCGGAGGCGTAAACCTCGGCCGCCGCCGCCTCGCCCACCAGCGCGCCCAGCCGCCGCACGTAGCCCAGAATGCCTGCAATCGAGCGGTGGTTGCTGATCCAGACTTCGACCCCGGCGCGAATCAGTGCGGCAGCAATGTCGGCCTGCATGTCTGAAAACCCGATCGCCAGGTCGGGCGCCAGCGCCAGGATCTTGTCGACCTTGGCGCTGGTGAAGGCGCTGACCCGTGGCTTTTCGGCCCGCGCCTGGGGCGGCCGCACGGTAAAGCCTGAAATACCGACGATGCGGTGTTGCTGACCCAGGGCGTAGAGGATTTCGGTCGGCTCTTCGGTCAGACAGACGATGCGTTGGGGCAGGGCGCTCATGCCGGGCATTGTCCCTGCAGGCGGGCCTGTCACCGGCAGGGTGCCGCGCTGGCGCCGCGCCGGCACCGGGTTGTCATTGGGCCCGCGCGGGCCAGGCTGGGCAATTCAGGCGTTTGCCGTGGCGGCGCCGTGATACAAGCAAAACGCCCCGCACGGGGCAGCGTAAAACGGGCTACGCCATCGGGTGTCCGGCTCAACCAGCTCAATCCGCCGTGACACGTCCGCTGATCCTGATCGTCGATGACCACCCCGAGAACCTCACCATCATCGGCGAGTTGCTGCAGCCCACCTACGCCGTGCGGGCGGCCAACAGCGGTGAGCGGGCACTGCGTCTGGCCGAGATGTTGCCGCAGCCCGACCTGGTGCTGCTCGATGTGATGATGCCCGGCATGGACGGCTACGAGGTGCTGGCCCGGCTGCGTGGGTCCGCCGCCACGGCCGCCATCCCGGTCATCTTTCTGACCGCGCTCAACAGCTCGGAAGACGAAGAACGCGGCCTGATGCTGGGCGCGATGGACTACATCACCAAACCGATCCGCCCGTCGATCCTGATGGCGCGGGTGCGTACCCAGATCGAGCTCAAGCAGGCGCGGGCGCTGATGCGCGACCGCAATGACTGGCTGGAGGCCGAGGTGGCGCGCCGCCTTGCCGAGACCTTGCGCATTCAGGACGTGACCATCCATGCCCTGGCCCGGTTGGCCGAAACCCGCGACCCCGAGACCGGCAACCACCTGCTGCGCACCCAGGCCTATGTGCGGGTGCTGGGCCGGCGCTTGCAGGATGAGCCGCGCTTTGCGGCCCAGATCGACGATGAGTTCTTGGCGCTGCTGGCCAAGTCGGCGCCCCTGCACGACATCGGCAAGGTCGGCATCCCCGACAACGTTCTGCTCAAGCCGGGCAAACTCAGCCCGGACGAGTGGACGGTGATGAAGACCCATGCCCAGATCGGCGCCGACGCCATCAGCCGGGCCGAGCGTGACGTGGCTCAGCCCGTACCGTTTTTGCAGATCGCCAAGCAGATCGCCCGCAGCCACCACGAGCGCTGGGACGGCTCGGGCTACCCCGACGGCCTGGCCGGCGAAGCGATCCCACTGCCGGCGCGCTTGATGGCACTGGCCGATGTGTACGACGCGCTGATCTCACGCCGGGTCTACAAGCCGCCCTTTTCACTTGAACGGGCCTGCAGCATGATCCTGGCCGAACGCGGGCGGCATTTCGATCCGGCGGTGGTGGATGCGTTTGCCGATTGTGTTGCCGAGTTTCAGGTGATAGCACAACGCTATGCCGACGAGCCCGCGCATGAGCCTGCCGATGACCTTGCCAACGACCCCTGAGCCTTGAGCGGCCGCATGACCGAATCCTTGAGCCCCGCTGGGTTGCCCTTGACACCCAGCCCCGGCGATCCAGCGCTGTACCCAGCCTGGCGGCGCTTTTTGTATGAGCAGGCCCATCACGCGGTGTACGCGCTGGACGATCAGGGCCGAGTGCTGCAAGCCAATGCCAGTTTTTCGGACTTGCTCGGCTTGTCGTTGCCAGCGGCCCTGGCGCGCCGGGTGTGGGACTGGGACCTGGACTTTCCGCAGGACCGCGCGCTGGATGAGCTGGCGCGCGACGAGCCGGCTTTCACCCGCTTTGACTCGCGTTGGCAACACAGCGACGGCAGCGTGCGGCAGGTCGAAACCCATCTCCACCGCATCCAGTTGAACGGTCGCCACCTGGTCTTTTGTGCCAGCCGCGACATCAGCAACCAGCATGCCGCTGCTCAGGCCCTGCGCGACAGCGAGCAGCGCCTGAGCCTGGCATTGGCTGCGTCCGGCATGGGCGTTTGGCATTGGGATCTGGCCAGCCGCCGGCTTTACCTGTCGCCCGAGGTCTGGGCCATCCTGGGCATTGCCACCAGCCTGATCGACTCGGCCCCGTTGCGTGGCGTCACGCTGTTCCGGCACCTGCATCCCGATGACCACGCCGCTGTGAAAGAAGCGGTGCGCCGCACCCTGGTAGAGCAGCTGCCGCTGGCCTTGGAGTTTCGTTTTGTTGGCGGCGACGGCATCGAGCGCTGGCTGTCGGGCACCGGGTTGTTGCAACACGACGCTGCCGGCGAACCGCAGCGGCTGGTGGGCACGGTGCGAAACATCAGCGGGCAGCGCCGCGCGGCCGCAGCCTTGCAAGAGAGCGAGCGCCGGCTGGGTGTTGCGCTGGTGGCCAGCGAGATGAGCGTCTGGGAATGGAACCTCGTCACCCAGCGCATCCACTGGTCCGCTGACACTGCACGCCGTCTGGGTCGCGACCCGGCGCGGCAGGACGACGTCGCCTGCAGCGTGACCGAGATGCTGTCCTTTGTCCACCGCGACGACCGCGCCGGCCTGCTGGCGGCGCATGACGAAGCGCTTCAAGCCAGCGGCATCTTCCAGGTTGAGCTGCGGCTCTTCGGTTATGACGGGCGCCAGCGCTGGGTGCGCGAGCGGGCGGTACTGGAGCGTGCCGACGACGGCAGCCCGCTGCGCTTGCTGGGCACGCTGGTCGACATCAGCGAGCAACGCCAAATCGAGCAGCGCCTGCGGGACGACGCCAGCCGGCGCCGGGTGATGATCGAGCAGTCGCGCGATGGGGTGGTGGTGCTCAACACCGATGGCTCGGTCGACGAGGTCAATGCCGCGTTTGCCGACATGCTGGGTTACAGCATCGAGGCCGTGAGGCAAATGCACCCCTGGGACTGGAACACGCACCGCTCCCGCGAGCAGGTGCTGGCCCGGCTGGCCGCTGCCGACCCCCCCACCGAAATTCGCGAACTCTTGATGTCGCGCAGTGACGGCAGCGTGATCGAGGTCGAGGCCAGTGTCAGCCGCCTGCGGCTGCAGCAGCGCACCGTCTGGTTTTTTGTCTGCCGCGACGTCACCGGGCGCAAGCGCACCGAGGCCGAGCTCAGCCGACACCGCTTGCATCTGGAGGACGAGGTGCAGGCACGCACCCACGCGCTGCGTCTGGCGGTGGCAGCCCGTACCGAGAGTGAACACTTTTTGCACTCGATCGCCGACAACCTGCCCGACATGGTGGGCTACTGGGGCGCCGACCGGGTGCTGCGGTTTGCCAACCGCGCCTACATCGACTGGTTTGGCCGGGGCCGCGAGTTGGTGGGGTTGTCCCGCAGTCAGGTCATTGGCGACCCTGACAACGATGCGGGTGAACTCGCATTTGCCGACGCGCTGAGGGGCCGAGCCCTTCACTTTGAGTACCGATTGACCCGACCGGACGGCGCGCTGCGCCATGTCTGGGTGCAGTACGTGCCTGATCTTGAGGGCGAGCAGGTGGCCGGACTGTTCGTGCTGGTGTCCGACATCTCTCGCCTCAAACAGGCCGAGTTCAAGCTGCAGACGTTGAACGACGAGTTGACGGTCGCCCGCGACCGGGCCGAGGCCGCCAACCGCGCCAAGAGTGCTTTTCTGGCCAACATGAGTCACGAGATCCGTACCCCGATGAACGCCATCATCGGCCTGACCTATTTGATGCAGCGAGACCGGCCCGAGCCGGTGGCCGCCCACCGTCTGGGCAAGGTGTCGGACGCCGCGCACCACTTGCTGGCGGTGATCAACGACGTGCTCGATCTCAGCAAGATCGAATCGGGCAAGCTGCAGCTGGCGCACCACAACTTCAACCTCCATGCGCTGCTGGCACGCACCTGCGCACTGGTGGCTGAACAGGCCCGCGACAAGGGCCTGACCGTGGTGGTGCAGACCGACGGCGTGCCGCCGCTGCTGCGCGGCGACCCCACCCGCCTGGCGCAGGCGGTGCTCAACCTGATGAGCAACGCCGTCAAGTTCAGCGACCGGGGTGACATCGTGCTGCGCTGCGAGCTGCAAGTCGCCCCAGCACTTGACATCGCCGGGCCGGGCGGGCCGGTGCAGCAGCCCGCCCACGGCGCGGCGGAGCCGGCCAACCCACTGCTGTTGAAGCTCTCGGTCACCGATGCGGGCGTGGGTGTGGAGCCAGACAAGCTGGACCGCTTGTTTGACGCCTTTGAACAGGCCGACAACGCCAGCACCCGGCGCTTTGGTGGCACCGGCCTGGGCCTGGCCATCACCCGGCACCTGGCTCAGCTGATGGACGGCGAGGTTGGGGTGCACAGCGTGCTCGGGCAGGGCAGCTGTTTCTGGTTCACGGCCCGGCTGGCGCATGCCGATGGGCCGGTGCGCGAGCACAGCGCGCTGGCCCGGGCCACTGGGCAGGCGGCGCCTGACGCACGGGCGGCCGTGCCGCAAAGCCTGGCGGGCACCCAGGTGCTGCTGGCCGAGGACAACCTGGTCAATCAGGATGTGGCCACCGAGTTGCTGCGCGCAGCCGGCATGGTGGTGCATGTGGCCGGCGATGGGCTGCAGGCGCTGGCGCTGGCCGGGCAACACCACTACGACCTGATCCTGATGGACATGCAGATGCCCGAGCTCGACGGTCTGGCGGCCACCCGTGCCCTGCGCCGCCTGCCCCAGCACGCCCACACCCCCGTGCTGGCCATGACCGCCAATGCCTTTGGCGATGACCGCCAAGCCTGCCTCGATGCCGGTATGGACGATCACCTGGCCAAGCCGGTGGAGCCCGAGCTGCTTTACCGGATGATGGCCCGCTGGCTGGCGACCTGTCGCGCCCGGACGGCCGGCAGCGCCGGGGTGGCGCAGCCCGTCGTTGCGGCCGGGCTGCAGCCGTTGTTTTTGGCACCGCCACAAGCGGGGGCACAGGCAACGCTGCCAGGGCCGGCGCAAGCCTTGCGGCGGGTGCCACTTCAGTCGCCGCAGCAAACCACCGGTTTGTCCGGCGGGCTGGCTGGCATTCCTGGCCTGACGGTATCGAGTGCGCTGCTGTACCTGCCGGGTCGAGACCAGATCTTTGCGCGGGTGTTGCGCCAGTTTGTCGACAGCTACAGCCCGGGTTTTGCCACGCTCGGCAAGGCCCTGGCGCTCGGCACGGCCGAGGGCGCGGGGCAGGCGCAAGCCCTGCTGCACTCGCTGCGCGGCGCCTGCGGCGTGATCGGGGCTACCGGGTTGTCAGCGCAGGCCCTGGTGCTGGAGCTGGCCTTGGGCCCGACAGCGCAGCCTGCAGCCGACCCGGCGGCGCTGCAAGCGTCGGCGCAGGCGCTGGCGTTGGCGTTGGCGCAGTTGGTGCAGGCGATCCAGTCACGGCTGGCCGAGCTGGAGCTGCCCGGCGTCGCCGCCCCGGCACCCGCATCCCCGCCGTCACTGGCACCGAGCCCCGAACTCGACCGCGCAGTGCAATCCTTGCGGGTGCTGCTGGCAAGTGCCGACTTTGACTCCGGCGCAGAGTTTCGGCTCAGCAAGCCCCTGCTGCGAGCCGGCCTTGGCGCCGCCGCCCTTCGGTCGATCGAGCTGCCGCTGCACGCCCATGACTACGAGGCGGCGCTGGAGGCGCTGAACCGGCTGTACCCGCCGCCGGGCAGCGCGCCGGCTGCACAGCCTGAGCATCCAGACACTGTCCGCTAGCGTATACCCGCAACATGACCTTGCGCCGTAACCTGATCATCCTCACCGGCGCTCTGGGCGCACTCAGCCTTGGCGCTGTTGCCGCTGCGCCGGCGGCCGTGCTCAATGGCTTGTCCGCGCTCGACTCACGGCGCCGCGCCGCCGGGCTGCGCTACGGGCCCGAGTCGCGGCAGCAGTTTGACCTGTACCAGCCCGCCGGCAACGCGCCAGCGGCCGGCTGGCCAGTGCTGGTGTTTTTCTACGGCGGCAGCTGGCGCAGTGGCGAGCGGACCGACTACCGTTTTGTCGGCGAGGCCCTGGCCAACCAGGGCATGCTGGTGATGGTGGCCGACTACCGACTCTACCCCGAGGTGGCCTACCCGGTGTTTCTGCAAGACGCCGCTGCTGCAGTGGCCCATGCCCTGGACCAGGCTCCGAGCTGGGGCGGCGACCCGCGCCGGGTGTTTGTGATGGGCCACAGCGCAGGCGCGTACAACGCGGCGATGGTGGCGCTGGATGAGCGCTGGCTGGCAGCGCTGGGCAAAACGCCTGCGGCGCTGGCGGGCTGGATCGGCCTGGCCGGGCCGTACAACTTTCTGCCGATCAAGACTTTGGCGGTGCAACCGGTGTTTGGCCATCCCAACGTCGCGCCCGACACCCAACCGGTCAACCATGCCGCAGGCAGCCACTTGCCGGCCTTGCTGCTCGCCGCAGCGCAGGACGACCTGGTCAACCCCAGACGCAACAGCGAGACGCTTGCCGGCCTGCTGCAAGCCGCCGGCGCCCCGGTGCAATGGCAGGCGTTTGATGGCGTCGGCCACATCAGTTTGCTGGCTGCGCTGGCCTGGCCGCTGCGGGCGCTGGCGCCGGTATTGCCCGCAGTGCGCGACTTTGTGCTGGGGCCGGCTGGCCCGACGCCCTCCGGCACAGGTGGTCAGCGCTAAAACCTGCGTTCCTGCCCACCGGCGCCCCTAGAAATCAGGGTAGAGCGGCTGGCCTGCAGGCTGCAGCATTGCGGGTCGGTGAACCCGCCGGGTTCCGGCGCTTCACCCCCGCCGGCGGGGGTCCTTGTGCTGCCGTCCCAAAAGTGATCCCTGGAGAACTTGCATGGCCAAGCAAACGCAATTCATCCTCAACTGCCTGTCCTCGCCCAAGCCCGAGAAAAACTGGACGATTCAAACCGCCGTGGCCGCCGGGCTGCACACTGCCAAGACCCGCAGCGCCAAGGCCGATGCAGCAGCCAGGGTCGACCTGCGGGCCGCCTGGTGGAAGGTGGGTGACCAGGGCAACACCGGCTCATGCGTGGGCTGGGGCTCGGCCGAAGGTGTGTTGCGCTGGCATTTTGTGAAAGCTGGCAAGCTGGCCAAAACCGAGATGCTGTCGCCCCGTTACCTCTGGATGGCCTCCAAGGAGACTGACGCCTACACCACCCGCCCCACGGCCTTCATCGAGAGTGACGGCACCTGGCCGACGGCGGCACTCAACATCGCGCAGAAGTTTGGCGTGGTCACCGACAAGCTGCTGCCGTTCCACCTGGGCGGCGCGTCCAGCATGTACACCGGCACGGCCAATGCGTTTTATGCCGTGGCCTCGCAACTGCGCATCGCCAGCTATTTCAACCTGGGCCGCGACCTTGCGGCCTGGCGAACCTGGCTGGCAACCCAAGGCCCGATCCTGACCCGGCTGGATGTTGAAAAGAACTTCATGGGCGCCACGGCCACCCAGGGCAAGCTCGACCTCTATGACGCTGCCAGCGTACAGGGCGGGCATTGTGTGGCCCTGGTGGGCTACATCAACGGCCGCTTCATCGTGCGCAACAGCTGGGGCACCGGCTGGGGCGACAAGGGCTTTGCCTATGCCGCCGACAGCTATGCCCAGCCCGCATTCACCGAGGCCTTCGGCGTCATCGTGTAGCGATCAGCAGCGCTCAAACACGGCGGCAATGCCCTGGCCGTCGCCGATGCACATCGTCACCAGTGCGTAGCGCCCACCGGTGCGCTGCAGTTCGTAGAGCGCCTTGGTGGTGATGATGGCGCCGGTGGCACCCACCGGGTGGCCGAGCGAGATGCCCGAGCCGTTGATGTTGACCTTGGCCGGGTCCAGGTCCAACTCCTTGCTGACCGCGCAGGCCTGGGCGGCAAAGGCCTCGTTGGCCTCGATCACGTCCAGGTCGCTGACCTTCAGGCCGATCCGCTTGAGCACCGCGCGGGTGGCCGACACCGGGCCGATGCCCATGATGGTGGGCTCGACGCCGGTGTGGGCATAGCCCACCAGCCGGGCCAGCGGCTTCAAGTTGCCGCTCTTGACCGCGTCGCCGCTGGCCAGCACCACCGCGCCCGCGCCGTCATTGACGCCCGAGGCGTTGCCGGCCGTGACCAGCCCGTCCTTCTTGAAGGCCGCGCGCATCTTGCCCAGGGTCTCCAGCGTGGTGTCGGCCTTCACGTGTTCATCGGTGGTGAACAACACCGTGCCTTTGCGCGTCACGATCTCGACCGGCACGATCTGTTCGGCAAAACGCCCGGCGGCGATGGCGGCAGCCGCACGTTGGTGGCTCTGCACTGCCAGAGCGTCCATCTGGGCCCGGGTGATGCCGAACTGCTCGGCCACGTTCTCGGCCGTGATGCCCATGTGGATCTTGTGGAACGGGTCGTGCAGGATGCCGACCATGTAGTCCAGCAACTGGGTGTCGCCCATGCGGGCGCCCCAGCGCGCGGCGGGCATGAAGTAGATGCCGCGTGACATCGACTCGGCGCCGGCGCCGATGGCCATTTCGCAGTCGCCGAGCATGATGGCCTGCGAGGCCGAGACGATGGCCTGCAGGCCCGAGCCGCAAAGCCGGTTGACGTTGAAGGCCGGCGTCTCCTTGGGCACGCCAGCGGCCACCGAGGCAACCCGGCCGAGGTAGGCGTCGCGCGCCTCGGTCGGGATCACGGTGCCCATCGCCACATGGCCGATCTGCGCCGCGTCGGCGCCGCTGCGGGCGATGGCGGCCTTGATCGCGGTGGTCGCCAGGTCAATCGGCGGGGTGTCCTTCAGCGTGCCGCCGAAGGTGCCGATGGCGGTGCGGGCGGCGCTGACGACGAAGACGTCACGGGTTTGGCTCATGGCGGATGCTCCTTGGGGTGTGTCGGATGTGTCGGATGTGTGGGGTGAAAGGGGTTTGCAGCCCGGGCTCCGGGTTGAACCACCGCCAGCATAGGCCCTGCGCTTTGCATCGGGCTGACAGTCTGTGCCCGGCCTTGCGCCTGCGCAAGGCCGGACAGGGCCGGCCGTCACTCTGGTGACCTTGGCGCTGAGGCGGCGGTGCTTCAATCTTTCTGATCCAACGATGAACAAACCAGGAGACCCGCCGATGTTCGCCGAACCCTCTGCCCGCACCCGAGACCTGCTCGACCGGCTCAACGCCTTCTTCGACCAGCACATCTACCCCAACGAGGCGCGCCACCATGCCGAACTCAACGAGTTGCGCAAGACCGGCAAGCAGTGGCAGCCCTCGGCCCTGGTCGAGGAACTCAAGCCGCTGGCCCGGCAAGCCGGGCTGTGGAACATGTTTTTGCCCCACAGCGAGCGGGCGCCGCAGGGCCTGAACAACCTCGACTACTCGCCGTTGTGCGAGGTGATGGGCCGGGTCAGCTGGTCGGGCGAGGTCTTTAACTGCTCGGCACCCGACACCGGCAACATGGAGACCATCGAGCGCTACGGCAGCGCTGAACAAAAAGACCGCTGGCTCGAACCCCTGCTGCGCGGCGAGATCCGCTCGGCCTTCTTGATGACCGAGCCGGCAGTGGCCTCATCGGATGCCACCAACATCCAGACCAGCATCCGCCGCGACGGCGACCACTACGTCATCAACGGCACCAAGTGGTATTCGTCGGGCGCCGGCGTGCCGACCTGTGCGATCTTCATCGTGATGGGCAAGACCGACCCGGACGGTCCGCGCCATGCCCAGCAGTCGATGGTGCTGGTGCCGCGAGACACGCCGGGAGTGACGGTACTGAGACCCTTGAGCGTGTTTGGCTACGACGACGCGCCGCACGGCCACATGGAGGTGGTGCTCAAGGACGTGCGGGTGCCGGTGGCCAACATCCTGCTGGGCGAGGGCCGGGGCTTCGAGATCGCGCAGGGGCGGCTCGGGCCCGGGCGTATCCACCACTGCATGCGCTCGATCGGCGCGGCCGAGCGGGCGCTGGAGCTGATGTGCGACCGGCTGCAGAACCGCATCGCCTTTGGCAAGGCGCTGTCGCAGCAATCGGTCTGGGCCGAACGCATCGCCGAGAGCCGCTGCATGATCGACCAGGCCCGGCTGCTGACGCTCAACGCTGCCTACAAGATGGACACCGTGGGCAACAAGGATGCCCGCGCCGAAATCGCGATGATCAAGGTGGTGGCGCCCAACATGAGCTGCAAGGTGGTGGATTGGGCAATCCAGGCCTACGGCGCAGCCGGTGTCAGCCAGGACACCTGGCTGGCCGAGGCCTATGCCCACCAGCGCACGGTGCGCATCGTCGATGGCCCCGACGAGGTACACCGCAACGCGATCGCCAAGATCGAATTGGGCAAGCGGGCCGCAGCCAAGGCCTGAACCCGCAGCCCTGGCCGGATGGCGCCACCCCGGGCCGGCACACGGCCGGGTTTGCGCCGCCCCGGGGCCGGCGCGTTCGGTTCAGCGGTAGACGCCGTCCCAGGGCCCGGGCTGGACCTGCGCGGTTTGGCCGTCTGCACTTGCGGTGGGCCGGTTCAGGGTGAACAGGCTCTCGGGCGTGACCACCGCAAAATCCATGTAGCCCAGCCGTGCCAGCGGGCGCATCTTGCCGGTCAGCACCAGGCCGTCCTCGATGAAGGCCTCGTCGATGTAGATCGCCACCACCTCGCCGATCACCAGGGTGTAGCCCTCAGGCTCGACGCTGGCGCCGGCACGGGCGGGCGGGGCGGGTAGGGTGATGGTCTTCCAGAGCCGGCACTCAAACGCCGCCGGTGCCTGGGCCACCCTCGGCGGCGCGATGCACAGCGAGGCGGCCGGCGCCAGGCCGGCCAGCGCAAACTCGTCCACGCCCGGGGCCACCGGCGCCGAACTCAGGTTCATGGCCTCGCGCAAGTCCCAGCAGGCAATCGAGCAGCTGAACTCGCCGTTGTGCTCTATGTTGCGCAGCGTGTCCTTGTGGCCACCGGACGAAAACATCACCATCGGCGGTCGGTCGCTGATGGCATTGAAAAAGCTGTACGGCGCCAGGTTGGGCACGCCGTCCGGGCCCAGGGTGGCAATCCAGCCGATGGGCCGAGGCACGGCCAGGGCTTTGAAGGGATCGAACTTGAGGCCGGGTGGCCGGCTGCTGGTCTTGTAGTGCATGAGGTAGAGGCGGAACGGTCAGGGGTATGCAGTATCGCGGCGCAGCGATGGCCGCGTGGCCTGCCGGACAATGCCGCCTGCCATGACTGACCTGAAACACCGCTGCACTGACCACCGCGAGCCGATTGGCAGCTTGTCGCGCTGCAGGTCTGGCCGGCTGCCGGGGCGCCGCAGCGTGTTGCTGGCGCTGTTGGCGGCAGTGGGGCCGCCACAGGTGCAGGCGGCGGCGTTTCCGAGCCGGCCGATCAGCTTGCTGCTGCCGTTCGGGCCGGGCGGCATCGCTGACCTGACAGCCCGGGCGGTGGCGCAAGGCATGGCCGGCACACTCGGCCAGCCGCTGGTGGTGGACAACCGGCCCGGTGCCGGCAGCATCGTGGCCAGCCAGGCGGTGGCCCATGCCGCAGCCGACGGCCACACCTTGCTGCTGATGAGCAACGGCCACGCGGTGGCCTCTGGCCTGTTCCGCTCGCTGCCCTTCGATGCCCAGCGCGACTTTGCGCCGGTCTGCCTGCTGGGCAAGTTCGACCTGGCCTTGTTCGTCACGGCGGGCTCGCGCTTCAAGACACTGGCGCAGTGGCTCGACCAGGCCCGCGCCCAGCCCGGCAAGCTGACGCTGGGCTGTGTGTCGGTGGGCAGCTCCCAGCACCTGGCCGCGGCATGGCTGCAGCAACTGGCCGGTATCGAGGCCCTGGTGGTGCCCTACAAAGGCACACCGGCGGTGCTGGGCGCGCTGCGCGGCGGTGAGATCGACGCCGCTTTCGAGATCATCGGTCCGTGGCTGCCGCAGGTCAGCGCGGGTGTGCTGCGGGCGTTGGCGGTGAGCGGTGCACAACGCTTTGTCGACCTGCCCGAGGTGCCCACCGTGGCCGAGGCCGCCGGCGCGGCCGGCTGGGTCGCGTTGCGCCGCTTCGAGCTCAGCTCCTGGAACGCCCTGGCTGCGCCGGCGCAGACCCCGCCCGAGGTCATCGCGCGTTTGAACCAGGCCGCCAACACCGCCCTCCGCCTGCCCGCAGTGCAGCGCCAGTTGCGGGCGTTGGGGGTGCGACCGCAGGGCGGCACGCCCGATCAACTGCGCCAGTGGCTGGCAGCCGAGACCCGGCACTGGGCCGAGGTGTTGCGCGCCGCCAAGATCGAACCGGCATGAACTTCAAGCAGCTTGAATACTTTGTGCACGTGGCCGAGCTGGGCGGCTTCAGCAAGGCTGCGGTGGTGCTCGACATCGCCCAGTCGGCGCTCAGCCGCCAGGTCAGGGCGCTGGAGGTGGAGTTGCGCGAAACCCTGATGCTGCGCAACGGCCGCGGGGTGGTGCTGACCGAGGCTGGCCAGCGACTGTACGAGCATGGCGTCAACATCCTGCAGGCGCTGGCCCAGGCCCAGGACGACATGGGCGCCAGCCGCGACGCGCCCGTCGGACGCATCACCATAGGCTTGCCGCCGTCGGTCGGGCGCCAGCTCACGCTGCCGCTGATCGACGGCTTCCAGCGCCGGCTGCCGGCCGCGCGGCTGGCGATCGTCGAAGGCCTGTCCAGCCACATCAGCGAGTGGATCAGCACCGGGCGGGTTGATCTGGGCCTGCTCTACAACCCCGAGGCGCAGCCGGCACTGGAGATCACACCGCTGATCGAGGAGTCGCTCTGCCTGGTGTCGCCGGCGGCGTCCCCTGGGCCACCCTCCGGCAGCGGCGCAGCGCTGCCCTTGCAAACGCTGCCGGCCTGGCCGCTGATCGTGCCCGAGCGCAGCCACGCCATCCGCAAGCTGCTCGAAACCCAGGCTGTGCTGGCCGGCATCAAGCTCAACATTGCCTGGGAGGTCTCCAGCATCGCGGCCATCCTGGACCTGGTGTGCGCCGGTTACGGCCACGCCGTGCTGCACGCCAGCGCCGTGGCCGCCTCGGACCGCGCCGATCTGCTGCGCGTGCGCCCGCTGGTGCAGCCGCAGCTCAACAGCGTGTTGTGCCTGGCCGTCTCGGCCCACAAACGGCCCAGCCCCCTGATGCGCCAGGCTGCCCGGCTGCTGACCGAGCTGGTGAAGGGCCTGCCGCAGGGCGCAGCCGCAGCCGCAGCCGTACCCGTACCCGTGCCCCCAACTTCGCAGCCTGGCTGAAGCCTGCGAGCCGGTGCTTGGGGCGACGCGGGCTCCAGAGTCCAGCGGAGTTGCCGATAAGCAAGCCATGTTGTCGGCCTCTCCTGCGGGTTAACCGCTCCTGCCTTTTGGCACCCTCTCTCTGGAACAAAACCGCCATGTTCACTTTGTCTGCGCTGCGCCTGGGCCCGCGCCTGGCGCTGGGTTTCGGCTCCATCGTGCTGCTCTGCGCCGCCGCCGTCGGTTTTGGCATTGACCGTA
>JANYKR010000204.1 GCA_025358155.1 Betaproteobacteria bacterium
TTCAAGGGCGGTGCCCGGTTGGCGGGTGCGATGCGCCTGGGTGAGCTGGCCCACCGGCTGGAGAGCTCGGTCGAGGTCTTGAGCGCTGAAGGCGCTGCCCTCACGGCGCCGGCTGTCGAGACCCTGGTGGGTTTTGCCGACGCGCTGCAGGCGGCGTTTGAAGCTTTGTGCCTGCAGCTCTCGGCAACGGGTGCTGCGCCCGTCGTCGCTCCCGTTGTCACGCGCGTCGTCAAACCCGTCATCGAGCCCGCTGCGCCAGGGGTCAAGACCCCGCCGAGTGCTGCATTGCCGATTTCAGCCGCACCCGCAGCCCCTCTGCCACCGCTGGCCGCCGCCACTCCGGTGCTCAAACCGGCAGGGGCCCCGTTGCCCCGGGCGGTGGCAGCGGCGTCGACCATCGACTGGCAGCGTTTTGCGGCCCTGCCGGCGTCCGCAGAGCCGCAGCCGGTGCGGCCACCGGGGGCCGCCGGCGCCGGCTCGGTGCGGGTGCGGGCACCGCTGCTCGACCGGCTGGTGAACCAGGCGGGCGAGGTCAGCATCACCCGGGCCCGGATCGAGTCTGACGTCGGTCAGATCAAGGGCAGCCTGGGCGACCTGAGCGACAACCTGGAGCGCCTGCGCGCCCAGTTGCGTGACATCGAACTGCAGGCCGAGACGCAGATCGGCACCCGCATGGAAGCGGCCCGCGCTGCGGCGCAGCAGTTCGACCCGCTGGAGATGGACCGCTTCACGCGATTCCAGGAGCTCACCCGGATGATGGCCGAGTCGGTGGCCGACGTGGCCACCGTGCAACGCGGCCTGCAACGCACCCTGCAATCGACCGAAGACGCGCTGGCCCACCAGGCCCGCATGACCCGCGGCATGCAGGACGACCTGCTGCGCACCCGCATGGTCGAGTTCGAGGGCCTGTCCGAGCGTCTGTACCGGGTGGTGCGGCTGGCCGCCAAGGAGACTGGCAAATCGGTGCGGCTCGACATCGTCGGTGGTGGCGTCGAGATCGACCGCGGCGTGCTGGACCGCATGACACCGGCGTTTGAGCACCTGTTGCGCAACAGTGTGGTGCACGGCATCGAGACGCCCACCCTGCGCAGCGCCGCCGGCAAGGACAGCACCGGCACCATCACCCTGGTGGTGAGCCAGGTGGGCAACGAAGTGGCGGTGGAAGTGCGTGACGACGGTGCCGGGCTCGACTTGCCGCGCATCCTTGAGCGTGCTCGGGCGATGGGTCTGGTGGCGCAAGCCGCCCAGCCCGATGATGCCGAACTGGCCAACCTGATTTTCCAGCCCGGTGTCAGCACTGCGGCCAACATCACCGACCTGGCCGGCCGGGGCGTGGGCATGGACGTGGTGCGCACCGATGTCAACGCCATGGGCGGGCGCATCGAAACCGCCAGTGCGCCCGGCCAGGGCACCAGCTTCCGGCTGGTGCTGCCGCTGACCACGGCGGTCACCCAGGTGGTGATGCTGCGCTGCGGCGAGCACACCGTGGCGGTGCCGTCCACCCTGGTCGAGATCGTGCGCCGGGTGCCCTTGCCCGAGCTGGCACAGGCCTACGCCCAGGGGTTTTTTGCCGACAGCGCGTCGCCGTCCCAGGCCGCGCTGCCGTTCTTCTGGCTCGACGCCCTGCTCAAGGGCACGCCGCGCGGCCAGGCCACCGGCCGCACCGCGCCGGTGGTCGTGATCCGCAGCGCCGCGCAGCGGGTGGTGCTGCATGTGGACGAGGTGCTGGGCAACCAGGAGGTGGTGGTCAAGAACCTGGGCCCGCAACTGTCCAAGGTGCCGGGCCTGGTTGGCCTGACCTTGCTGCCCTCGGGCTTGCCCGCGCTGATCTACAACCCGGTGGCCTTGGCAACCCTGTACGGCGAGGCCGCGCGTGCGGCCACGGCAGAGGCCTTGAGCGGAGCCACCGCCGCAGCGGCCGGCCTGGCAGGCGGCCTGCCGCAGGCCGCAGCGCTGGCGCCGCTGGTGCTGGTGGTGGATGACTCGCTGACCGTGCGGCGCATCACCCAGCGGCTGCTTGAGCGTGAAGGCTACCGCGTGGTGGTGGCCAAGGACGGTCTGGACGGCCTTGAAAAACTCAGCACCGAGCGGCCTGCCGTGCTGCTCACCGACATCGAGATGCCGCGCATGGACGGCTTTGATCTGGTGCGCAACATGCGGGCCGATCCCAATCTCAGCGACCTGCCGGTGATCATGATCACCTCCCGGCTGGCGCAAAAGCACCGCGACTACGCTGCCGAGCTGGGGGTTGACCACTACCTCGGCAAGCCCTATGGCGAGGACGAATTGCTGGGTCTGGTCCTGCGCTACGCCCGGCATCCGACAGCCAGCTGAGCGACGTCGGAACCGCGCTTGAACAGGTCATACTGCGCAGTCGAATCTTTGAAATGTTCAAGCAAACCGAGTGGGTGCGATGTCCCTAGTTGTAGACCAGTTGGCTGAGCTCACCGGGTTCCGGGACCGTGACCTGCTCGACGCCACGCTGGCGGCAGCGCTGCGCGACCTGCTGCGTCCGCAGCGGGTGGCGATCCACCGCTGCGTCGGTGAAGATGCCGACCGCCGCTGGCTGACCCGGGCCTCGCTGGCGCTGCACGATGCCGTCGCCAGCGCCGACCCGCTCTGGACCGATCTTGAGCAATTGCCCAGGCTGGAGGCCTTTCCGGCACGGCTGCAGGCGCTGCGCTTGCAGAGCATGGTGACGCTGGCCGGGCCGCCTTGCCAGGCGGTGTTTGCGCTGACCTCCGACCGCGAGGTGGTGGGTGTGCTTGAAATTGAATCCGAGCGGCCGCTGGACGCTGACGCGCACCGCCTGGTCGGCAGCATCCTGCGCATTTACCGCAATTTTCAAGGCCTGCTCGACTACAGCGAGCGTGACACCCTCACCGGCTTGCTGAACCGCAAGACCTTTGATGAAGCGTTTTACAAGCTGGCAGTGGGCGGCCAGGCCAAAGATCAGGCCGCTGCCGATGACCCTGCCGAGCTGGCTGGCACTGCGGCCAGTGCGGCAGGCGCTGAGGTTGCGGCAGGCGCCGAGCGCCGCAGCCCGCCGGTGACACGGCCCCACTACATCGGCGTCATCGACATCGACCACTTCAAGCGCGTCAATGACAACTTCGGCCATTTGATCGGCGACGAGGTGTTGCTGCTGCTGTCGCGGCTGATGCGCTCAGTGTTCCGCTTTGATGACCGGCTCTACCGCTTTGGCGGCGAGGAGTTTGTGGTGCTGATGCGCTGCGGCAATGATCTGGAAGCCGGTCTGGCCTTCGAGCGCTTGAGATCAGCGATCAAGTCCTTTGCCTTTCCGCAGGTCGGCACGATCTCGGTGTCGGTCGGCTACAGCCGGCTCAAGGACGGCGACACCCCCAGCTCGGCGTTTGAGCGCGCTGACCGCGCGGTTTACTGGGCCAAGGGGCACGGCCGCGACCAGGTCTGCAACCATGCTGATCTGATGGCCCGGGGTGAACTCGTCGATGACGCCAAAGTGGGTGATGTTGAACTGTTCTGAGCGGGCGCTGCGCGCAATCACCCGGTCTTGACCACCGAATAGCGCTCCAGCGTGAGCTGCCGAGCCTGGTCATGCGCCACCACCGGGTTCGGATAATCGCGGCCCAGCGCCACACCGGCGGCGGCCAGATCAATCGGCCGGGCCAGCCAGGGCGCGTGGATCAGCTTGTCGGGCAGCGCAGCGAGTTGCGGCAGGTAGCGCCGGATGAACTTGCCCCCGGCATCGAACTTCTCGCTCTGGGTCACCGGGTTGAAGATGCGGAAGTAGGGCTGCGCGTCGCAGCCGGTCGACGCCGCCCACTGCCAACCGCCGTTGTTGGCGGCCAGGTCAAAATCGTTCAGGTGGGTGGTAAACCAGGCCTCGCCGCGCCGCCAGTCCAGCCCCAGGTCTTTGACCAGGAAACAGGCCGCCACCATGCGCAACCGGTTGTGCATGTAGCCGGTCTGGCTGATCTGGTGCATCGCAGCGTCCACCAGCGGGTAGCCGGTGCGGCCCTGGGCCCAGGCGGCAAACAGTTCATCGGCGTGCTTGCCATGCTCCCAGCGGATCTTGTCGTAAGCCGGCTTGAAGCTGTGGCCCGCCACACGCGGATGGTGGTGCAGGATCTGGTGGTAAAAATCGCGCCAGATCAGCTCGGACAGCCAGACCTCGGCGCCACGCGATCCTGCTTGCATGCGCTGCCAGGCCTCGCGCGCCAAGCGTCGGATTGACACCGTGCCAAAACGCAGATGGGTTGACAGATAGCTCGGGCCTTTGACCGCCGGGAAGTCGCGCGCCGTGCCGTAGTCGTCGATCCGGTCGAGAAAATCGTCCAGCAGTTCGTGTGCGCCGATGCTGCCGGTGGGCAGCTTGAGCTGGTGCAGGTTGGTCGGCTCAAAGCCGATCCGGGCGAGAGTGGGCACTCCGCCCCGGGCCTCGACCGGCAGTGGCGCCAGCGCCCGGGCAAACTTGGCCACCGGGTAGGCTTTGACGAAAAAGGGGTCGAGCTTTTTCAGCCAGGCGTTTTTGTAGGGCGTGAACACGCTGTACGGGCTGCCGGTGGCGGTCATCACCTCGGCGCGCTCGAACACCACATGGTCTTTGCTGGTGTGCAGCACCACGCCGGCCTCGGCCAGCCGGCCGCGCACACCCGCATCGCGCGCCAGCGCGTCAGGCTCGTCGTCGTGGTTGGCATACACCGCCTGCACACCGAGTTGCGCCGCCAGCGCCGAGATCAGGTGGCCGGCCTCGCCGTGCTGCACGATCAGACCGGTGTCTGCAACGCCGTGCGCCAGGCCCAGGCTGCGCAGTTGGGCGTCCAGGTCGACCAGGCTGTCGCGGATGAATTCGACCCGGCGGTCGGCGCGCGGCAACTTGTCCAGGATCGCGCTGTCAAAGACAAAAACACAAAACACCTGGCGCGCAGCCTTGAGGGCATGGAACAGCGCGGCATGGTCGTCCGCCCGCAGGTCGCGGCGGAACCAGACCAACGCACTGGGCAAGAGGCGCGGTGGAGGGTTGTGCACGCCCGGCAGTGTGCATGATCATTAGAATCCCTGCATGGCTGCGGACCGCATGAACCTGACCAACCAGTTCCTGATTGCCATGCCCGGCATGGGTGACGACACCTTCGCGGGTGCGGTGGTCTACCTCTGCGAGCACACCGAAAACGGCGCGCTGGGCCTGGTGATCAACAAGCCGATCGACATCAAGCTCAGTACGCTGTTCCAGAAGGTCGAACTCAGCCTGGATTCGGTGGCGCTGGGCGAACAGCCGGTGTTTTACGGCGGCCCGGTGCAAACCGAGCGTGGTTTTGTGCTGCATGAGCGCCTGGGCGACGCCGAGAGCCCGTACAGCAGCACGCTGTCCATCCCTGGCGGGCTGGAGATGACCACCAG
>JANYKR010000209.1 GCA_025358155.1 Betaproteobacteria bacterium
ATGGCGCTGTTGCGCCGCACCACCTGCTTGTGCCGGCCATGGCTGAAGGCACTGGCAGCCCAATCGGCCGCATGGGCGCAGCAGTGGCGCAGGCCGCGCTTTGGCCGGAGCAGGCCCAGCGATGTCAGCGCGCAAGCGCACGCAGGCATTGCGCCCGCTTGATGCTTGCCGCCACAGCGCCAGCTGGCCAAACGCATCTTGCTTGCCTCCGTGTTGCCGGCCAATCAGTGCCAGCCGCAGGGCCGCGTTGCTGACAATCTTGCCGAACTGGGTTTTTGAGACTTGTGTCTCAAATTGGAATGGCCGCATCATAGGAGCCGTGCCGCCACCTTCACAAGCAGGGGCGGCTCTCTGATTGCTCCGGACATACCCGCATGGCTCGCCTGAGACACAAAGTCACCGAAGCACCGCCGCCGCCCACGCGCGGTGTCAAGGCATCGACCTTCAAGCGGCTGCTCGACACCGCGATGACGCTGATCCAGCACGACGGCCACATCCCGTCTGTGGCTGAGGTGGCGGTTCGATCAGCGGTGTCACGCGCCACGGCGTACCGCTACTTCTCCAGCCGCAGCGCACTCATCACGGCGATCGTCGACGGGTCGCTGGGGCCGGTGCGCGCCAATGCCTCGGACAACGCCAGTGGTCGCGAACGGGTGCGCGAGCTGTTTGTGCGCACCTTTCCGCGCTTCAAGGAGTTCGAGCCCCAGCTGCGGGCAGCGGCCCAACTGTCGCTGGAGCAGGGTGCGCTGGAGCGTGCCGGCTTGCTGGAAGAAGAGCCCTACCGGCGCGGCCACCGCATCCGCATCCTGGCGCACGCGATCGCGCCGCTGGCGCCCGAGTTGCCGCCGGCGGTGCGCGACCGGCTGCACCGTGCGCTGTCCATCGTCTACGGCATCGAGCCCTACATCATCCTCAAGGACATCTGGGGTCTGCCTGACCGCGAGGTGGAGGGCATTGCGCTGTGGATGGCCGATGCCTTGATCGACGCCGCCCTGCGCGACGCCAGGGCGCTGGCAGGGCGGCCCAGGCCGGTCCGCAAGACTGCGCGCCGATGACAAACCGCCTGCCAGGCTGGCGGGTCGCGCTGCAACACGCGCAGGCGTGCCACCGACGGGGCTGGGTCAATACGCGACCCGGGCGTAAAAGGTGCGCTGCGCCGCCTCGCGGGCCTGGCCCAGCGTGTGGATGCCCTGCTCGGCCAGCAGCGGAATCATCCCCAGCAACACCTCGGCCGTGACCAGCGCATCGCCGAGCGCGGTGTGCCGGCCCAGCACGGCAATGCCCAGCCGGCCGGCAATGTCTTCGAGCCGGTGCGAGCTCTGGGCGGGGTGCACCACGGCAGACAGCAGCAAGGTGTCGAGCACCGGCTGATCGAAGCGCACGCCGCTGGATGCCTCTTGCAACTGCAGAAAGCGCATGTCGAAAGCGGCGTTGTGCGCCACCAGCACGGTGTCCTGGGCAAATGCGTGAAACACCGGCAACACGGCGTCAATTTTCGGCCGGCCCCGCACCATGGCTGGGGTGATGCCGTGCACCGGGATACCGGCGGCCGGGATGTCGCGCTGCGGGTCGACCATTTGCTCAAAGCACTCTTGCCGGCGCAGCTTGCCGTTGACCAGCCGGACTGCACCGATCTGCAGGATCTGATCGCCCTGGGTCGGCTGGAGCCCGGTGGTTTCGGTGTCAAAAACGGTGTAGGTCAGCCCGTCCAGGCGCCGGTCATCCAGTGCTCGGGCGGCATCAGTCGGCTTGAAGAGATCGAAATCGTAGTACGCCGGCCGGCTGTCTTGCGGCGAGAGCGTGGCTTGGGCGGCTGGGGTCTCGGCCGTGCCGGGTCCGGTTTGGGTTTGGGCCTGGGAATGCGCCACCGGCAGCAAAAAACGGAAGAACGCCTGGTGGCGCACCCGCTCACGCTCGAACCAGAACTCGCCGCCGTGGCGCTGCACCACCTCGCGCACCGTCAGCGGGCTGGCCTGGCCGGCGCTGTGCATCGCGTCGGCCTCCCAACTCATCACCGTCTCGGTGCTCATGGCCTGGCCAGTCCAAACCAGGTCGAGGTGGGCATGGCTTGCCGGGCCGCCGGCCGCTGTGGGCGCCGGCATCAACCGGAGTTGCACCAGCCGGATCGCGTACTCATCGGCCAGCCGGCCCGCCAGGTAGCCCAGCGCCTGCAGCAGCGAGAAGCTGTCGACCTTGAGCCACAGCGCCGGGTCGCACTCGGCCGCTGCGGCGCGCTGGTCGGGCGCGGCACTGATGCGGCGCACTGCGGCGGCCACCAGGTCAGCGCCCAGAATGTCCTCCAACGGCCAGCGGGTGGCCAGGCCCTGGCTGTTGCGCTGGGCCAGGTTGTGGATGCGCTGGCGCATGGTGGCCAGTTCGTCATGCACCACCGCCTGGAAGCGCTGGCGCTGGGCCTCGTCCAGGTCGGGGTACTCCAGCATCTCGACTGCCGCGCTCAGGTTGCCCAACGAGGCCCGGCCGCCCTCGGTCAGGCCCAGCAACAACTGGTCACGCTCGGCAGCCAACTCAAACTCGCGGGTGATGTTGGCCAGCATCAGCACAAAACCATTCAGTGCGGGCGGTGCACCCGGGGCACCCGGGGCGTCCGCCGCCTGCACGGCACGCACCGGCGCCATCTGCACCCGCAGCAACTGGCCGCTGGCGGTGCTGGTGAGGAACTGCGCCGACGGGCTGGCTTGCCCTTGCTGCAGTTGCAGGTCGATCTTCTCCAGCGAATGATCCAGCAGCCGTCGATCAAACACGGCGTAGATCGACCGGCCCAGGCCGATCAGCTCACCGCCATTGGCCAGTGTCGGGGTCAGCGACAGCGTGCGGAACTCGGCCCGGGCGCTGTCGTTGTAGAGCAGCACCCGGCCGTCCAGGTTGCAGACCACCACCGCCTGGCTCAGCTCGGACATCAGCGCGGCCAATCGATTTCGCTCTTGCTCGATCTCGCGGCTGGCCTCGCGCACCTGCTGCGCCACGTCCTGGCGCAGTTGTCGGCGCTGCGCCACCAACTGGTTGATGACCTGGGCCAGGCCCTGCAGGTCGGCACCGGGTGGGGGGGCGATGGCGGGCGCGCTGTCGCTGCCCAGCAGCACCCTGGCCTGGTCCAGCAGCAGCGCAGGCGCCAGCAGCCAGCGGCGGTAGGCCCTGGGCACCGCCCAGGCCAGCGCGGCCAGCAGCAGCAAGGCCGCCAGCACCAGCAGCGCCGCGCGCGGCTCCAGCAAGGCCAGCGCGCTGCCGCGCTCCGCGTCGGCCAGCGTGGCCCACAGCAGCCCGGCGGTGGCAGCCAGCCAGCCCGCCAGCGCAGCGGCCAGGCCGGCCACGGCAAGTGCCATCGCCCGGGTGGCCCGGGCTTGCGGATGGCTTGGCCCGGGTTGGCTCATCGGGGCAACGCCAGCATGTCTTGCACCTTCTGCACCAGTTCACGGGTGGAAAACGGCTTGGTGATGTAGGCATCGGCGCCCAGCGCCAGGCCTTTGGCCAGGTCGGTGTCGCGGCCCTTGGCGCTGAGCATCAGGATGCGCACCGCATTCAAGCTGTCGTCGGCCCGCACCGCCTGGCAGACTTCGAAACCGGTCTTGATCGGCATCATCACGTCGAGCAGCACCAGCGCTGGCCGATCCCGCTGGATGGCGTCGAGCGCTTGCTGGCCGTCGCGCGCCAGCGTGACTTCATAGCCAGCGCGCTTGAGCAGAAATTCAAGCGAGATCAGGATGTTGGGCTCGTCATCGGCGATCAGGATGGAAGCACTCATGGGGTTTCTCCTGCAGCGGGGGTGTCGCCGGCGGGGCGCGTTTGGACTGGGGCCGAGGATGGAGACCCACAGGGCGCCTGCCAGGGCAATGTGAACGAAAAGGCCGAGCCTTGTCGTGGTTCAGTGCGCAACCACATCCTGCCACCAAAGTGCTCGACGATCTGGCGGCTGATCGGCAGGCCCAGGCCGGTGCCTTGCGGCCGGTGGCTGGCGGGCCCACCCTGGCGGAATTTCTCGAAGATCAGCGATTGCTGCTCGACCGGCACACCCGGGCCGTTGTCCTGCACCGTCACCAGGACGCCGGTCTCGTCGGCCTGCAGCCACAGGTCGACCCGCCCACCCTGGGCCGGCACAAACTTGGCGGCGTTGGACAGCAGGTTCAGCAGCACTTGCAGCAGCCGGTCTTCATCGCCCAGCAGCGGTCGCTGGATCGCCTGCGCGTCAGGCGAATCCGGCGCAGGCAGGTGCAGCTCAACCCCGGTACCCCGCTCGCGGAACAGCTCGGCGGTGGTGCGTACCGCGCGCTGCAGCAACTCGGGCAGGTCGATCGGGCTGCTGCGCCACTCGGCTTGGCCCGATTCGATCTTGGCCATGTCCAGCACCTGGTTGACCAGCCGTGTCAAGCGTTCGGTCTCGGCCACGATGATGGCCAGAAACTGCTGGCGCTGGGCTGCGTCCATCGCCGGGTCATCGACCATCAGCTCGGACAGGGCGCGGATCGAGGTCAGTGGCGTGCGCAGCTCATGCGTTACCGAGGACATGAAATCGTCCTTCAGCCCGTCCAGGCTCAACAGCCGCAGGTTGGCAGCGCGCAGCTCGGCGGTGGCGACTTCCAGCGAGCGCGATTTGGCCTCCAGCGCCAGCGAGTGCAAACGCAACTGCGAGGCCTCGTCGAGGATGTCCATCACATCATCGAGCGCCAGAGGCTCTTCTTCCACCGCCGAGGCCACCATCACCCGGGCCGAGGCGCTGCCGATCACGCCCGCCAGCTGGGTCTCGGCAAACTGCACCAGGCGGGCGTCGGCCGGCAACTGGTCCGCCGTGCTCAGGCCGCGGTCTCGGGCGTGCTGGGCCAGCAGCGCCTGGGTGCGGGCGGGGCCCACAAACCGCGCCAGCAGGGCCTCCAGGTCGGGCAGATGGGCACGGCCGCGCCAGAACACCGGCGCCGCCCCAACCGGCGCACCAACCGGCGCGCCTGGCGCCCGGAGATTGCCGGGCTGCAGCGCCGCTTCGCCCGGCGTCGCCAGCGGCACGGCGCGCTCGAAAATATCGACAAACAGCACGGCCTGGCCAGTCTCACGCGCGGACGGCGCACGCGACAAGGACACGCCAACGTAGGCACCGATGTTGGCCAGCAGGCTCCAGAACAGCGAATGCGTCAGGCTGTCCAGCCCGGCCAGGCCCAGCAGTTGCTCGGGCCGCAACAGGCCAAGCCCCCAAGGCCCCTGGGTCATGAACCCATCGGCCAGCCAGCCCGACTTGGCCAGCGAAGGCAGCATCAGGGTGTAGACCCAGAGGCCAAAGCCCGCCAGCAGGCCGGCCAGCGCACCGCGCCGGGTGCCCCCCTTCCAGTACATGCCGCCCAGCAGCGCCGGCGCAAACTGCGCCACCGCAGCAAAGCTGATCAGGCCGATGCTGACCAGCGCATAAGCCTCGCCAGCCAGCCGGAAGTACACATAGCCCAGCAACAGCATCAACGCGATGCTGGCGCGGCGGATGGCGAGCAGCAAACCGGTCAAATCCAGGCCAGACGCCGCACCAAAGCGCCGGGTGCGCAGCAGCAACGGCATCACCAGGTCATTGCAGACCATGGTGGAGACGGCGATGGTCTCAACGATCACCATGCCCGTGGCGGCGGACAGGCCGCCGACAAAGGCCAGCAGCGCCAGCGCCGGCTGGCCATGCATCAGTGGCAGCGAGAGCACAAAGTTGTCGGCGCCGCCCGGCGCACCGGCCCCACCCAGCAGCAAGCCACCCAGCGCAATCGGCAGCACAAACAAGTTGATCAACAGCAGGTAGAGCGGAAAAGCCCAGACCGCGCGCTTGAGGTGTCGCTCGTCCACGTTCTCGACCACCATCACCTGGAACTGGCGCGGCAAGAAGATCACCGACAGCATCGCCAGCAGCATCAGCGCAAACCACTGCTCGTAGGCAAAACGCGGCGCCTGCCCCAGCCGGAGCAGCGGGCGCAGCGCCGGCACGGCCTGGGCGCGGGCAAACAAATCGGCCGGGCCGTCAAACAAGCCCCAGGTGACGTACACCCCCACCGCCAGAAACGCCAGCAGCTTGACCACCGATTCAAACGCAATCGCCGCCACCATGCCCTCGTGGCGCTCGGTGCTGGCCAGTTGCCGGGTGCCAAACACCATCGTGAAGCCGGCCATCAGCATGGCCACGTACAGCGTGCTGTCTTGCCACCAGGCGGCACCGGGGCCGGCCTGACCCGCGCTGGGCGCGGTGGTCAGCAAGGCGTAGCCGGCCGATACCGCCTTGAGTTGCAAGGCGGTGTAGGGCACGATGCCCACCAGCGTGATCAGCGTGACCAGCCCGGCCAGCAGCGGGCTTTTGCCGTAACGGCTGGCGATGAAGTCGGCAATCGAGGTGATGCGGTAGGTCTTGGCGATGCGGATCATCTTGCGCACCACCAGCCAGCCCAGCACCAGCGCCAGCGTCGGGCCCAGGTAGATCGGCAAGAACCAGACGCCGCCCGAGGCCGCGCGGCCAACGCTGCCAAAGTAGGTCCAGGCGGTGCAGTACACCGCCAGCGACAAGGTGTAGACCCAGGCGTTGCCGATCACCGATCGTCCTGCAGACGCCCGCCGGTCCGCCAGGAAAGCCACCGCAAACAACAGCAGCAGGTAGGCCAGGGCCGTGGCGATGACCAGCGCGGGCGACAGCACGGGTTGGCTCAGTCGGCGCCGCGCTCGGCAATCCAGGCCACGGCCCCGATCAGACCGGCCCAGACCACAAACAGCATGGCCGGCAGCAGCGGCAGGCCCAGCAGCGTGGACTCATGGTCCCACAAGGTCAGCAACGGGAAGCTCAGCAATGCCCATCCGGCCACAAAAACGGCCACCAGACGCTGTGCAGACAAGCCTTTGAACACGCGCGGGTCTCCTGGTTAGGCACGGCAGGCCCTGCCGCTTTTGACAGCGATTGTGGCGCCAGCACTGACCCCCGGCTGACAGGGCGGTGAGCGGGCGCTTGGCCGGCTCGCCAGCACCGCTGGTCGGGTTCAAGACCCGGTCAGCCCACGGTCAGGCACTGCCCGCAGACTGCGCCCGGTACGGTTCAAGGAGGCCGGCCGCGTCGGCCGGCCGCCGCACCGTCAGGCGCAGCAAACGAGGAGCAAAGCAATGGCAATCGACATGGTGGCCCAGATCCGGGCCAATCCCAAATACCAAGAGCTGCGCAGCAAGCGCAGCAGTTTCGGCTGGTGGCTGACGCTGCTGATGATGGTCGTGTACTACGGCTACATCTCGCTGATCGCCTGGAACAAGCCGTTCCTGTCGCAACCGATCGGTGCGGGTGTGACCACCATCGGCGTGCCTATCGGCATGGGGGTGATCATTTTCACTATCGTCATCACCGGCATCTATGTGCGCCGCGCCAACAACGAGTTTGACCGGCTGACCCGCGAAATCCTCGAGGACGTGTCCAAATGAGCCGCACCCTCAAACTGCTGGGTGCCGGGCTCGGCTTGTGCGCTGCCGGCGCCGCGGTTGCCGCAGGCGCTGACCTGGGCCAGGCTGTCAAGCAGGCCACCAACTGGACCGCCATCGGCATGTTCGGCGCGTTTGTGCTGCTCACGCTGTGGATCACCAAGCAGGCCGCGGCCAAGACCAAGAGCGCTGCCGATTTCTACACTGCGGGTGGCGGCATCACCGGCTTCCAGAACGGCCTGGCGATTGCCGGCGACTACATGTCGGCCGCGTCCTTCCTGGGTATCTCGGCGGCGGTGATGGCCTCGGGCTATGACGGCCTGATCTACTCGATCGGCTTTCTGGTGGGCTGGCCTATCATCACTTTCTTGATGGCTGAGCGGCTGCGCAACCTGGGCAAGTTCACCTTTGCCGACGTTGCCGGCTACCGCTTCAAGCAAGGCCCGATCCGCGCGTTTGCCGCCTCGGGCACGCTGGTGGTCGTGGCCTTCTATCTGATCGCCCAGATGGTGGGCGCCGGCCAGTTGATCAAGCTGCTGTTCGGCCTGGAATACTGGATGGCGGTGGTGATCGTCGGCGCGCTGATGATGGTTTATGTGCTGTTTGGCGGCATGACGGCCACCACCTGGGTGCAGATCATCAAGGCCGTGCTGCTGCTGTCGGGCGTGACCTTCATGGCCATCATGGTGATGTCGCAGTTCAACTTCTCGCCCGAGGCGCTGTTTGCCAAGGGCGTGGAAGTGAAGGCGCAGATCGCCCAGAACGGTGGCAAGACACCCGACGAGGCGCAGAAGATCGGCCTGGCGATCATGGGCCCGGGCGGCTTCATCAAAGACCCGATCTCGGCCATCAGCTTCGGCATGGCGCTGATGTTCGGCACCGCCGGCCTGCCGCACATCCTGATGCGCTTCTTCACCGTGCCTGATGCCAAGGAGGCCCGCAAGAGCGTGTTCTGGGCCACCACCTGGATCGGCTACTTCTACGTGCTGATCTTCATCATCGGCTTTGGCGCCATCACCCTGGTGCTGACCAACGCCGAGTACGCCGATGTGGCCAAGGGCGTGATCAACGGCGGCGCCGGCACGGCCAACATGGCGGCGGTGCTGGTGGCCAAGGCAGTAGGCGGCAACGTGTTCTACGGCTTCATCTCGGCGGTGGCCTTTGCCACCATCCTGGCAGTGGTAGCGGGCTTGACACTGAGCGGTGCCTCGGCAGTTTCGCACGACATCTACGCCACGCTGATCAAGGGCGGCAACGCCGACAGCAAGGCCGAACTCAACGTCTCGCGCATCACCACGCTCTGCCTGGGTGCCTTGGCTGTGACGCTGGGCATCGTGTTCGAGAAGCAGAACATCGCCTTCATGGTGTCGCTGGCCTTTGCCATCGCGGCGTCGGCCAACTTCCCGGTGCTGTTCATGAGCGTGCTCTGGAAGGACTGCACCACCCGCGGTGCGGTGATCGGTGGCTTCCTGGGCCTGATCTCGTCGGTGGGCCTGACGGTCGTGTCGCCGTCGGTCTGGGAAGTG
>JANYKR010000237.1 GCA_025358155.1 Betaproteobacteria bacterium
GACAGGATCACCTCGCTCTTGATGAAGCCCACCACCAGCAGGCTCATGCGTACCAGGATCACATGGCTGACGTTGGGCAGGATGTGGCGGAACATGCGGCTCACCTGGCTGGCGCCAATGGCCTCGGCGGCGCGCACGTACTCGCGGCCCGAGTGCTTGATGAACTCGGCGCGCACCTGGCGGTACAGCCCCGTCCAGCCGGTCAGGCCCAGGATCAGCACCACCGTGTCCACACCACGCCCCAACACCGCTGCAAAGGCAAAGATCAGCAAGATGTCGGGAATGGCGGTGAAGACGTTGTAGAGCCACTCCAGAAAGTCGCCCACCTTGCCGCCAAAAAAGCCCGACAGCGCACCCAGCACGGTGCCTATCACCGTGGCCAACAAGGCGGCCAGTACGCCGACAAACACCGACACCTCGCAGCCCTTGATCACCTTGGCCAGCACATCGCGGCCCAGCCGGTCGGCGCCCAGCGGCAGGGTCTGGGCCTTGACGGTCTCGGTCGTCTGCATCTTGCTGGCGCGCTCGGCCCACTCCTTGTAGCGCGGCGCCAGCGGGTCGACGTCGGTCAGGTCGATGGCCGGCAGCACTTTGGATTCGAGCCCCGCCATGCTGCCGGCATCCTCGCCGGCGCGGGGGCCGAGAAAGGTCGGCGGCGCGTTGGGCACGGCCAACTCTTGCTGCCAGCCACTGGCCACCCAGCCTGCAGCGGCTGTCGCAATCAGCAGCAGGAAAGCGAGCACGATCACACCCGAGACCAGGCCGACACGGTCGTTCTTGAAACGCCGCCAGGCGGTCAGCCAGACCCCGGAGGAACGGGGCACCGACTGCACCGGCAGCGCTGGGGCCAACACCGCACTCATCGCAACACCACCCGTGGGTCTACCACCTTGTAGAGCAGGTCGGTCGCCAGGTTGATCAGCATCGTCAGCATCGCCAAGTACACGGTGACGGCCTGGATCACGGGGTAGTCGCTGCGGTTGACCGCAAGCAGCACCTCGCGCCCCAGGCCGGGGATGGAAAAGAACACCTCGATCAGGAACGAGCCCACAAAAATACCCGGCAGCGCCAGCCCGATGTTGGTCAGGATCGGGATCATTGCGTTGCGCAGCACATGCTTGAACAGCACGGTGGGTTCGGTCAGGCCCTTGGCGCGGGCGGTGCGCACGTAGTCGTGGCCCAGTTCATCGAGAAAAAAGCTGCGGTAGAGCCGGGTCTGGGGTGACACGCCCACCATCACCGCGAGCAGCACCGGCAAGGGGGCATAGGTGACGAGGTTGTTGGCCACGCTGTCGCTCCAGCCCTGCACCGGGAACCAGCCGAGCTGAAAGCCGAACACGTACTGGCCGACGATGACGTAGACCAGAAAGCTGATCGACAGCGCCACCGTGGTGGCCACCATCAGCGTGCGGTCGGTCAGCGAGCCCCGGACGTAGGCCACACCCAGGGCAATCGGCACCGCCAGCACCGTGTCCAGGATCAGGATCGGCAGCATCACCGTCAACGTGGCCGGCAGCCGCGTGGCAAACAAGTGACTGACCTGCTCGTTGGTGGCCCAGCTGCGGCCCCAGTCGAAGCTGACGATCTGCTTCAAGAAGATGCCGAACTGCACATAGGCCGGCTGGTCGAGGCCGAGTTGCTGGCGGATGGCGGCGATTTGCTCGGGCGTGGCGTTCTGGCCAGCCAGGATCACGCTGGGGTCGCTGCCAAAAAAATGGAACAGCGTAAACACCAGCATCACCACACCGAGCAGCGTGGGCACCATCTGCCACAGGCGTTTGATCACATAGGCCAGCATCCGGTGCGCACTCCAGGGTTGTTGCCGGCCCGGCACTTGTGGCGGCGGAACCGAAATTTCGGGATGCGCGAGTCTAGGTGACGCATCCCGGCCTGCCGGCCTATCGCAAACCCCGGGCTGGCAGTGGCTGGCCGTGGCTGGCAGTGGCTGGTGGTGGCCAAGGGCGGCCTGGGCTGCGGGTTGTCGGTGATGCGCGGGCCCGCCGTACGCCGCTAGACTGCGCGCCAGTCGCCGTTGACCCGGCTCAACCGCAACGCGTCCTGCCACCCTGATGTCCACCGATCCGCAACGCCGTGCCCTGCTGGTCTTGCCGCTGGCTGCCGCGCTGCCACCGTTGGCGGCTGCCGCCACGGTCGCCACGGTCGCCACGCCGGCAGCGATCAAGACCTTGCGGGTGATGTTCAATTCTGCCGAGACCAGTTTTGATCCGGCGCGCATCATCGACCTGTACTCGCGCACCGTCACGGCGCACATCTTCGAGTCGCTGTACGGCTACGACGCGCTGGCGCGGCCGGTCAAGGTGGTGCCCAGCCTGGCCGCTGGCCTGCCCGAGGCGTCGGACGACTTCCGGGTCTGGACGGTCCGGCTGCGCCCGGGTGTCTTCTTCGCCGACGACCCGGCCTTCAAGGGCCGGCCGCGCGCGCTGGTGGCCGACGACGTGCTCTACGCCTTCAAGCGGGTGGTTGACCCGGCCAACAAGAGCCCGGCCGCCACCAGCGTGCTCGACGCCGGCTTTGTCGGCCTGGCCCAGGCGCGCCAACTCGCGCTCAGCACCCGCAAACCGTTCGACTACAACGCGCCCATCGCCGGCCTGCAAGCGCTGGACGCCCACACCCTGCGCTTCACGCTCAAGGCGCCACGGCCGCGTTTCATCCAGACCCTGTGCGCGCCCGACATCCTGGGCGCGCAGGCGCGTGAGGTGGTGGACTTCTACGGCGAGGCCATCGGCGAGCACCCGGTGGGCACCGGCCCGTTCCGCCTCAAGCAGTGGGTGCGCGGCTCCAAGATCGTGCTGGAGCGCAACCCGCAGTTCCGCGACATGACTTACCAGGCCGAGCCGGCCGCGGGGGATGCCGCCGGCCAGGCCATCCTGGCGCGTCTCAAGGGCCGGCGTCTGCCGATGGTGGACCGGGTGGAGGTGTCGATCATCGAGGAGAACCAGCCGCAGTGGCTGTCGTTCTTGAACGCCGAAATCGACTGCCTGGTGGCCAACGTCGGCTCGGTGCCGCTGGAGTTTGCGATGCTGGCGGTGCCCAACGGACGGCTTGCGCCCAACCTGGCGCGGCGCGGTGTGCAACTGCATCGCTCGTTGCGCTCGGACTGCGCAATGGCCTACTTCAACATGGACGACCCGGTGGTAGGGGGCTACACGCCCGACAAGGTGGCGCTGCGCCGTGCGCTGTCGCTGGCCTACAACGTCGAGCGCGAGGTGCGGCTGGTGCGGCGCGGCCAGGCCGTGCCGGCGCAGTCGCCCCTGCTGCCCGGCACCACCGGCTATGACCCGGCTTTTCGCAGCGAGATGAGCGAGCACAGCGTGGCCCGCGCCAAGGCGCTGCTCGATATGCACGGCTACCTCGACCGCGACGGCGATGGCTGGCGCGAGCTGCCCGACGGCCGGCCGCTCAAGCTGACGATGTCGACCGAGCCCGAGCAGATCTACCGGCTGTTCAACGATGTCTGGCGGCGCTGCTTGCAGGCGGTGGGGATACGCTGCGATTTCGAGATTGCGCAGTGGCCGTCGCACATGAAGTCCGCGCTGGGCGGCTCGCTGCAGATGTGGATGCTGGGCAGCTCGGCCGATGTGCCAGACGGCCAGAGCGCGCTGGCCCGTTGGTATGGCCCGCAGGCGGGCCAGCAAAACCTGGCGCGCTTCAAGCTGCCGGCGTTTGATGCGCTGTACGAGCGCATGCAGGCCCTGCCCGACGGGCCCGAGCGAGACGCCCTGTTCCTGGAATGCAAGCGCCTGGCGGTGGCCTTCATGCCCTACAAGGTGCTGGTGCACCGCATCGCCAACGAGCTGCTGCACCCCTGGGTGACCGGCTACCGCCGTGCGCCGTTCTGGTACGACTGGTGGCACCAGGTCGATGTAGACCCGGCGCGGCGTGCGGCCAGTGTTTGACGCCTCCCGGTTGCCCCGCGCCGATTTCTCGCCTTCCGTGCTGAACCCCACGAACCCTCAAGTGCCCATCAAGTCCGCTGCAACAAGCCCGCGCCGGCGGCGCCACCTGCTGGCCCTGGCGTGGCTGCTGGCCGCTTTTTCCCTGGCAGCCACTGTGCGGGCGGCCGGTGACCCAGCGGCGGCGGCCCCGGCGCCCACTGCTGCGGTGGCCAGCGGAGTCGCCGCGCCAGCGGCCGCTGCGCACGCCGAGCATGTTTTGCGCTACGCATTTCCGGTGGCCGAGACCGGCTTCGACCCGGCCAAGATCTCCGACCTGTACTCGCGCGTCATCACCTCACAGATCTTTGAGGCACTGTTCCATTACGACCACCTGGCGCGGCCGGCGCGGGTGCGGCCCCTCACGGCAGCGGCGGCGCCCGAGGTGTCGGACGACTTCAAGCGCTACACCTTCCAGATCCGGCCGGGCATTTTGTTTGCCGACGACCCGGCGTTCAAGGGCGCCAAGCGTGAACTGGTGGCGCAAGACTACGTCTACACCCTGCAGCGCTTTGCCGACCCGGCCACCAAGAGCCCCGTCTGGAGCGAGATCGAGGAGCTGGGCCTGCTGGGCCTGGCCGAGCAGCGCAAGCTGGCACTGGCCACCCGCAAGCCCTTTGACTACGCCGCCGAGCTGCCGGGCCTCAAGGCGACCGGCCGCTACACCCTGCAGTTCACCTTGAAAGAAGCCCGGCCGCGCCTGCCCGAGCTGATGGCCGACAACAGCCTGTACGGCGCGGTGGCGCGCGAGGTGGCGGAGTTTTATGGCGACAAGCTGGCCGAGCATCCGGTAGGCACCGGCGCGTTCCGGCTGGCAAGCTGGCGCCGCAGCTCACAGATCGTGCTGGAGCGCAACCCGAACTACCGGCTCAGGCACTACGAGGACGAGGCCGAGCCCGGCCCGGATGACGCCGTCGGCCAGGCGCTGCTGGCCCGCTTCAAGGGCCGTCAGATTCCGATGCTGGACCGGGTGGTGATCTCCATCATCGAAGAATCGCAGCCACGCTGGCTGTCGTTCTTGAACCAGCAGCAAGACTTTGTCGAGCGCGTGCCGCCCGAGTTTGTCAACACCGCGATGCCCGGCGGCAAGTTGGCGCCCAACCTGGCCAAACAGGGCATCGTCGGCTACCGCACCGTGGGGCCGGAGGGTGTGCTGACCGTCTTCAACATGGAGGACCCGGTGGTGGGCGGCTACACCCCCGACAAGGTGGCGCTGCGCCGGGCGATCAACCTCGCGGTGGACATCCCGCGTGAAATCGCGCTCGGCCGGCGCGGCCAGGCCGTCCCGGCCCAGTCGCCGCTGGTGCCACACACCACCGGCTACGACCCGTCCTACCGCAGCGAGATGGGCGAGTTCAGCCCTGCCAAGGCCCGGGCCTTGCTGGATTTGTACGGCTACGTGGACAAGGACGGCGACGGCTGGCGCGACCTGCCCGATGGAAAACCGCTGCTGCTGGTGCGCAACACCCAACCCGACGCCGCCCAGCGCCAGCTCGACGAGCTGTGGCAAAAAAACATGAACGCCGTCGGGTTGAAAATCGCCTTCAAGTTTGCCAAATGGCCCGAAAACCTGAAGGCCAGCCAGGCCGGCAAGCTGATGATCTGGGGCGTGGGCTCGGCGGCCTCGCAGCTGGACGGGCAAAACGCACTGCAGCGGCTGTACGGGCCGTCGTCGGGCGGCGCCAATCTGGCGCGCTTCAAGCTGCCCGAGTTTGATGCGATCTACAGCCAGATGTCGTCGCTGCCCAATGGGCCCGAGCGGGACGCGTTGTTCTTGCAGGCCAAGCGCTTGTCAACCGCGTATGCGCCCTACAAGCAGCATGTGCACCGGGTCTACACCGACATGGCCCAGCCCTGGTTTGTGGGCTACCGGCGCGGGTTGTTCTGGAGCCGCTGGTGGCACCTGGTGGATGTGGACCCGGCGCTGCGGCCGGCGCCGTAGACGCAGCGCCGCAGCGCCGCAGCGCCGGGCGCCGCTGGCGGGCACGCAGCAGCGTTTTGCTGCGGCCGGCCGGCAGACAAGATCATTTCTTCTTCTTGCTGCGCTCGGGCACCACGGTGGTGATGGTGGCCGTGACGGCGCCGGGCGACAGCGGCTTGGCGGTGCTGTCGTCCTTCTTCGGTTTCTTGGTCTCTTTGGTGCTGCGTTGTTGGGATTTGGCCATCGTGGCGCTCCTGGCTGTGCCGCGCCGGGACGGTGCGGAATAGCGCATGCTTGCGGCTGGCAGCGGGCTTGTCAATGCTTGGCGGGATGCCGGGTGCGCGGCGGCCCCGCCGCTGTGGCGCCGCCGCCATCATGGCGGCTGAGCTGTGGGTTCGAGTCAGGCAGCGGGCAGGTCGGCGCGGGCCTTGACGATCACGGCGCGGGCCTGCAACTCGCTGTCGAGCGACGCGTCCAGCGGCGAACGGCACAAGCCGGCGTGGTCGTAGCGGGCGTTTTCGTACAGCGCAGCAGCGGCCGGAAAGGTGTTGAGCAGCGCGTCCAGCCCGCCCTCCAGCGTCAGGCCATCGAGCAACCGGGCCAGGTGGCGCACCAGCCGGCGGTACTGCGACGCGCCGATGCGCTGGCCGCTGTTCTCCACCCGCTGCAGCAGTTCAGCCAAGGTGATGGCGGTCTTGAGTGCGCCGGTGATCGGCTGCCCGCCCGGGGGCTGGGCGGCGGCGTTGGAGGCAGGGCGGGCGGTTTGCATCTGGGGGCTCCTGGTACCCGCAACAGGCGGGCACTCTGGTCACCAGATGGAGATGCTGCGCCGGCTTGCAAGGTCTGGGCCGCTGCCCGGCCGCTCGCCGGGTGCAGTCCGGGCTTACCCCGGGTCGCCAGACGCGGGTGGCTTGTGCGGTAATGGCTCGCGGCGCAACGCGCCGAATCACCCCATCCCCATCGGAGCCTCCATGATCAAAGTCCACATCCTCTACCCGAACAACCCCGGCGTGCGTTTCGACATGGCGTACTACACCGACCGCCACATGCCGATGGTCCAGGCCAGGATCGGTGCGGCTTGCACCGGTTTCACTGTCGATGCCGGCATGGCGGGCGGTGCGCCGGGCCAGGCCGCACCCTACGTGGCAATCGGCGCGCTGATGGTCACATCGGTAGAGGCTTTTGGCGCGGCGATGGGCCAGCACGGCGCCGAGATCATGGGCGACATCCCCAATTACACCGACGCCCAGCCGGTGATCCAGATCAGCGAAGTCAAGGTCGGCTGAGTCTGCTTGCGCGGCGCTGCCGTCAAGCCTTGCGCCCCGGGGCCAGCCCTGTGATGGATTGGCGGCAGAATCACTCATTTCACAGTAAATCGAGGCCGCCATGATCGTCCCCCTGCACGCCGCCGAAGCCACCGACGCCGCCTACCCCCGGCCGGCGCAAATTGCCCCGGCCGAATGGTCGGCGCGGGTGCAGCTGGCCGCCGCCTACCGCATCTTCGACCGGCTCGGCTGGAGCGAGCTGATCTACAACCACATCTCGCTGCGGGTGCCGGGTGAGCCGGAGCACTTTTTGCTCAACCCCTTCGGCCTGCACTACGCAGAGGTCTGTGCGTCCAACCTGGTCAAGGTGGATGTTCGCGGCAACGTGGTGGGCCCCTCACCCTGGCCGATCAACCCGGCCGCGTTCAGCTTTCACGGCGCGATCCACCAGACCCTGCCCGAGGCCCACTGCGTGATGCATGTGCACACCGCCGCCACGATGGCGGTATGTTGCCTGGACGAGGGCTTGTCGTTCACCAACTTCTATGCTGCTCAACTGCACGGCAAGGTGGCCTACCACGACTTTGAAGGCATCACGGTGCATGTCGAGGAGGGTCAGCGCATCCTGGCCAGCGCCGCCGGCAAACCCGTGTTGCTGCTGCGAAACCACGGGCCGGTGAGCATCGGCTTCAGCCTGGCCAATGCCTTCAGCCTGATGTGGCTGCTCAACCGGGCCTGCGAGGTGCAGGTGGCCAGCCAGGCGCTGGGCCGGCTGCGGCCTATCCCGGTGCCCGTGCTCGAAGCCTGCGTGCGGGATGCGCTCAACTTCAACCCGAAGTTCGGCGCGGGGCAAGATGCCTTTGACGCGATGCAGCGGCTGGTGGACCGGGCCGACCCCTCCTACCGGGCCTGACGCGTCTTGCCGGGACAAGCCGGGCAGCACCAGAGCGGCTGCAAGCGTGGTGCGGAGGTAGGGAGCCTTGCGCCTACGCAGGCCTCTCCACCACCGCCTTGAGTTTGGCCAGGCCGGCCTCGAAATCCTTGCCGATCAGCTTGTCCATGCTGAAAAAAACCGACATCAGCTTGGAGACGAAGGGCATCGGTCCGGCCATGGTCCAGGTCAGGCCGGTGCTTGCACCCTCGGGTACCAGGCTGAAGACGGTGGTGTTGTGGCCCTCGAAAGGCCGCAGAAAGTCGAGCTTGATCTCTACCTGCCTGGCGGGCTGCGCGCCGGTGATCTCCATGCGGCCGGCCCCCACTGCCTTGTTGCCGTCCCAGGCATAGACCGCGCCGGGTCCGCTGGCCGGGCCACTGAATTCGCGTTTCATGGCCGGGTCCAGGGCCTCCCAGGGTGACCATTCGGCCCATCGGTGAAAGTCATTGACCATCACAAAGACCTTGTCGGCCGGCGCTTGCAGGCGGGCGCTGCGCTGCACGGTAAAGCTGTCGGGCTGGCGCACGGCCAGGCCCAGCACCACCAGCACAGCGACAACCACGACGAGGGCGATGAGCTTGAGCATGTACTTGTCTCCTGGGTTCACTTCAGCGAGCGGTTCAGGACGCCAGATCGTGTGGGGACGGCGGTGCTGCCGCTGGCAGGGTCAGCCCGCTGGCCGGTGGCGCTGCTGGCAGCACTGACTGGATCGCTGCGGCCAGCAGGCGCGGGTCGATTGGTTTGGAGACCACGGCGTTCATGCCGGCCTGCCGGTACTCGTCTTGCTGCTCGGTCATGACATTGGCCGTCATCGCCAGGATCGGGATGGCAGCCACAGCGCCTGGCAGCGCACGTATCGCCAGCGTGGCAGCCAAGCCGTCCATCTCGGGCATCTGGATGTCCATCAGCACCAGATCGTAGTGGGCGGCCTGCACCTGGTGCAAGGCCTCGATGCCGTTGCTGACCATGTCGCAGAAGTGGCCGCCTTGCTCGATCAGCGCCTTGATCAGCAACTGGTTGACCGCGTTGTCCTCGGCCGCCAGGATGCGCAGCGGCGGCAACTGTGCCAGCGGCGCCCGGCCCTGTGCCGGCCAGCTGGGCTCGGCGGCGGGCCACAGCGACGCCGTGCTGCCCAGTGCCAGCGGCAGCTCGACACAAAAGCAGCTGCCCTGGCCCAGTTCACTGCGCACGCTGATCTCGCCCTGCATCAGCGCAACGATCTCGCGGGTGATTGCCAACCCCAGGCCGGTGCCGCCGTAGCGCCGCGCGGTTGAACTGTCGGCCTGGTTGAAGCGGGTGAAGAGCCGGGGCAATTCACCCTCGGCAATGCCGATGCCGGTGTCATGCACGGCAATCAGCAGGCTGATGCGGTCGCCGGCCAGCGGGCGCTGCGACAGCTCGACCCGCACACCGCCGTGCTCGGTGAATTTGAGCGCATTGCCGATCAGGTTGAACAGTATCTGGCGCAGCCGGCTGGCGTCGCCACACAGCACTGGCGACAGGTCGGGCGGCGCCTGCAGGATCAGGTTCAGCCCCAGCGCTTGGGCCCGCACAGCGAGCAACGAAACCACGTCCTGCACCGTGTCGACCACTGCAAACGGCAGGATTTCAAGCTCCATCCGGCCGGCCTCGATCTTGGACAGGTCGAGGATGTCGTTGAGCACCGCCAGCAGGCTCTGGCCCGAGCTGCGGATGAGCTGGGCCTGGCGTTGCTGGACGCTGTCGAGCGGGCTGGCCAGCAGCAGGCCGATCATGCCGAGCACGCCATTGAGCGGGGTGCGCATCTCGTGGCTCATGGTGGCCAGAAACCGCGACTTGGCCTCGTTGGCGGCCTCGGCGGCACTCTTGGCGCGGGACAGCTCGCGCTCGGTGGTGGTGATGTCACGGTAGACACAGACGGTGCCGCCGTCGGGGGTGCGGCGCTCGACCGTGTGCACCACCCGGGTGTCCGACACCAGTTGCTGGGTGTAACCGCCGCCGGCTTGCTCGCGCGCGGCGCGCCGCCGCTCGACCCAGGCGGCGCGTTCATGCGGTGTGCCTTGCGGCAGCAGCGCGGTGGCCGCCGCTTCGGCCAGCGACTGGAACGACAGCCCGACCCGGATCACATCGGCCAACCAGGGAAACAGCTCGACATAGCGCCGGTTCCAGACTCTGACCCGGTCGTTCGGGTCGAGCAGCAACAGGCCGTCGTTCATCGAGGCCATCGCCTGGTCCAGCATGATCTTGGAGGCTGCCAGCTCCCGGCGCGCCCGGCCGATCCGGCTGAAGTGGCCCTGGCCCAGAGCAGCAGCGGCCAGCAGCATGGCGATGAAGCCAGCGGCAACCGCGATCACCAGCGTGCGGTGGCGCTCGGCCTCCTGCAGCGCAACATCCAGCCGCAGGCTGGCGGCCAGCAGCACACCGGGGTAGAGCGTGGCCCGGGCCACCAGGATGGCGGGCGCACCGTCGAGCCGGCCCGGCGCACGCCAGGCCTGCCCGGTGGCCGAGGCCTGCGTCAGCACCGGCCGCAGTTGCCGCACGCCGGCCTGCTCAGTGCCCGGCACGCTGACCAGCAAGCGGCCGTCACTGCGCTCCAGCGTCACCGTCAGGCCGGCAATATCGACAGACTGGGCGGCGATGCCGGCCACCAGCGAGACCGGCATCTCGGCCACCAGCACCGCCGGCTGGCCGCCCCAGCGCACCGGCCGGGCAAAGTAGAGCGCGGGCTCGGCGGTGGCGCCATTGAGGATCGGGTCGCTGATGCGCAGCCCGGGCATGGCCTGGTCCAGCACCTCGGCAACAAACATCGGCGGCAGCACCACCCCCAGCCGCCGGCTGCCGCCCTTGCCTGCCGCCAGCACCTGGCCGTCGGCATCCAGCAGCGACACCTCGCGCAATTGCAGGTTCTGCTGTGTCACCTGGGCCAACAAGCGGCTGGCGGCAGCGCCGGCGGCCGGGCCGCCGTGGCCCGGATTGAGGTCGGCCAAGGGTTCGGCCAGGCCGGCCAGCAACAGGTCGATGCCCAGAAAACTGCGGTTGATCGCGGCCTCGGCACCGCTGACAAAGCGGGTGACACGGGCCTCGCCGCCGGCCAGGGCCTCGGCCCGCTGGCTGCGCAACAGCGTGCCGGCGGCTAGCACCACCGCGAGCACAAACAGCGCTGCGCCGCCCCAGAGGATGGCACGCACGCGGCGGTCAGCGTTCATGGCGGCCGGGTCAAAGCAGGGGTTTGGCCGTCACACCGGACACCGGGGCCAGCGTGGCGTTCCAGATCTCGGCGCAGCCCGCGCCGCAGCGCTGCACCCAGCGGGGCAGCGTGGTGCGGGTCAACAGGTCGCGCAGCCGGGCTCGGTCGGCGCTGCTGGGCGAGACTTGAACCATCTGGCCGCGCTGGCTGTTGCGGCAGGGCCCGGTGCCGGTGTTGCAGGCCAGGCCCTCACCGGTTTCACGCTCGGCCTCGGCCCAGATCGATTGCTCCAGCAGCGGCAGTTGCTGCTGCAGCAGGCCGCGCAACTCGGGGCTGAGTGAGGCCCAGGCGGCGCCGTTGGCAGCAAACGCCGACAAGCCCCAGCTGATCGCCAGGGTGTGCAGGTGGCTGGTGACCTGGTGCAAACCGATGGTGTTGCCCGACGTGGCGCCGGTGATGGCGCAGTCGATGGCGTCAGCGCGGGCCTGCGGCACGATGTCAACAAACGGCAGCAGCAGCGGCGTGGCCCCCAGCGCCTCGACCAGATCGGCCATCGGCACGCCCGACACCCGGATGCGCCGGCCGCGCAAGTCGCCCAGGCCGTTGAAGGCCTGCTTGCAAAACAAGACTTGCGCCGGGTAGGCGTACACCGCCAGCAGCTCCAGGCCGTGGCGCTGGCGCAGGCGCGCGGCCAATGCCGGGCGAAACGCGGCCACGCTGCGCCGCAAGCTGGCCATGTCGGGGTTGAGGCCCGGCAGGTCGGGCGCAGCGATCAGTGCATCCTCGGCGCCGGCCAGGTTGAGTTGGGCCGTGCCGAACGGCACCACGCCTTGCTGCATCAGGCGCAGCATGTCCTGGCCCCGGATGCCGGCCCGGTCAAACGGCACGATTTCGGCCTGCACTCGCCCGCCGGTCAACGCCGGCAGGGTCTGGGTCCAGAAGGGCAGCTCGTGCCGGGTGTACTGGTTGAGCGATGCCAGGCCGCCGACGATGCGCAGCGAGGCGGCGGGTACGGCAATGAGCGCCGGGCTCGACGCCGGGCTCGGCTTGGGCGCTGAAGTGCCGGGCGTCGCCAGCGCCGGGCCGCACTGCCAGCCCAGGCCCAGCACCAGCAGCAACAGGGCTGGAAGCCCGCTTGCCGCTGGCCGGCGCGCCGCGGCCCGGCGTCGCCTTAGGGCTGGCCGGCAGCGAGTCACTGTCACATCAGGGAGCTTCATGGTCACTCCATTTTGAGCCTTAGGTTTTTGGCGGGGATTGTGCGGCAAACGGCCTGCACTTGACGACAGCGCGGGTTGAAGTGCCGCGACATCCGCTACGCTGCGGGTCATGCAATGCGCCGGCTCGGCGCCGGGAGCAATGATGGCCTTGAACAAAATCCTCGTCGCCCAGGGCGGTGGCCCTACCGCAGTCATCAACCAGAGCCTGGTGGGCGTGGTGATGGAAGCACGCCGCCACAAAGGCATCGACCTGGTGTATGGCGCGCGCCACGGCGTGAGGGGCATTGTCAACGAGGATTTTGTTGACCTGACGCAAGAGACCAGCCACAACCTGGAGCTGGTGGCCGGCACGCCCTCGTCAGCGCTGGGCAGCACCCGCGACAAGCCCGACCTGGCCTACTGCCAGAAGATCTTCAGGGTGCTGCAGGCGCACGAAATCGGTCATTTTTTCTACATCGGCGGCAACGATTCGTCAGACACCGTGCGCATCGTCAGCGAGCAGGCGCGCGCTGCCGGCTACCCGCTGCGCTGCATCCACATCCCCAAGACCATCGACAACGATTTGGTGGGCAGCGACCACACGCCGGGGTTCCCGTCGGCGGCGCGCTTTGTGGCCTCGGCGTTTGCAGGCGCCAACCTCGACAACGCCGCACTGCCGGGCGTCTACCTGGGCGTGGTGATGGGGCGGCACGCGGGCTTCTTGACGGCCGCCTCGGCGCTGGGCAAGAAGTTCCCGGACGACGGGCCGCATTTGATCTACCTGCCCGAGCGGGTGTTCGAGATCGACAAGTTCCTGGCCGACGTCAAGGCGGTGTACGCCCGCTATGGCCGCTGCGTGGTGGCGGTGAGCGAGGGCATCCATGACGCCAACGGCGTGCCGATCCTGGCCCGGCTGGCGCAAGACCTGGAGCGTGACGACCACGGCAACGTGCAGCTCTCGGGCACCGGCGCACTGGCCGACCTGCTGTGCGAGGAGATCAAGGCCAAGCTCGGCATCAAGCGGGTACGGGGTGACACTTTCGGCTACCTGCAGCGCAGCTTCATCGGTTGTGTGTCGGATGTGGACCAGCGCGAGGCCCGTGAGGTGGGCGAGAAGGCGGTGCAGTACGCGATGTGGGGCATCAATGGCGAGCAGCGCGACGGCTCGGTGGCGATCGTGCGCACCGGCTACTACTCGGCCGACTACACCTTGCTACCGCTCGAGGCCGTTGCCGGCAAGACCCGGGTGATGGAAGACCACTTCATCAACGACGCCGGCACCGACGTGACGGATGCCTTTCGGCTCTACCTGCGGCCCTTGCTGGGCTCGGGCCTGCCCGACGCCTACCGGCTGCGGCCGGCGCCGGTGGCCAAGGTGCTGGCCGCCTCCTGACGCCGGGGCCTACGCCGGCCCCTCGCCCCAGGCCCGCAGCGCCTGGGCCAGAAAGTCGAACACTACCTTCTGCCGCCGGCTGGCCCGCAACTCGCGGTGGGCGGTCAGCCAGACCGGCAGCACCGGCAACGCCAGCCCGGGCAGCACCGCCACCAGCTCAGGGGTGCGGCGCGCCAGCGGCGCCATCACCACGCCGATGCCCAGGCCCTGGCGCACGGCCTCCAGGTTGACGATCTGGTTGTCGCAGCGGAAGGCAAAAAACCGCCGGTCGACGTTGAAGCCAGCGGCGCGGAAGCCCTCGATCATCTGGCTGGACTGGTCGAACCCGATCCAGCGGCCCTGCGCCAGTGTGTCGGGGCTGGGCGGCCCGCCGTGGGCAGCCAGCAGGTCGCGGTGGGCGTAAAAGCCCAAGGGCCAGTCGGCAATGTGGCGGGTGATCAGGCTGCCCTGGGTCGGGCGCAGCATGCGCACGGCGATGTCGGCCTCGCGCTCGAGCAAGTTGGACAAGGTGTCACCGGGCACCAGCTCGATCTGGACCTCGGGGTGGCGGCGCGCCAGTTGTGCCAGCAGCGCCGGCAGCACCTGGCTGGCCACCACCTCACTGGCGGTCAGCCGCACCGTGCCGGCCAGCTGACCGGTCGCGCTGCTGGCCGCCTCGGCCGCCAGCGCGATGGCCTGGGCAGCGGCCAGCATGCGCGCGGCCGGCTCGGCCAGGGCCAGTGCCTGTGCGGTGGGCCGCAGCCGGCGGGCGCCCCGTTCGAACAGCGGTGCGCCCAGCGCCGCCTCCAGCGCCGCGATCTGCCGGCTCAGCGTGGGCTGGCTGGTGCCCAGGCGCAGCGCAGCCTGGGTCAATGAACCGTGCGCCAGCACGGCGCCCAAGGCGCGCAGCAGGTTCCAGTCGAGTGAGGCGGGGTCAAAAGCGGTGGCCATCGCAGTCAATTTTTATTCAATTATGAATATCAGTCTTGCTTGCATCCCTCTTCACATGAATTGCCCGGTCCCGCAGCATGCAGGCCTCTGCAACCGGACTGGAGAACGATGATGGCAAGCGTGATGGTGTTGGGCACCAACGGGCGTCTGGGGCGGGCGGCGGTGCTGGCCTTTGCGGCCGCCGGCTGGACCGTGACCGCACAACTGCGGCGGGCGCCGCGTGCGGCGCTGCCGCCCGGGGTGCGCCTGGTGGAGGCCGATGCGCTGGATCTGCCCGCGCTGGCCCGGGCCGGACGGGGCGTGGACGTGATCGTCAACGCGCTCAGCCCCGACTACACCCGATGGGCAACGCTGTTGCCACCGATCACCGCTGCGACGCTTGCGCTGGCGCGGGCCACCGGCGCCACGCTGATGCTGCCGGGCAATGTCTACAACTACGGCAACCGCTTGCCCGCCGTGCTGCAGGCCGACACGCCCTTTGTCGCCAGCCATCCCAAGGCGGCCCAGCGCATCGCGCTGGAGGCTGCGCTGGCCGAAGCCGCCCTGGCCCACGGCGCGCCCGGTGCGCGCAGCATCGTGATTCGGGCCGGTGACTTTCTGGGCGATTCGGGCACCTGGCTGGACCTGGCCATGGGCAAGCGCCTGGCCCAGGGCAAGTTTGTGCAGATGGGGCCGGCCGACCTGCCGCATGCCTGGGCCTGGCTGCCCGACCTGGCGCGGGTGTTTGTGGCGGTGGCGGAGCGCCGGGGCGGGCTGGCGCCACACGCCAGCCTCAACTGCGCCGGCATCACGCTGACCGGCGCCGAGTTGCAGGCCGCATTCGAGGCCGCGCTGGGCCGGCCACTCAAGCGCAGCGCGTTCCCGTGGCCACTGCTGCGGCTGGCCACGCCGTTCTCGCCGATGTTGCGGTCGCTGTTCGAGATGCGCTACCTGTGGCAGCGCCCGCACCGGCTGGACGACGCGCCGCTGCGGGCCTTGCTGGGCACGCTGCCAGCCACGCCGCTGGCTGAAGTGGTGCAGCACTGCCTGGCGGGCTTGACCGGCCTGCCCGGCTTGCCCGCCACGCCGATCAGAACCGAAACTCGCCGCGCAAGTTGATGGTGGTGTAGGTGCGCGCCGAGGTATCGGCCGACTGGCTGCCAGCAAAGGCCCCGCTGGCGTCGGTCAGCAGCGTGGTGCTGCCGGTGTCGTAGCGCTGGGCACCGGCATTGCTCAGCGTCAGCCGGGCACTGGCGTCGGGGCTGAAGCGCCACAACGCGTAGCCGTCGAGCACGCGCTTGACGCCCTGCCGGTAGGTCTGCGAGTCGATCTGCTGCAGCGTAAAACCAGGGGTGAAGTTGACACTGGCACCCACCGTCAACGGCGTGCCCCGCAGCGGCCAGTCGGCGCCGATGTTGCTGGTGTACGGCGGCTGGCCTTCTAGCCGGTTGTTCGGGCCGGGCACCTGGTCGACCCGGCTCCACATCAGCGTGAAGTTGGCCCGCAGCGAGATCGGCAGATCGGTGGTCCACAAGTCGGTCAGCCGGGCCTTGGCCTCCAGCTCCAGCCCGGCCGCGTCGGCCGAGCCGATGTTCTGCGGCCGCGCCACCCAGCGCTGCACCGGGCTGTAGCTCACCGTCTCCAGGCTGCGCACGGTGCGGATCAGGCCATCGATCTTGCGGGCAAAGAGATTGGCGCTGACGATGCCGCCGGCGTCCAGGTAGTGCTCGACACCCAGCTCCAGGCCGCTGGCCAGCTCGGGTCTCAGGTTGGCGTTGCCGGCCCGGTCCGGGTAGGTCGGCTGGTTGGGCAGGTTGGTATCGGGGTAGAGCTGCGAGATTGAGGGCCGCGCAATCAGCTGGCTGGTCGTGGGCGAGCGGTAGCTGCGGGTCAGGCTGAGGCGCAATTGGTCGCGCGGCGAGTCGGGCAGCTTCCAGACCATGTGGGCCAGCGGGGTGAACACCGCGCTGCGGTGGTTGACCTGGTTGATGGCCGAGTCGCTCAGGGTGTTGATCGCCTCCCAACGGGCGCCGAGCGAAAACGAGAAGCGCTTGCCCAGGTCCCATTCATCCTGGGCGTAGAGCGCGATGCGCTGAATGCGGGCGGTGATGTCCTGGCCAAACTCGGCCAGGATCGGTTGACTGTTGACCGTGCTGGTGCGGCTGTCGGTACGCTGGCTGCTTTGCAGCTCCCAGCCCGCCACCGCGCTGTGGCCCTCGCCCAGCAGCTGCGAGTACTTGCCGTTGAGGTCGCCGGACAGCTCACGCTGGCGCGCATCGTCAAACTTGTGGCGGTTGGCGCCTGCCGAAAATCCAGCTTCATCGCGCTCGGTCACGCTGCTGCTGGCGGACAGCGTGCTGCCAAACCGCAGTTGCAGCCGGCCACCGCCGGGGGTGGGCGTCAACCAGGTGCCGTTGAGCCGGCCCATCTGCCACTGCGACTGGCTGTGCCAGGCGGCCAGTGCGTAAGGCTGGGGATAGGCCGGGCCGGTGCCCACCGGCTGGACCAGCGTCTCGTGGCCGTCGCCCTGGGTGCGCACGGTGTTGAAAAACGGCTGCAGGTCCAGCGTGTTGCCCGGCCCGAAGCGGAACTGCAGCCGGCCATTGGCAAACAGGCCGACTCGCTTGTTGCTGCTCTCGCTGTGTTGCTGCTGGTCCAGCTCGGTGTTGCCGGCCGCGTCCAGGCCCAGCGTGCGGGTGTCAGACTCATTGCCCTGCCCGCCCTTGAACACCGTGGCGGCCAGGTTGTAGCCCAGGGCTTCGGTCTGGCCGTTGTAGGTCCAGGTGGCGCCGACCTGGCCGTGCGTGCCATCGGCACCGCCGCCGACGCGCAACTCGTTGGTCTTGCGTTTGAAGTCGCTGCGCATGATGACGTTGATGGTCCCGGCAATCGCCCGGGCGCCAAACTCGGCCACCGGCGCCCGCATGATCTCGATCCGCTCGATCTGCTCGGGCGCGATCGAGTCGAGCGAAAAGCCGGGCGCCATGCGCTGGCCGTCCAGCAGGATCTGGGTGTAACCGCCGCCCATGCCGCGCATGCTGATCTGGCCACCGCGCCCCGGCGCACCGCCGATGGTCACGCCCGGCAGGCGCTTGAGCACCTCGCCCAGCGTGGCGTCGCCCATGCGGTCGAGCTCTTCGCGGCCGTAGACGATGCGCGACGCGGTGGCGCGGCGGCGCTCGTCCTGGCTCTCGGGCTGCACGGTGGCGGTGATCTCGACTTGCTGCGGGGCAGCGGCAGCAGGTCCAGCCGACGCGGGTGAGGCGGGCACGGTGGGCACGCCGGGCGCCGTCTGCGCACGGCACAGGCCCGACAGGCACAGCGCTGCGGTCAGCGTCAGGGGGATGGGTTGCAGCAGGTATCGGTTCATGTTCAACAGGATTTTGCCGGCGAGGCGACCGGCGTTTGATGTCGCGGCGGTGAAGCTGCGCGGCGCGACCCGGCGCGCCACACCCGCCGGGTCGCACAAGCTCAGGGTGCCGCCAGCCAGTGCACTGAAAACAGCCGCTGCGCATCGGTCCACACCGCCTGCGGCTGCAGCCCGGCGGCGTGGGCCAGCGCCTGAAAGCCGGCCACCGTGTACTTGCAGGAGTTCTCGGTGTGCAGGCTCTGGCCTTCGGCAAAGTCAAAACGCTCGCCGCCGACCTGCGCCGACTGCGCCCGGGCACTGATCAGGTGCATCTCGACGCGCTGCTCTCGCGGCGTATAAAAAGCGCAGTGCTGGAAAGCGGCCAGATCAAAGTCGGACCCCAGCTCGCGGTTGGCACGCGCCAGCAGGTTGAGGTTGAAAGCCGCCGTAACGCCGGCGCTGTCGTTGTAGGCGGCATGCAGCAGCGCCGGGTCCTTGACCAAATCGACGCCCACCAGCAGGCCGCCGCCGGCCAGCCAGCCGGCGCAGCGGCGCAAGAACGCCAAGGCCTCGGCCGGCGTGAAGTTGCCAATCGACGAGCCCGGAAAAAACCCGACCCGACGCACGGCACCGGCCGACAGCCCGGGCAGTTGCAACCTGGCGCTGAAGTCACCCGCCTGCGCCAGCACCGACAGCGCCGGGTGTTCGGCGCGCAGGCGCTCGGCTTCAGCCTGCAGGTGCTCGGCCGAGATGTCGATGGCCACCAGCCGAGCCGGCTCGCGCAGCGCGCCCAGCAACACCCGGATCTTTTGCAAGGAGCCAGCGCCAAACTCGATCAGGTCGGCCCGCGGGCCGATGCACTCGGCCATCTCGCCGGCATGCTGGCGCAGGATTGCAAACTCGGTGCGGGTGGGGTAGTACTCGGGCAGCTCGCAGATGCGGTCGAACAGCGCCGAGCCGGTCTGGTCGTAAAAGAACTTGGGCGCGATCTGGCGGGGCTCACGGCGCAGGCCCTCGCGCAGCGCAGTCTCGAAATCGCGCCGCGCAGCGCGGGCGGCATCCTGCGGCCGGCTCGCTGGAGCGGTGGCCCGGTTGCCTGACGGATGTTGAGACGGGTTCATGCCGGGCCAGCGCCGTCGTGCGCCAGACGCAAGCCGCTGAACTGCCAGCGCGCGGCGGGCGCAAAGAAGTTGCGGTAGCTCAGCCGGGCGTGGCCGGCTGGCGTGGCAAAGCTGCTGCCGCGCAACACCAACTGGTTGACCATGAACTTGCCGTTGTACTCGCCCGCCGGCCCGGGCAGCGGGCGAAAGCCGGGATAGGGCGCGTAGGCCGAGGCCGTCCACTGCCACACACTGCCCTGCAGTTGCCCCAGTGCGGCGGGGTGCTGCAGCGCGGCATGCTCCCACTCGAACTCTGTCGGCAGGCGGGCGCCAGCCCAGGCTGCGTAAGCCGCCGCCTCGTAGCCGCTGAGGTGGCAGACCGGCGCGGCCGCATCCAGCGGCTGCAGGCCTTGCAGCGTGAACTGCTCAAAACCGCCCAGCCCGCAAGCGCTGCGGGTGCCTGGGGTACCTGGGCTGATCGGCAGCCAGTACGCCGGCGCCTGCCACCCCTGGGCCTGAGCCTCGGCCCAGCCGTCTGCCAGCCACAGTGCCGGCCGCCGGTAACCCCCATCGGCCATGAACTCGGCGAAGTCGGCGTTGTTGACCAGCCGGGTGGCCAGCGCATACGGCGCCAGCCACTGGGTGTGGCGCGGTTGCTCGTTGTCAAAGCCAAACCCGCGGCCGTCGTGGCCGACCTGCACCGCGCCGCCGTCCAGCGACAGCCAGCGCTGTGGGGTCGCGGCACCGTCCGGGCGCAGCGCCGGGCCGGCGGCGGTGGTGCAGGCCGGCTGCAGGGGGTTGAGTGAAAACGCGTGCAGCATGTCGGTCAACATCAGTTCCTGGTGTTGCTGCTCGTGCTGCAGGCCGAGTTCGAGCGTAGCGATGGCGGCCTGCCAGCGGGCCTCGTCGGCCTTGACCATGAAGTCTTGCACCGCTGCATCGACCTGCTCGCGGTAGGCCCAGACCTGGTCCAGCGTGGGCCGGCTGAGCAGGCCGCGTTGCGGCCGGGGGTGGCGCGGGCCGAGCGACTCGTAGTACGAATTGAACAGCGCCGCCCAGCGTGCATCGCGCGCCCGGTAGCCCGGCGCGTGGGCTTGCAGCAGCAGGGTTTCGAAAAACCAGGTGGTGTGCGCCAGGTGCCACTTGCCGGGGCTGGCGTCGGGCATGGACTGCAGCGCCAGGTCCTCGGCGCTGAGACCAGCGCAACGTTGGCGCGACTGGCTGCGTACCGCCGCAAAAACGGCTGACCAGGCGGGTCGGTTGTCGGGGCTGGGGTTCAAGGGCAACGGCAGAAGCAAGCGGCGGCGGGTGAGTATCGCAACAGCGGCCGCGCCTTGTGCGGCGCGGCCGAATCACGCTGGGCGGCAAGGGCGGCAGGCAAGGGCGGCAGGCAAAGGCAGCAGGCAAAGGCGGCAGGCAAGGACGGCAGGGCAAGCCGCGGGCCCGCGCTGCTGCCCTTGCACAACTCCTTTCATTTGCAACGCGTGCGGCACATCTGCGGCTCAAGACCCAGCCGCCAGCGGCCGAAGAAAAAGCACAGGCCACCACGCCGCCCCGGGCATGTGGGCCAACCTGAGGGCCGCCGCGTGCATCCAGAGCCACCGTTCAGCCAGACCCTGCCCGAAGAGCGCGCCAACGCCGCCAGTCACGGCCTGGGTTGCTTGCTGGCACTCGCCTCGCTGCCGGTGCTGGCCGACCAGGTAGGCGCAGCGCGCCACCCGATCCGCCACCTGGGCGTGAATGTATTCATTGCCAGCATGGTGCTGATGTACCTGGTGTCGGCGGTCTACCACGCCTTGCCGGTGGGTGCGGCCAAGCAGTGGCTGCGCAAGTGCGACCACGCGGTGATTTTTGTCTTCATTGCCGGCAGCTACACGCCGTTCGCACTGGGCCAGATCCAGCGCGGCGAGGGCTGGAGCTTGCTGGCCACCGTCTGGGGCATCGCCGGGGTCGGGGTGGCGCTGAAGTTGTCGAACCGGCTGCGCCATCCGCTGTGGTCCACCGCGCTGTACCTGGCTTTTGGCTGGATGGTGGCGGTGGTGGCGCGGCCGATGCTGGAGGGCCTGCCGCCGCTCGGCTTGCAGCTGCTGGTGGCCGGCGGCGTGGCCTATTCGCTGGGCAGCCTGTTTTTTCTGCTGGACCGGCGCATGCCCTACAGCCATTTTGTATGGCACTTGTTCGTCATCACCGGCAGCACCTGCCATTTTCTGGCGGTGCAGCAGGTGCTGGCCTGATCCGAGCTTGGCGGCTGGCGGGCCTCAGCGCCGTTCAACAATCGCGGGCACCAGGCTGAACGCGGCGCGCAGCCGGTCGGCCGCGCTGGCGGCATCGGCCCGGCTGGCGTAGGGCCCGGCTTGCAGACGGTGCAACTGGCGCTCGTCAAAGATCGCCAGCAGCGGCGCCAGCCAGTCGGCCTCACGCGCCACCCTTTGCTGGAAGCTGATCGCGCCCTCGCGCTGGCCAAAGGCACCGAGCTGCAACCAGAAGCCCCGGGCGGCCTTGCTGGCAGCACGCGCCGGGGCCTGGGTTTCCGGCGGCAGCAGGGGCGGCAATTCGGGCTGCAACCCGGCCGGCTGCGCAGCAGCCCTGCGCGCGGCCAGCTCGCCCGCCTCGGTCTGGCGCAGCGCAGCCGCGCCAAGCGCTGCGGCGGACGCGGTGTCGACGGCCAAAGCCAGTGCAGCGGCAGCCGGCCGTATGGGCAGCGCGGCGGCGGGCCGGTCGGCGCTGCGCCGGCCGATTTCGGCAATCGCGTCGTCGGCCAGCCAGCCGGCGCTCTCGGGCAGCAGCAAGGCGGTGGCCCCCCTGGCGACGGCCGCGCCGCCGTCACCGCCGTCACTGCCGTCATTGCCAGTCGAGGCCGGCGCGCGCCAGGCGCCGGTGCGGATCGCCTCGTAGGTGATGCGCTCGATCTCCACCGGGGCCACACCGCCCAACAGCCCCAGGCGCAGTGCGGCGGTGTAGCTCAGGTCGATCACCCGGTCGCTGTGGAAAGGCCCGCGGTCGTTCACCCGCACCACCACCTCGCGGCCATTGGCCGGGTTGCGCACCCGGGCATAGCTGGGCAGCGGCATGGTCTTGTGCGCGGCGGTCATGGCGTACATGTTGTAAGTCTCGCCGTTGGCGGTGCCCCGGCCGTGAAACTTGCGGCCGTACCAGGACGCCAGCCCGCGCTGGACCAGCGGCGGATCACCCGCCAGCGGGGCATAAGTCTGGCCCAGCACCTCGTAGGGCTTGTTGGGGCCGCCCAGGCGCACCGGCTCCAGCCGGGGCTGGGCGTCGGGCACCTTGTGCAGGTCGGGCGGTGGCTGCTCGCCCGGGCCGTCGCGGACGGCATCGCTGCCAGCAGCGGGCGCGGGCGCAGGCGCGCTGCGGACAGGCACAGCGGGCGCCGTGTTGGCGGTACGCGGCGGGCTGCTGGCGCAGCCGACCAGCGCGGCGACGCCTGCAGCAACGAACGGGGTGAGCACGGCTTGGGCGTGGGCACCGCACCACCGCAGGCCTGCCCATGCCGGCAGCCGCCGCCGCTGTCGGCAGGGGCGACGGAGGCAGTACGGGCCTGACCTCGGTGCGGGCGGCGGTTGATCTGGCATGACGACCCCATTCTGCGGCCTTGGCCCGGACCATCATCAAAGCTGCGGCGGCCAGCCTGGCGGGCCGCCCCGGGCAATGACCCCGATCCGTGCGGACTGCGGCCACTGGCCACAAAATCCGTGTCGGTTCGGCGGGTGGCACAGTCTGATCTACGGCCCCAGCATCGGCAGCCCGAACCTGCCGCACTTGCACGGCCAGCCCGCATCCCAAAACTTGCACACCCACAGGAGACCCGCGTGATCCAGTTCTACTACAACCTCGCCCCCAACCCGATGAAGGTCGCGCTGTTCCTGGAGGAGGCCGGCCTGCCCTACGAACCGGTGCCGGTGGACACCCGCAAAGGTGAGCAGCACACCGCCGCATACACCGCCATCAACCCCAATGCCAAGTGCCCGGCGCTGGTGGACGGCGAAGCCACGGTGTTCGACAGCAACGCGATCTTGCTTTACCTGGCCGAGAAGACCGGCCAGTTCCTGCCCGACAACACGCCGGCGGCGCGCGGGCAGATGCTGTCCTGGATGATGCTGGTGGCCAGCGGCATTGGCCCGTATTCGGGCCAGCTGGTGCACTTTCGCAACTTTGCGCCCGAGCCCAAGGCCTACGCCGTCAACCGCTACGACTTCGAGGCCTGGCGCCACTGGAACCTGATCGAGGCCCAACTCGGCCAGCACCGGTTCATGCTGGGCGAGCGCTACACCCTGGTCGACATGGCGGTGTGGGGTTGGGCCCGAATCCTGCCGTTTGTGCTGGGCGCCGACGCCTGGGACAAGCTGCCCCAGCTCAAGCGCTGGCTGGACCAGGTCAACGCCCGCCCGGCAGCGCAGCGGGTGGAGGCGCTGCGCAGCCGCCATGCGTTCAAGACCGAGATGGACGACGTGGCCAAGCAGGCGATGTTCCCGCAGAACGCCCGAATCGCGACCTGAACCCCTGCTGGCCGACCCGCCCGCGCACGCCCACCCAAGCCCACCCGAGCCCACCCGAGCCCCCATGATCGACCTCTACTACTGGACCACGCCCAACGGCCACAAGATCACGATGTTTCTGGAGGAGGCGGGCCTGCCCTACCGCATCCTGCCGGTGGCGATCGGCCGGGGCGAGCAGTTCAAGCCCGAGTTCTTGAAGATCTCGCCCAACAACCGCATCCCGGCCATCGTGGACCAGGCGCCTGCTGACGCTGGCGCGCCGGTGGCGCTGTTCGAGTCGGGCGCCATCCTGCAGTACCTGGCCGACAAGACCGGCCGCTTCATCCCGCAGGATTTGCGCGGCCGCAACCAGGTGCTGCAGTGGCTGTACTGGCAAATGGGCGGGCTGGGGCCGATGGCTGGCCAGAACCACCACTTCAGCCAGTACGCGCCCGAGCCGGTGCCGTACGCCATCGAGCGTTACGTCAAGGAGACGGCGCGGTTGTACGGCGTGCTCAACAAACAGCTGGGCGAGCAGGCGGCACAGGGCCAGGGCTACATTGCCGGCGACTTTTCCATCGCTGACATGGCCTGCTACCCCTGGATCGTGCCGCATGAGCGCCAGCGCCAGAAGCTGGCGGATTTTGCGCACCTGCAAGCCTGGTTCGAACGGGTGCGCGCCCGCCCGGCCACCCAGCGCGCCTACGACCGGGCGCTGGAGATCAACAGCCAGCCGGTGATGGACGAGGCCGCCAAGAAAGTGCTGTTTGGCCAGGACGCCTCCACCGTGAAGTGACCGCCCGGCCGGTCAGCCTGGCTTGTGCCGCGCCGCCCGCTCGGGCAGCGCCCCCGGAAAGTACAGCGCGGTCAGGCTCTTGCTGTGCACCGGCGAAAAGCCGGCCGCAGCCTTGCCGCGAGTCTGGCCCGCGCCCGGCCCGTGGCGGCGCCAGTCGCGCACCCAGAAGATGTGGTCGGCCACCGCCATCAGGCCGATGGTCTCGCGGTCGCCAACCAGCACGCCCTGCACCCGCAGGCCGAATTGCGCCCGGGCGGCGTCGAGCCGGTCCAGCGTGTCGGCGGTGCAGCCGAATTCGCCGTCGCTGACGATCAGCAGGTCGGCGCTGGCCCAGCGGGCCTCGTGCACCCGGTCGATGGCGCGGGCAATCGGGCCCTGCAAGTCGGTGCCGCCGTCAAAGCCCTGGCCCATCAGGTCGAGCAACGCGGCCAGTGCCGCACCCGGCTGGGTGCCGCCGGCCAGGGCTTGTTCGATGATCTCGTCGGGGCCGCCAAAGGCGATCAGCAGGCAGCCCCGCCGCTCGGCATGCGCCGTGCGCACGGCCTGCAGCACCACCGCCTTGGCCACCCTCTCGGGTGCGCCGCGCATCGAGCCCGAAGTGTCGAGGCAGATGATGATCGGGCCGCGCTCCAGCGCCTCGGGCTGGGGCGGTGCGCTGGCCTCCCGCGGCGGCTGGGCCGGGTCGGGCCGCCAGTCGATCAGCACCGCCTCGCTGTCGTAGGCCAGCAACCGGCCCTCGGCGCGGCGCGCCCGCCACAGCTTGTGCAGCACCGGGTGCAGCAGCATCGCGGCCTCGCTGCCCAGCATGGCCTCGATGCGGTCGGACAGGCGGATGCCTTGCAGCGCCCCCGGCGTGTTGGGCAGCCGGGTCTCCACCGGCTTGAGCCCGAATTGGCGGCTTGCGGTGCGCTCTGCCGATTGCGGTGGCCGGGCGGGTGCCTGGGCGGCGCGCTCAGCCCGACCGAGCCGGCGGATCATCGCGGCCAGCTCGGGCAGCCGGGCCAGGGTGTCGCTGATGTGCTGGGCGGCCTGCCACTCGCGCCGGCTGAGCTGGCCACGCAATTCGTCCCAGCGCAGTGCGCCCAGATCACCCAGGCCCTGCAGCAGTGCCAGCACCGCGTCCCAGTCGCCCTTGAGGACGGTCCAGGCGCTGCTGAACTCGGTGGTGATCTGGGCGATAGCCTGGGCGCGGTCGAGCCGGGGCTGCAGGTCGATCAGCCGGTCGAGGTGCCACAGCAGGCTGCGCAGCAGTTGCTCAGACAGCGCGTCGGAGGCGCGGCACAGGCCGGCCAGGCCCAGCGCGCCGGCCGCGTTGCGCAGCGGCGCCAGCGCTGTGGGGTCGCCAAAGTGGGCGTCGTCCGCTGGCAACTCACCCCTGGCCAGCGCGCTGCGCCAGCGCTGCAGATCGGCCAGGCGCTGCGCGCTGGTGTCGGCCTCGCCCGTGCCGGTGTGGCAGACCAGCGCGGGCAGCCACAGCGTGCGCGGCAGCGCGGCCAGTTGCTGGAACGGCTGCTCCAGCGGGCTGGCCGGGGGCACGGCGGTGGCGGGCTGGCGGGGCCGCATCGGGTGGGTGTTGCCGGGCCTTGACGCCGCAGTGTGCCGACGCGCCGGTCAGCCCGGCGCCACCGGCGGCGGCGTGACGGCGCGCAGCTGCGCATCGACCGGCAATGCCGCAAACCCGGCCTGGGTGGCCGCCAGCCGGGCTTGCAGAGGGGCCAGCGTGGCCAAGGTCTGGCGGTGCGCGCCCAGCCAGGCGAGCCCCAGCGCTGGCGGCAGCCACAGCCGACCGGCCAGGCGCCGGGCCAGCCGGTCGTGCGCTTGCTGCACGCTGGCGTGGGCCTCATCGGCACGCTGGCGCAGGGCATCGATCTGGGCGCTGCGGGCAGCGAGGTGCACGGGGCTGAAGTGGCGGCGCAGCCGGTCCTCCAGCGTGCGGGCCCGGATGCGCTGCAAACCGCCGTCGCCGCCAACAGCGGCGCTCCCGACCTCACCGGCCTCTGTGTCGTCCGCCCGGTCACCCAGGCCGATGGCACGCGCCAGCGCCAGCTTGCCGGCGCTGTCGTCGAGGCTGTCGCCCTCGGCGGCCGGCAGGCGCTGCTCCAGGTCGAGCTGCTTTTCGAACGCGGTGACGGCGTGGTCCAGCCAGGTCAGCGGCTGGGCCTCCGCCTGCGCCAGGTGGTGGGTGACCCAGTCGGCCAGCACGGGCACGGTCTGGCCGTCATGGCTGAGCACGTAAGGCGCGAGCCACAGGTCCAGCGCGTCCAGCGTGTCGCGGCCCTCGCTGGCGGCGGCGCAGCGCATCAGCGCCACCAGCTGGCGCCAACGCCGGTCTGACACCGCCAAGCCCAGGCCCGCTGCCACGCCGCGCAAGGCGGCCATGGCGCGCGGCGCCTCGTCGCCCAGCGCCACGCTGGCCCGGGCGCCGAGCAGCGCGGCGCGGTCGGCTGCGGTCAGGGCTGCGGGCAGTGCGGGCAGGGGGCTGTCGGCCAGCCTCAACAAGTCGGCAAAGGCGGCATCGCTGACCGGTGCCACCGGCACCCGCAGCAAAAAGCGGTCGTGAAACGCGAGCAGCGACTCATCCGTCGGCGCCTCGTTGCTGGCGCCGATAACGCTGATCAGCGGGGTGTGCAGGCGCGCGGTGCCGTTGTCGAACTCGCGCTCGTTGAGCAGGGTCAGCAGCGCGTTGAGGATGGCCGAGTTGGCCTTGAACACCTCATCCAGAAACGCCACGCCGGCGGTGGGCAGGTAGCCGTCGATCAGGCGCTCGTAGCGGTCGTCCTCCAGCGCCTTGAGCGAGAGCGGGCCGAACAGCTCCTCGGGGGTCGAAAAGCGGGTCAGCAGGCGCTCGAAATAGCGCGCGCCGTCAAACGCCCGGTGCAGCCGGCGCGCCAGCTCGCTCTTGGCGGTGCCGGGTGGGCCGATCAGCAGCACATGCTCGCCCGCCAGCGCGGCCAGCAGCAGCAGGCGGGCGGCGGTCTCGCGCTCCAGCAGGCCGTGCTCCAGCCGGCAGAGGTGGGCCTGAAGTCGGGCTTGAAGTCCGGCCTCAAGCGCGGCTGCTGGCGGCGGCAGTGACGGTGTGAGCCCGGCGGTATCGCCACTCAGGGGTGTGGCGCGGGCAGGCATGACGGCATGACTCGGCATGCCCCGATTGTGGCCAAGCATGCAGGCCCTGCCAGGATCAGTTGTGCAGCGCCCGATCGCGCCGCCCCGCCGCCGCGCCGGCCGCAGGCTGCTGCGGCCGGCCAGTCAGGCCGTCGTGGAGGGCCGGTTGCAAGCGCTGATCGGCCAGGCGGATCAAACCCAGGGTGCCGGCAGGCCCTCGTCGGCCAGCACCCGCTGCACCGCCGGCCGGGCCAGCATCCGGTCGAGCCAGGCGCGGATCGCGGGCCGGGTGCGGGCCGGTGCGGCCGGGCGGCCTTCAAAACCACGGGTCCAGCGGCAGAGCATGAAGGCGAAGGGGTCGGCCACGCTGTGGTGCGCACCCAGCAGCCAGGGCTGACCGTGGCCCGCGAGTTGGGCCTCGATCAGGTCCAGCAACCCGCCAACCCGGGCCTGGGCATGGGCCTTGACCTGGGCTGCGCCTGCCGTGTTGCCGGCATCGACCAGACGTTCGGGGTAGAAGTAGTGGATCAGCGTGGCCTGCAAGCTGTTGCTCAGCCAGAACAGCCATTTGTAGGCCTGGGCCCGCTCGGCGCTGCCCAGGGGTGGCAGCAGGCCGTGGCCTGGGGTATGGGTCGGACCGTCCGGCAGTTGGTCAGCCAGGTACAGGCAGATCGCGGCCGACTCGAACAACACCAGGTCACCGTCGCGCAACGCGGGGATCAGCCCATTGGGGTTGAGCGCGAGGTACGCCGGCGCTTTGTGGGCGTTGTGCTCGCGGTCCACCAGGCGCAGCTCGAAAGGCAGCGCCAGTTCGTGCAGCACGATGTGCGGCGCCATGCTGGCGTTGCCCGGAAAGTAGTGCAGTTCGATCATGGCTGGCGCTCGGTGGGGTGACGGTGGGAGGCTGATGATGCCAGCGCACGGCGCCAGCGTGAGGCGTCGATCCGATGTGCCATTCAGCGACAGCGGTGGCCCGAGCCCGTGCCCGGCTATGCACGGCGCTGCATATCGCGCCGGCGTGCTGCAGCGGCAAGAATCGCGCCCTCATGGACGCCTTCTCCCAGAGCCTGCTGCTGGCAGCGCAACTCATCGCCCAGGCCGACAGCAACCTGTGGCGCATCGTCGGTCTGTCGCTGCAGGTGTCGGCCACCGCCTGTGCGGTGGGTGCTGGCCTGGGTCTGCTGCTGGGCGCCTGGCTGGCAGTGGCGCGGTTTGGCGGGCAGGCGCTGGTGGTGGGCGCGCTCAACACCTTGCTGGCGCTGCCGTCGGTGGTGGTCGGGCTGGTGGTCTACCTGCTGCTGTCGCGCTCGGGGCCGCTGGGCGCCTGGGGCTTGCTGTTCACGCCGACGGCGATGGTCATCGCCCAGAGCATCCTGGTGGTGCCGCTGATCGCCGCGCTGTCGCGCCAGCTGGTGGCCGACGCACTGCGCGAGGGCGGCGACGAGTTGGCGGCGATGGGCGCGGGCCGGCTGCTGTCGGCGCTGCTGCTGCTGGCGCATGAGCGGCGCGCGGTGCTGACCGTGCTGCTCACGGCCTTTGGCCGGGCCGTGGCCGAGGTGGGCGCGGTGATGGTGGTGGGCGGCAACATCGACGGCGTGACCCGGGTGATGACCACCGCCATCGCGCTGGAGACCAGCAAGGGCGACCTGCCGCTGGCGCTGGCCCTGGGCATGGTGCTGCTGGCCGTGGTGGCGCTGATCAACCTGGCGCTGGGGCTGACGCAGCGCGGGTCCGCCGCTGGCGGGGCCGGGTTGGCCGCCGGGATGGCGCGGTGAGGGCGCCGCTGATCACCCTGCAGCGGGCGGGTGTGCGCTTTGGCCCGCAGTGGGCGCTGCAGGACATCAGCCTGCAATTGCACCGCGGTGACCGGATTGCGTTGGTGGGGGCCAACGGCTCGGGCAAGACCAGCTTGCTGCGCCTGCTCAACGGCTTGCTTGCGCCCAGCACCGGCCAGCGCTTGCTGGGTGCGGCGGCCGATGACGCTGACGCGGCGGCGCAGGCCGGCGCGGCCGTCAGCGCCGGCGGCGTGGCGGCCGGACCGCGCCGGCGGCCGGTCACGGCGATGGTCTTCCAGCGGCCGTTCTTGCTGCACGCCAGTGTGCGCCGCAACCTGCTGCTGGCGCTGTGGCTGGCCGGCGTGTCGGGCGCTGACCGGGCGGAGCGCGCCGGCCAGGCGCTGGCCCGCGTGGGCCTGCAAGCCCTGGCCAACCGGCCGGCACGCTCGCTCTCGGGTGGCCAGCAGCAGCGGCTGGCGCTGGCCCGGGCCTGGGCGGTGCAGCCCGACATCCTGTTTCTCGACGAGCCCACCGCCAGCCTCGACCCGTCGGCCAAGCGCGAGATCGAAACCCTGATCGACGAGTTCGCCGCCGGCGGCATGGCCTTGGCGATGAGCACCCACAACCTGGGCCAGGTCAAGCGGCTGGCCAACCGGGTGCTGTTTCTGGACGCCGGCCGGTTGGGGGCCGACCTGGGCGTCGATGATTTTTTCAGGCGCAGCGGCAGGCCTCCCGAGCTTGTGCAATTTCTCAAAGGGGAACTGCCGTGGACATGAAACGACGACTGCTGGACCGGGTGGTCACGGGCGTGACGCTGGGGCTGACACTCTTGACCCTGGGGTCGCCGGGGTCGGCGCTGGCCCAAACCCCAGCGCCAGCGCCTTTCATCGTGATGGCCTCGACCACCTCGACCGAGCAGTCCGGCCTGTTCGGCCACTTGCTGCCGGCCTTCAAGGCCGCCACCGGCACCGAGGTTCGGGTGGTGGCGCTGGGCACCGGCCAGGCCCTGGACATGGGCCGGCGCGGCGACGCCGACATCGTGTTCGTCCACGACACCGCAGCCGAGGATAAATTTGTCGCCGATGGCTTCAGCCCCAAGCGCCTGCCGGTGATGTTCAACGACTTTGTGCTGGTCGGGCCGGCCGCCGACCCGGCCAGGCTGCGCGGCAAGGACATCGGCGCCGCGCTGCAACGGCTGGCTGCCGTGCCCGCCCCAGGTTTCATCTCGCGTGGCGACAAGAGCGGCACCCATGCCGCCGAGCTGCGCTACTGGACGCTGGCCGGCATCGACCTGGCGCAAGCCCGGCCGCCCGGCTACCGCGAATGCGGCTGCGGCATGGGCCCGGCACTCAACATCGCTGCCTCGACCGGCGCCTACGTGCTGACCGACCGAGGCACCTGGCTCAGCTTCAAGAACCGCGCCGACCTGGTGGTGCTGGTCGAGGGCGATACCCGCTTGTTCAACCAGTACGGGGTGATGGTCGTCAGCCCGGTGCGGCACCCGCATGTCAAGGCCGCCCTGGCCCGGGGATTTGCCGACTGGGTGGTGTCGCCGGCCGGCCAGGCGAGCGTTGCCAGCTACAAAATCAACGGTGAGCAGCTGTTCTTTCCGAACGCCGGCAAGTAGCTCCCGGGCCCGCGCGGTGGCCTCAAGCCCCTGGCAATGCGATTGATTCTCAAGCCACCGATCGGGTCGTCACAGGCTGGAACATCCGCGCTGAAGTTCTTGCCACGCCTAGGGTATGGCCTAGGTGGCTGCGCGGGCACGCTATGTCAATGATTGCACAGGCCTCGCGCATGCCTTTGGCGTGCGGGTGGGCTGCAACCCCAATCCTGAACCTTGCGGAGAAGATCGCCATGCAGAAAAGCCTGCACATCAACCCGGAGAAATGCACCGGCTGCCTGCAATGCGAGATGGCCTGTTCGTTCGAGAACTACGGCGTCTACGCGCCGGCCAAATCGCGCATCAAGGTGTTCGACTTTCACCACACTGGGCGCAAGGTGCCTTACACCTGCACCCAGTGCGACGAGGCCTGGTGCCTGCATGCCTGCCCGGTCGAGGCGATCACGGTCGACAAAGCCACCGGCGCCAAGGTGGTGAGCGAGTCGACCTGTGTCGGCTGCAAGGTCTGCACCATCGCCTGCCCGTTTGGCACCATCAACTACGTGCAAGAAACCGGCAAGGTGCAAAAGTGCGATCTGTGCGGCGGCGAGCCGGCCTGTGCGGAAGCCTGCCCCACCGGCGCAATCACCTACATCGACGCCAACTGGACCGGCTTCGACAAGATGGCAGCCTGGGCCGACAAGCTCGGCAACCAGCCCGGCGCTTAAGCCAGCCGCCGCACCCCCGAATCGGAAACAGGAGAACAGCATGTCCTGGGCAGGAAAAATCCTTCGCGTCAACCTCACCGCCGGCACCGTCACGTCCGAGCCGCTCAACATGGGCTGGGCCAAGCAGTACCTGGGCTCACGCGGTCTGGCCACCAAATACCTGGTCGAAGAAATCGACGCCACCGTCGATCCGCTGTCGGTCGACAACAAGATCATCTGGGCCACCGGCCCGCTGACCGGCACCATGGCGTCCACCGGCGGCCGCTACACCGTCGTCACCAAAGGCCCGCTGACCGGCGCGATTGCCTGCAGCAACTCGGGCGGCTACTGGGGCGCCGAGCTCAAGATGGCGGGCTGGGACATGGTCATCTTCGAGGGTGCATCGGCCAAGCCGGTCTATCTCTCGATCAACGACGATGTGGCCGAGCTCAAGGACGCCGCCCACCTCTGGGGCAAGAGCGTCTGGGTGACTGAAGAAACGCTGAAAAAGCAGCACCAGGACCCGCAGCTGCGCATCAGCTCGATCGGCATCGCCGGCGAGAACCAGGTGCTGTATGCGGCCGTGGTCAACGACCTGCACCGAGCGGCCGGCCGTTCGGGCGTGGGCGCGGTGATGGGCAGCAAGAACTTGAAAGCCATCGCGGTGCGCGGCACCAAGGGCGTGGGCAATATCGCCAACCCCAAGGAGTTCATGCGCGTCACCTACGAGAAGAAAAAAATCCTGGCTGAAAACGCCGTCACCGGCCAGGGCCTGCCGACCTACGGCACCCAGGTGCTGATGAGCGTGATCAACGAGATGGGCGCGCTGCCCACCCGCAACCACCGCGACAGCCAGTTCGAAGGCGCCAAGGACATCGGCGCCGAGGCCATGGCAACGCCGCGCGAGAGCGACGGCAAGAAGCAGCTGATCACCAACCAGGCTTGCTTTGGTTGCACGATCGCCTGCGGCCGCATCAGCAAGATCGACCCCACCCACTTCTCGGTCGTCAACAAGCCGCAGTACTGGGGCGCCACCGGCGGCCTGGAGTACGAAGCGGCCTGGGCGCTGGGTGCGGCCAACGGTGTCAATGACCTCGAAGCGCTGCAGTACGCCAACACCATCTGCAATGAGCAGGGCATGGACCCGATCACCTTCGGCACCACGGTGGGCGCGGTGATGGAGCTGTTCGAAATGGGCGTGATCACCCAGGAGATGATGGGCATCGCCGCGCCCTTTGGCTCGGCCAAGGCGCTGTGTGAACTGGCCGACATGACCGCCAACGGCACAGGCTTCGGCAAAGAGATCGCCCAGGGCAGCAAACGCCTGACCGCCAAGTACGGCCACCCCGAGCTGAGCATGAGCGTCAAGGGCCAGGAGTTCCCGGCCTACGACGGTCGCGGCATCCAGGGCATGGGCCTGGCCTATGCCACCAGCAACCGCGGCGCCTGCCACCTGCGCGGCTACACCGTAGCGTCCGAGGTATTGGGCATCCCGGTCAAGACCGACCCGCTGGTGGCTGAGGGCAAGCCCGAACTGGTGATGGCCTTCCAGGACGCCACCGCCGCATTCGACTCGGCCGGCATCTGCATCTTCACCAGTTTTGCCTGGGGCCTGGCCGATGTGCAGCCGCAGGTCGCGGCCGCCTGCGGCGACGAGTTCACGCTCGAGAACCTGAGCCTGATCGGCGAGCGCATCTGGAACATGGAGCGCGATTTCAACAACCGCGCCGGCTTCACCGAGAAAGACGACACCCTGCCGCCACGGCTGCTGAACGAGGCGGTCAAGACCGGCCCGGCCAAGGGCCTGGTCAGCAAGCTGCCCGAGATGCTGCCCAAGTACTACGAGATCCGGGGCTGGGACACCGGCGGCCGCCTCAAGGCCGAGACCCGCGCCAAGCTCGGTTTGTAAGCCTCAACGGCCTGCGCTGGATTCAAGGCGGTTTTCGGACCGCCTTGTCGTTGGTGGGCTCCCGTCCGTACCCGCAGGCCGCGCCACCGCCGCGGACTGCCTTGACCGCTGAAAGTTGATGCCATGAAGCACGTGATCCTGGGCGCCGGCCCGGCCGGTGTCATCGCCGCCGAAACGATCCGCAAGAACGCCCCTGCGGATCAGGTCGTCATCATTGGCGACGAACCCGAGGCGCCCTACTCGCGCATGGCGATCCCCTACCTGCTGATCGGCAACATCGGCGAGTCGGGCACCCACCTGCGGCGCAGCGCCGACCACTTTGCCAAGCTGGGCATCAGCCTGCAGCACGGCCGCGCCAAGTCGGTGGATACCGATGCCCGCTGCGTGCTGCTGGAAGACGGCAGCAGCGTGCCGTTTGACCGGCTGCTGATCGCCACCGGTTCATCGCCCGCCACGCCCCCGATCCCGGGCATCCACGGCCCCGGCGTGCACCCGTGCTGGACGCTCCAGGACGCGCGCGCCATCATGGCGCTGGCGCAGCCCGGCGCCCGGGTGCTGCAGATGGGCGCGGGTTTCATCGGCTGCATCATCATGGAATCACTGGCGATGCGCGGCGTCAAGCTGAGCGTGGTCGAGATGGGCGACCGCATGGTGCCGCGCATGATGGGCCCCACCGCCGGCGGCATGATCAAGGACTGGTGCGAGAAAAAGGGCGTGACGGTCTACACCGGCGCCCGGGTCGAAGCGGTGGAGCGGCCGGCCGAGGCAGCGCCGGCCAGCCCGCCAGCAGCCCCTGCGGCAGCGGCGCCGGCTGCGCCCGCGCATGAGCCCGGCCTGCTGAGCAAGATCGCGCATGCGCTGGGCCTCGGGTCAGACCCGGAGCCCGCACCGGCACCCCCGACCGTGCCTGCGTCTGTGGCCGCTGCTGCACCCAGCGCCCCGATGGTGGTGCGCCTGTCCACCGGCCAGCGCATCGAGGCCGACCTGGTCATCAGCGCCACCGGCGTCAAGCCCAACATCGGCTTTCTCGAACATTCGACCATCCGTTGCCTGGTCGGTGTGCTGACCGACGAGCACCTGCAGACCAGCGTGCCCGGCATCTACGCCGCCGGCGACTGCGCCGAGGCTTTCGACAAGGTCAGCGGCAGCACCATCGTCAGCGCGATCCAGCCCAACGCGGCCGAGCAGGCGCGGGTGGCCGCGCTCAACATGGTGGGCAAGCCCACATCGCTCAAGGGCGTAACCCAGATCAACGTGCTCGACACCCTGGGCATGATCTCGGCCAGCTTTGGCAAATGGGATGGCGTGCCCGGCGGCGAGCATGTGGAACTGGTCGACCGCGCTGCCGGCAAGCTGCTGAGTCTGCAGTTCTCGGGCGACAAATTGGTGGGCTGCAACAGCGTGGGCTGGACCGAGCACGTGGGCGTGATGCGCGGCTTGGTCGAAGGGCAGGTCCGGCTCGGTGCCTGGAAAGAAGTGCTCAAACGCGACCCGACCCAGCTCATGCAAGCTTACCTTGCCAGTGCGCAAGGGCAAGGAGAATGGTCCGGGGCCCAGGATACACGGCGGCGTTAGCATTGAACGGCAATGAAAATCACCTTCAAGCTCTTTGCCTCCCTCACCGACTACCTACCTCAGCAGGCCCGCTATAGCAACCAAATCGATCTCGATGTGGCAGCAGATGCCAGCATCAGCCAGATCATCGAACCCTTTGGTCTGCCACCGAAGATGGTGCATCTGGTGCTGGTTAACGGCAAATACATCGAGCCCGAGAATCGCCTGACGCACACGCTAACGGAGGGCGACGCACTGGCCATCTGGCCGCCGATTGCTGGTGGTTGAAATGGCCCCCACGCTCCGCCGCTGTGCGGGTCGCTGCCCCCCGAGGGGGCTAACTTGG
>JANYKR010000285.1 GCA_025358155.1 Betaproteobacteria bacterium
GGCCGGATCAGCAGGTGCATCCGGGTCGTGGGCAGCGCGGAGCGCAAGGGCCGCAGGTTGATGTTGGACGACAGCGCCGGTTCGGCCAGCAGCACCAGGTCGGGGCGGGGTTCGGCGGCGTCGAGCGCGCGGCCCAAGGCGTCAGCCAAGCCGATGCAGGGGATCACCTTCCAGCCCAGCCGCTCCAGCCGGCGGGCCAGCCAGCGCGCCGGTGCCTCCTGGTGGTAGACCAGCCAGGCCCGCCGGCCATCGGCCCGGCGCGCGGCGGGGGTTACCGCCAAGCCGTTAGCCCGGATAGCGGCGGGGGCCGCCGCCAAGCCGTGGGGGTTGGCCATCGGCAGGCGCAGTGCCAGCGTGAAAATCGTGCCGCCCTCGGCCGGGCACTCCACTTGCATCGCACCGCCCATGGCGACGGCCAGCTGGTAGGCAATCGCCAGGCCCAGACCGGTGCCCCCGTGGCGGCGTGCCAGGCTGTCGTCGCCCTGCTCAAACGGCTCGAAGATCCGGCCCAGCAAAGCTGGCGGGATGCCGGGGCCGCTGTCTTGCACCTGTATCGCCAGCGCCAGGTGCGCCGGGCCGTCGCAGCGGGCGTCGGTGGTCAGCGAGACCTGGCCCTGGTGGGTGAACTTGATGGCGTTGCCCAGCAGGTTGGTGACGATCTGACGGATGCTGGTTGCGTCGCCGAGCACCGGTTCGCTGTCGCCGGTCCAGTCGTACATCAACAGCAGGTCGCGTTGCCGGGCCAGCGGCATCACGGCACGCAGCGCATCGGCCAGCAGCAAGGGCAGGTCCAGCGGCTGAGGGCGCAAATCGACCCGACCGGCCTCGATGCGCGAAAAGTCGAGCACATCGCTGATCACCCGCAACAAGGCCTGGCCCGACTGGTGGGCCACGCTCAGGTAGCGCCGCTGTTCGGTGCTGACGGCGCCCCGCAACGCCAGCTCGGTCAGGCCCAGCACGCCGTTGAGCGGGGTGCGGATCTCGTGGCTCATGTGCGCCAGAAACTGGGTCTTGGCGGCATTGGCACGTTCGGCCTCGGCGCGGCGCTGCTCGGCCAGCACCAGGGCGGCCTCCAGCCCGGCGGTGCGCTCCTGCACCAGGGCCTCCAGCGCTACCCGCTGCTGCTCCAGTTGCAGCAGCGCGACAGCCTTGTGGTGCACATCCGACACGGCGCCGCAGATGAACTCGGGCCGGCCCTGCTCGTCGGACCAGACCCGGCCCCGGCCCCGCACCCAACGCCACTGGCCGGAGGCGTCGAGAAAGCGGATTTCGTAATCGAAACTGCCAGTGTCCTTGCTGGCCAGCGCAGCGTTGTAGGCGGCCACAAACCGGACCCGATCCTCGGGATGGACCCGGGCGGTGGCCGCGCCGCGTCCGGCCGGCAGGTCGCCGTCGGCAAAACCGAACAGGCTCAGGAAGCTGGGCGAGTACCAGATCGCCTGGGTGCGCAGGTTGCGCTCCCAGAAACCGTCGTGCGAGGCGGCGAGCGCACGCTGGTAACGCGCCTCGGTGGCCGAAGCCTCGGCGGGCGTCAGGCTGTCGCCTGCCAAGGCCACCTGGCCGCCCGGCGGTGGCTCAACGCCTGAACCGGCCATCGGCACCCACGATCGACAGGTCGGCATAGTCCAGGCCGGTGTGGTCGGTGGCGCTGTAGCCCAGCTCCAGGCCGCCCAGGTCGAACCGGGTCAGGCCTTCGAGGGCCTGCTGCAAGCCTGTCCGGCTCAGATCACGTTTGGCGGCGGCGCGCTTCAAGCCCTCGACCAGCACCTTGGCGCCGGCAAAACCCTCCAGCAAGGCGGGGGTGATCTCGGGGCCGGTTGACCCGACGGCACGCGCCAGGTCATGCGCCTCCTTGACCATCGCCGCGCCCAGCCCGCGCTCAGGCGGCAGCACCTGGCTGACGATCACGCCGCGCGCAAGCTCACCCAAGGCCTTGATGAAGCCGGCCGAGGCGTTGTTGGACAAGGTCAGCAACTGCGCCTTCGAGCCGGCCGCGCGCAAGGCTTTCATCGCGTCGGCCGCCATCGTGCCCGAGGCAATCACCAGCACCGCCTGGGCGTCGGCGGCCACGATGCGCGGCATGATCGGCGCAAAGTCGGGCTTGCTGCGGTCGAACTTGTCGTAGGCCACCGGCTTGCTGGTGCTGCCAAACCCGCGCAGCGCACCTTGCACCGCGTCGTCGCCAAAGCTGTCAGCCACCTGCACGATGGCAATGCGTTGCACGCCGATCTGGAGCAAGTGCTTGACGGCGCGCTCGGCTTCGCGCTGGTAGGTAGCGCGCACATTGAAAACCCAGGGGTTGACCGGATCATGCAGCGCCATGGCGCCGGTGCTGGGCGCCACCAGCGTGACGCGCTGCTCGGCCAGCAGCGGCAGCAGGCCCAGGCTGTGCGGCGTGCCCCGGGTCAGGAACAGCGCGATCACGCCCTTGTCGATCAGCGCCTTGGCATTGTCCAACGCCAGCTTGGGCTCGAACTTGTCGTCCATCGACACCAGCTCTAACTTCTGCCCGCCGATGCCACCGCGGGCATTGACGGCATTGAAGTAAAGCTGGGCGCCGGCC
>JANYKR010000300.1 GCA_025358155.1 Betaproteobacteria bacterium
CTTCGCGAACGTGCTCGCCACGGCATCGTGCTGGTCTTGGACTGCCCGCTGGTTCGGTGTGCGGCGGCCACGCTTTCGAGAACTTCAACAAGGCGATCCCAAGCCATTTCGCGCTCCGCTTCGTGGCAAGGCCGGAGCAAGGCGTTCGGGCTGTTGCTGGCTGTGCCTCAGTTGGCTCAGATCAGCTGAATGATGATTGACCGGCTTGAGCGGTGGTCGATCTACCTGCACAAGGACCGCTAGGAGGCTGGTGTGTCGTCCAGGGTTCAAGGAGAGGTAACGGGGCCGAGGTCGATGTGCGTGGCTCAGACTGAATGTGCAGTCACAGAACACGGGCTTCGCGGTGAGCTGCTGGGACGGTTTGGAAGGCTCTGTCTCTTGGCATCGCAGCAGAAGGCACTTCGATGCCGAAGGTAGTTTTTCGGCGGCGACTTAGTCGTCAGCGATGCTCGGCGACGATGCTCGTGCGTCAACGATTCGGTAACGGCAACGATCGTTTCTAAAAAAGAAACATCGTCTGTCGTTGAGGATCCAAGTCAAGCCGCTTTGGCCGGGCAGAAGGGCCGAAGGCGGCTTCGACTTCCAGCGCACCGATTTCGTCGCCTTGAAAGCTACAATCGTTTCTGTGAAAGCAACATCAGCTTCAGCATCGGATTTGCTTTTTCCGGCCCAGTACCGGCGGCGGGCGCTCGCCTTGTTGTTCTTGAGTCCTGAGCGTCGCCTCCATGTCCGTGAGATCTCGCGCCTGACCGACGCTTCACCCGGCACCATGGCCAAGGAGCTGGACCAGCTGCACCGTGCCGGTCTGCTGGTGAAGCACAAGGTGGGCAACCAGGTGCAGTTTTCCGCCAACGAACAGCACCCGGTCTTCCCGGAACTTAGCGGCCTGTTGCGCAAGACCGTTGGCCTGGCCGATGTGCTCGTCGGCGCTCTGGCCAGCGTTGCCGACCAGATCCAGGTCGCCTTCGTTTTCGGATCCATGGCGCGCGCGACCGAGCACGCCGGTAGCGACATCGACATCATCGCCATCGGTGACATCGACTTCGCCGGCATTGTCAACGCCCTGTACCCGGCCCAGGACACCCTCCGGCGCGAAGTTAACCCGAAAGTCTTCACCGCCGCCGAGTGGCGGGCCAAGCTGGCATCGCAGTCAGGCTTCCTCGTTGACGTGCTGAACAAACCAAAGATCTTTCTGATCGGGACACGAGATGACCTCGACCTTCTTGGCCAACCTCGCGAAGATCGGGCGGCTTGATGCCGTGCCGGCTTCGCCGGAACTGGTGCAGCGAATCCTGGTCGCCGCCCGGCAGCAGTTGAAGGATGCGCACATCGAGCAGGCCAGCAACGAAACCCGCTTCGACTGCGCCTACAACGCCATCCGGGCGTCCGCCGACATCGGCCTGCTGATCAACGGCTTCAGGACGTCCACAGGCCGGCCAGGGCACCACCAAACCGCGATCCAGTGCCTCGGGCACACGCTGTCCGTCGATGACCCCACCATTCGCCTCCTCGACGGGTTTCGCAAGCAACGAAGTGGGTCGAACTACGACGGCGACATGGTGACGACCGGCGCGCTCTCGGAGTGTTTGCGGCAGGCGAAAAGCATCTTAGCGCGTGTCGAAGCTGCCGTAATTTCAAAGAAAGCTGGTGCGGCGGGCCACCCAGGTGGCTGACCCGACGTCGACCACGAGCACAGCAGTTTGCGGAGCGGGACGACAACCATTCGGACCGTCCCAGCGCCCAGGAGGCGCTCGCGGTTTCGCTGGGCCAGACGCCGTCTCCGAGGTCAACGCGCGCTTCGCAAACGACGCCCTTTCTGTTGCCACTTCTGTTGCTCGGCGCGATCTGATGGAGTGACCGCAGAGGCCTGTGTTCAAGGCTGCATCAACACCTTCTAGTGGAGAACGGAACACGAAGTGAGCACCGCCATTTTCAACAAGCAGCCAGCCAAGAATCCTCGGCTGCGATCAACACGCATCGTCAGCGGAAAGCGCAGCGACGGCGCCACCGTTGCGACCAGTGTTTGCATCACGCCAGACGAGAAGTCGGCGCTGAAAGCGCTCATGGCCAAGACCCACAAGAGCGGGTCTGCGCTGCTGCGTGAAGGCTTGCAGAAAGTTCTTGCAGAGCATCGGGATGTCGTCCCGCCATCGATTGGCATCGTCAACGGCATCTACCCCGCCACGATCAATGACGATGTCGTCGCTTTGTCAAACGCCCTGGTCAAGTTGGGGAACACCGTGGCCGTTCTTGAAGGTCATATGTCCCGGTCCCGACGCCTGGAAGCCCGGGCACAGCTCAACGAAACACTCATCCTGCTGCAACGCATCACCGGTGTCACCCGATGTTGATCAAGATCATGCAGTACACCGCTGCAAATCCGCAACAACCCGGCGACTTGGCCAGATTGCTGCGCTACTTGCTCGAGGCAAAGTCCTGCGACAAGACGCTGGACGACTTCGTGCGGCTGGCGGGCCCGCCGTTCGCTCGCGCACTCATCCAACGCTTCATGCCGTTTGGCGCCACCCGCCGCGCCGCGGCCGATGACATTGCGCATCAACTCTTTGATCATGTCCGGCGTGGATGTGCGGGTGCCGATTCGCTGCCGCGACAGGTGTACGTTCACATCGTGCTGAGCTTTTCGCCACGGTTGAGAAGATCAAAGGCGCGGATGAAGGCTGCGGCCGAAGCCCAAGCGCGCGTGGATGCCCGGGAACAGGCCGTGGCGCAGGCATAAGCTGAAGCGAAGGCGCGGTGGAAAGCTGAGGCAGGCGCGCAGACTGCACCCAGCGGTGCGGTGGCGGGAGTTGTCGACCCCAATGTTGGTGCAGGCGTGACGGTCACGCCTCAGGCCATTCATCCCGGAGCGCTGAGTGTTTCAGCGCCCGTCATCCAACCAATCCAAGAATCCCTCTTTTCTAGAACGTCGCGGATCGCTTTGGACGCGTTGGAAAACATGGGCGTCGGCGAGCACTTCCCCATGTTCTTGGTGGTGCACGGTGACAAGCGGCATGTGCACGCCCATGTGGTTGTTGCGCTGTATGTGGCCGGTTCTCCGCCGTGCAGGGTTCATATTCCATGGAAAGGGAAATCTAAATCTGCTGAAATTGCAAGAAGCGTCGAATTAGCATATGGCCTGCCGCGCATCTCGGGCACGCTGAAAACCCGCCACAGGGCTGTGGTCGGTTCAATCAACCGGCTTGATCTGTAGTTCGATGCCGTTGTCGAGCGTCAATTTCCACTCAAGCTGAGATGCTCGGTCACTATATTATTGTCCATGCTAACAGCCTTGACGATAATATAAAAATTCATAAGTTGTTGATTTCATTAAATTTATCGACTACTCCCTTCTATATTATCGTCCATGCTAAAGCTACTGGAATCTTCAGTCCCTGTGCTGCCAGCCTCAGGCAAACGGCGGCCTCAAGTTTGAAGCGCGACACCGCGCAACCTGTAAGGTGTCGCCCAAATGGGAACCCACTACTCGCACATGACCGCAGCTGACAGGATGTCGATCCAGGCGCTGCTGCAAGCCCAACTCAGCGGCCCGGTGAT
>JANYKR010000001.1 GCA_025358155.1 Betaproteobacteria bacterium
CATTTTTCCTGCTTTGATGTCAGCAGCCAAGTCGTCCATGCCAACGATGTCAGCACCAGCGGCTTTGGCTTCTTCAGCCTTGGCGCCTTGTGCAAACACGGCGACGCGCTTTGTTTTACCCGTGCCATTTGGCAGCACAACTGCACCACGAACGACCTGGTCAGATTTCTTGGCATCAATACCGAGCTGCACGGCCACGTCGATGGATTCATCAAACTTGGCGACAGCAAATTCTTTTACAAGCCCGAGAGCTTCGGACAAGGCATACAGCTTGTTGCTGTCGATCTTGTCACCAACAGTCTTTTGGCGTTTGGTTAATTTGGTCATACAACACCTTCCACCGTTACGCCCATAGAACGGGCCGAACCGGCAATCGTACGAACTGCAGCATCGAGGTCAGCCGCAGTCAGGTCTTTCATCTTGTGCTTTGCGATTTCTTCAAGCTGGGCACGGGTGATCTTGCCGACTTTCTCCAGGTGCGGGCGACCCGAACCCTTGTCGATCTTGACGGCCTTCTTCAGCAACACGCTCGCCGGGGGCGACTTGAGCACGAAGGTGAAGGATTTGTCCGCGTAGGCGGTGATCACCACCGGCAGCTTCAGACCTGGCTCGACACCCTGGGTCTGGGCGTTGAACGCCTTGCAGAACTCCATGATGTTGAGGCCACGCTGACCTAGCGCCGGGCCGATCGGGGGCGAAGGATTGGCCTTGCCCGCAGGAACTTGCAGCTTGATAAAGCCGACGATTTTCTTTGCCACAAAGGGCTCCTTTCGAGTTCAAACGCTTGTTGGCACGGATGCCGCCAAGCTCCTCGTCTTTCGACCCGAAAACATCAAGATCTCATGCGCCGGGTCGGACCCGCATGAAACCGAAATACTCAGACCTCTTGCCTGCGGACCTTCGACCCTCGGCGACTGGTCTGGCCAATGGAGTTCGTCAGACCTTTTGCCTGCGGGCCTTCGGCCCTCGGCGACTGGTCTGACCAACGGAGTTCGTCAGACCTTTTCAACCTGCGCGAAGTCCAGTTCAACCCCGGTGGCACGGCCAAAGATCGTGACTGAAACCTTGACCTTGGACTTTTCGTAATTGACGTCTTCGACCGCACCGTTGAAGTCGGTGAACGGGCCCTCCTTGACCCGCACCATCTCGCCGATCATCCACTCGACCTTGGGCCGGGGCTTGTCGACACCCTCTTGCATCTGGTTGACGATCTTCATGACCTCGGCTTCAGAGATCGGTGACGGCCGGTTCTTGGCGCCGCCGACAAAACCGGTGACCTTGCTGGTGTGCTTGACCAGGTGCCAGGACTCGTCGTCCATCAGCATCTCGACCAACACGTAGCCCGGGAAGAAACGCCGCTCGGTGACCGACTTCTTGCCGTTCTTGAGCTCGATGACTTCTTCGGTCGGCACCAGGATGCGACCAAACTTGTCGTGCATGCCAGCGCGCTCGATACGCTCACGGATGTTGCGCTCGACCGCCTTTTCCATGCCCGAGTAGGCGTGCACCACATACCAACGCAGCGGCACGGTGGGGGCGGCAGGCGCCTCTGGCGCGGCAGCAGCTTGGGGAATAAGTTCGCTCATGGCAATACCTCTTTAGCGTTTCCAGCCCAGGACCAGGTCGTACAGCACCCACTCCAGCGTCTTGTCCGTCAGGAACAGGAAGAACGCCATCACGATCACAAAAGCAAACACGTAACCGGTCATCTGCATCGCCTCCTTGCGGGCGGGCCAGACAACCTTCTTGGTCTCGCGCACCGAGTCGCGGCCAAATGCAATCAACTGCTTGCCGGACTCGGAAGTGAAAAACATCGCCACGGCACCGGCCAGCAGCAGCAGCAGCGCAATCACACGCAGCCACAAGTCCTGTTTGCCAAGCAGGTAGTAGGCGACCACGCCGCCCACCAGCAAAGCAGCGGCCGCAGCCAGCTTGACCTTGTCCGCGCCTGTTGAAACCGTCTCGACTTGAGTGTTGGTAGCCATGTCTTTCGTTTCTCACGCCCGCGTCACTCTGGCGATTTTTGCCTTGAGCATCGGGCTCTTCCAACAGCAGCAATGGCCCGCCGGGCTTGATAGCCTGCGGGCCGCGCCGGGTCGGACCTGTTTCAGATGCGATCGCTGCGCGACGCGCTTTTGTTGGGTTCTTGCCTGGCAGGGGCAGAGGGAATCGAACCCCCAACCTTCGGTTTTGGAGACCGACGCTCTGCCAATTGAGCTATGCCCCTGCTGCCTGAACCCGATTGCCTTGCTGTGCTCCTGAACCGTGCCTAAGCGATGATCTTGGCCACCACGCCTGCGCCTACCGTGCGGCCGCCTTCACGGATGGCGAAGCGCAGGCCTTCTTCCATCGCGATCGGGGCGATCAGCTTGACGGTGATGCTGACGTTGTCGCCAGGCATGACCATCTCCTTGTCGGCCGGCAGCTCGACCGCGCCGGTCACATCCGTCGTGCGG
>JANYKR010000042.1 GCA_025358155.1 Betaproteobacteria bacterium
CTGTCAATGGACGGCATCAACGAGTTGCATGTGGAGGCCGGCGCCAGACTCAATGCCGCACTGCTGCAAATCGGGCTGGTCGATGAGCTGCTGGTCTACCTGGCACCCAAGCTGCTGGGGCCCGGCCGCGACATGGCGGCATTGCCGCCGCTGCATGACTTGGCCCAATCCATCGACCTGCGGTTTGAGGACATCAGCCGCCACGGTGAAGATGTGTGCCTGCGTGCAAGACGGGTCGGTGCTGACGCTTTTCTCGTCTGAGCCTTGTTGCCTGCCCGGGCACTGGCCTTCTTCGCTGTGCGACAACGCGTAGCGCAAAGCGGCCACCGATCTTTGCAGGCGCGATGCTGTCAATTCGCGCACGGCCTCCCGCTCTACCGCCTCGATCTGCAGCGCACCTGCGCGCCGCCTGCGGTTGGGCTTGGGCATTGGCATTGGTCTGGGTGCTTCGGCGCGCGAAACGCCTCGAAGTCGGTGGTTCATCGCGGGCTCTGTGCTCATCGATGTAGCCATAGGGTCTCCTGGGTTGACCTGTTTGCGGGCACGGCTCGGCTCGGTTGTCATAAGGATGACAATTTCATGAAAGTTTCGTGACAGCCTTGATCACCATCAAACTTTTGCGCTTGTGTGCCGCTGCGGCCATGGATGGCGAGGCACGGGCTGGACAACAATCGATGCTGAAAATCGCTGCCGAACGCAGAGGCCGCCCGCTGCAAACCGGACGCATGCCGTGTACCCAAACTGGACAACAAACGCTCTTGTCGTGCTGAGCACGCTGCTGTCGGTCAGTGCCGCTGTGCTGGTGCACTACGAAGGCTTGATCCTGATCTCTCGCCGACTGGGTGTGCATCACGACCGTTACCCGCGACGCAAGGTCTTGTACGGCATCCTGGGGGTGCTGAGTTTGCACGTCGTCGAAATCTGGATCTTCGGCTTCACGACATGGGCCTTGCTCTACTTCGCGCATGCCGGCAGCGTGAGTGGCGGCCAGGCGCTGAGCCTGCTGGACGCTGTTTACATGGCAGCGACCACCTTCACCACGGTAGGCTTCGGCGACCTCGCACCCGTGGGTCCGATCCGCTTTCTCGCCGGCACCATGGCGCTGACCGGGTTCGTGCTGATCACTTGGTCAGCGTCGTTCACGTACCTGGAGATGGAACGGTTCTGGCGCCGCTGAGCGGGCTGTACTCGTTGGCGCGCCCGAGCGGGCAGCTTGATGACCGTGGCCGCGACGAACCTGCTCCGTGCGGTCATCGATGCTGCAGTGTTTGCACCGAGAGCGCCGCGCCTGGGCAGAAAGTGAGCCAAAACTGGATGATGTGCTCCGGACGTCGACGCCCCTCAGGACAGTTCCAGATCAAATCAATGAAAAAAGCACCTGGCGTTTCCACCAAGTGCTTGATGTCCCTACCGAATTTGGTAGGCGCGAATGGACTCGAACCATCGACCCCCACCATGTCAATGCGGGGAACAGTGTTTTCTGATGTTCGTCAATGTCCCGTTTTACCTAGGTAGAGCGCTCTTTCTGTTCGCTGATGTGCGCTAGAGTACCGGAAAGTTTTCGGTACTTTTTCGGTACTTTTTCGGCACCTGGGGATGACATGGCAACAAGGATCGAAACCGTCACGATTCGGGACAAGCTCAAGCCTCGACGTAACGCCTACTGGCAGCGCGACGGCAAAGGTTGTTTCGTCGGCTACCGCAAGATGACAGCCGACAGCGCCGGCACTTGGTTTGCGTATCACCGTGACGAGACCACCGGCAAGCGCACTGAGCACGCGCTAGGTGCACTTGACCAATACCCCGACCACCTGCGATTCGACAAGGCCACGACGGCCGCCCGCGCCTGGTTTGAGCACCTGGGCAAAGGCGGCAACGCTGCAGCTACCACCATCAAGGACGTATGCGAGCGCTACGTCGCGCACCAGCGCACCACCAAGCCAGCAACCGCGATGACACCCTATGCGCTGGCGCGACGCGGCAAGAAGGGGCAGACCGGGACAACGATCGTTCGTGCCGCAGAGGACGCCGCTGCCCGATTCAAGAACTACGTGCTTGATGATGCGAAGCTAGCGGCCACTGAAATTTCAAAGCTGACGCCGGCCATGCTGGACAAGTGGCGAAAGAGGCTGCAAGCCCGGCCGACCGAAAGCGGCGGCAACCGTGGCGAGACCCGCACCGCGTCAACACTCAATCGAGACATGGCGTGCTTCCGTGCCGCGCTCAATCTGGCCTATGTTGACGGGCTGGTGACCAGTGACTTTGCGTGGCGCGGAAAGCTGCTGCCGCTCAAGGATGCAGACCAGCGGCGGGAGCTGTATCTCGACAAGGATCAGCGGCGCAAGTTCATTGAAAAGGCACCGGCCGACCTTGCCGCGTTCCTGCGGGGCTTGTCCCTGCTACCGCTGCGACCGGGCGCGCTGGCAGCGCTGACCGTGAGCAACTTTGACAAACGACTTGGCGTGCTGACCGTCGGCAAGGACAAGGCGGGCCGTGACCGCAAGCTCAAGATGCCGAAGGACACCGCCGACGTGTTGGAAGCGGCCACAAAGGACAAGCTGCCAGCCGCGCCACTGTTCGCCAGGGCTGACGGCAGGGCCTGGGACAAAGATGGCTGGAAATGGCCCGTCAAGGCCGCTGCTGAGGCCGCAGCGCTACCGGCCGACACCACCGCGTACACCCTGCGGCATTCGACGATCAGCGATCTAGTTCATGGTGGGCTTGATCTGCTGACCGTGGCGCAAATCAGCGGCACCAGCGTTCGCATGATCGAACAGCACTACGGCCACTTGCGCGGCGACGTGGCGGCCGATGCGCTGGCGAAGCTGGCGCTGTGAAGGCGACAGCATGAACAACGAGCCTAAAGCCAACCTAGCAGATTTATCCTTTGACTTTGAAGGCTACTTTGAGCGGCATAAGTCAGGCAGCATGTCCGACGCCGAAGTAGAGGAGTTCGACGCCCGGATGATCGGCATGTTCTGCCGCGACGTGTTTCAGGGCGGACCCGGCGCAGTCAAGCCCTGGGTAGCGCACGCAATGGCGAATGGAATGATTAAGGTGCTGGCCGGCGAGGATTGGGACTGTGCATTGCCGATGCCATGGAGCCCGGACTTTTCGCCTTTCAGCCGAGCAGAGCAACGAGCGTTGAAGGTCTATTGCAACATCACCAACGCGCTTACCGTCAAC
>JANYKR010000053.1 GCA_025358155.1 Betaproteobacteria bacterium
ACGGCGCTGCGCCACACCCTGGACTTGGCGCAGCACGCCGAGGCCTGGGGCTACCGCCGCTACTGGCTGGCCGAGCACCACAACATGGACGGCGTGGCCTGCTCGGCCACGGCGGTGCTGGTCGGCCACGTGGCGGGCGGCACCCGCACGATCCGGGTGGGTTCTGGCGGCGTGATGCTGCCCAACCATGCGCCGCTGGTGATCGCCGAGCAGTTCGGCACGCTGGCCACGCTCTACCCCGGCCGCATCGACCTGGGCCTGGGCCGCGCGCCCGGCACCGACCAGCAGACCGCCCGCGCGCTGCGCCAGCACCTGGCCACCAGCGAAGACCAGTTTCCGCAAGACGTGATGGAGCTGCAGGCCTACCTGGGGGACGGCCTGCCAGGCTCGGCCGGCCAGACCGTGCGGGCAATTCCGGGCATCGGCACCCACGTGCCAATCTGGCTGCTGGGATCGAGCCTGTACAGCGCTCAGTTGGCCGCCTACCTGGGCCTGCCATTTGCCTTTGCCTCGCACTTTGCACCCGACATGCTGATGCAGGCCTTGGAGGTCTACCGGCGCACCTACCGGCCCTCGGCCGATTGGCCCGAGCCCCATGCGATGGTCGGTGTCAACGTGATCGTGGCCGATACCGATGACGAGGCTGCGTGGCTTTTCACCTCGTTGCAGCAGCGATTCCTGGGCATGCAGCGCGGGGTGCGCGGGCCGCTGCCCCGGCCGATTGACCCAGCGGTGATGGCCACGCTGTGGAACGATCGCGAAAAAGCCGGCGTGCAGCGCATGCTGACGGCCACCGCAGTGGGCAGCCCGACCACGGTACGCCGGCAGCTCGAGGCGATCATCCTGCGCACCCAAGCCGACGAGTTGATCGTGGCCGGTGCAGTGCATGACCACGCGGCGCGGCTGAAATCTTACGAGTTGCTGGCGGCGTTGTAGCCAACGCCGGGCGACTGTCGGATCGTCCGGCCTGGCCTGGCCAGCCAGAAAGCGGCTCAGTCTTCCAGCACCAGCAAGGCCTCGTCGCGCCAGTACGCGACCGCGTCAAAGTAGCCCTCCCACACGCAGCCCTGGCAGCCGCGCTCGCAGCAGCCCACCGGCTCGGGCGGCGGTTCACGCAACTCGGCAGCGGCGGCTGAGGCACGCTGCTGCAGGTGGCTGATCACCGCCTGCGCCGTACCCCGGTCTGTGATCGGGAAGTCCATGCCCCGTTCACCCCACCCAGCGCCGGGCGTTGCCAAACATCCGCGTCCACGGGCTGGCGGCTGACGGCTTGCCGGCTGTCCAGCTCAGCTGCAGGTTGCGCTGCACCCGCTCGGGGTGCGGCATCAGCGCGGTAAATCGCCCATCCGGCGTGGTCACGGCCGTCAGGCCGCCCGGGCTGCCGTTGGGGTTGAAGGGGTAGGCCTCGGTGGCCTCGCCCTGGTGGTCGACAAAGCGCATCGTTCGGTGCACCGCATCCGGCTGGCCACGCTGCGAGAAATCAGCAAAGCCCTCACCGTGGGCTACCGCAATCGGCAGCCGGCTGCCGGCCATGCCGGTGAAAAACAGCGACGGGCTGTCCAGCACCTCGACCAGGCTCAACCGGGCCTCGAACTGCTGGCTCTGGTTGCGGGTAAAGCGCGGCCAGGCCTGGCTGCCGGGGATGATGGCTGAGAGCGCCGCCATCATCTGGCAGCCGTTGCACACGCCCAGCGCCAGGGTGTCGGGCCGGGCAAAAAACGCTGCAAATTGCTCGGTCAATGCCGGGTTGAACAGGATAGACCGGGCCCAGCCCTCGCCCGCGCCCAGGGTGTCGCCGTAGCTGAAGCCGCCACAGGCCACCAGGCCCTGAAACTGGCTCAGCCGCGCTCGGCCGGCCTGCAAGTCACTCATGTGGACATCAAAGGTGTCAAAGCCGGCGTTGTGCATCGCCACGCTCATCTCGGTATGCGAGTTGACGCCTTGCTCCCGCAGGATCGCGATCTTGGGCCGCGCCAAGTTCAAGAACGGTGCGGCGATGTTCTCGCTGGCATCAAAACTCAGGTGCTGGTGCAGCCCCGGGTCGCCCGGCGCGCCGGCGGCCGCATGTTCGGCGTCGGCGCAGGCCGGGTTGTCGCGCAGCCGGGCAATGCGCCAGCTGACCTCGTCCCAGGCTTGCTGCAAATCACGCAGCGGCGCGCTGAACTGGGCTTTGGCATCGCGCCAGACCTCGATCACACCGGTGTCGTTGGGCTTGCCCACCACATGGCTGTGGCGCGACAGGCCGTGGCTGCGCAGCACGGCCAGCACCGCGTCACGCTCGGTGCGTGGCACCTGGATCAGCGCGCCCAGTTCCTCGTTGAACAAGGCCTTGAGCGTCAGCCCGTTGCGCCGCTCACCCACCTGGCCAGCCCAGTTTTTGGCGTCCCCGGTCTCGGCCCGGCTGTCGCTGATGCCGTCGCCTTCGGTCACCAGCAGATCGACATTCAGGCTCAGGCCGCGCTGGCCGGCAAACGCCATCTCGCAGGCCGCCGCCCACAGGCCGCCGTCGCTGCGGTCGTGGTAGGCCAGCAGCTTGCCCTCGGCGCGCAACTGGTTGATGGCGGCGACCAGGGCTTTGAGCTGGGCTGGGTCATCCAGGTCGGGCACCTCGTCACCAAACTGGCCGATCACCTGGGCCAGCATCGAGCCCGCCATGCGCATGCGGCCGGCGCCCAGATCGATCAGGATCAGCGTGCTGTCAGTGCCGTCGGGCAGCGTCTTGAGCTGCGGCGTCAGCGTGCCGCGCACATCGTCCAGCGTGGCGAACGCGGTGACGATCAGGCTGACCGGCGCGGTGACCTGGCGTGCATGGCCATCGTCGTCGGTCCAGCGGGTGCGCATCGACAAGCTGTCCTTGCCCACCGGGATGCCAATGCCAAGCGCAGGACAAAGCTCCAGGCCCACGGCCTTGACGGTCTCGTACAGCGCAGCGTCTTCCCCCGGCTCGCCGCAGGCCGCCATCCAGTTGGCCGACAGCTTGACCCGGGACAGCGTGATCGGCGCGGCCAGCAGGTTGGTGATCGCCTCGCCCACGGCCATGCGGCCGGACGCAGGTGCGTGCAGCGCGGCCAGCGGGCTGCGCTCGCCCAGGCTCATCGCCTCGCCCCGGAAACCGCTGTGGTCGGCCAGCGTCACCGCGCAATCGGCCACCGGCACCTGCCAGGGGCCGACCATCGGGTCGCGGTGGCTCAGGCCGCCCACGGTGCGGTCACCGATCGTGATCAGGAAGCGTTTGCTGGCCACGGTCGGGTGGCGCAGCACATCAAACGCCACCTGGGCCAGCGCAATGCCGGTCAGGTCCAGCGGCGGCGCGCTGAGCGCCACCCGCTGCACGTCGCGGTGCACCCGGGGTGGCTTGCCCAGCAGCACAGCCATCGGCATGTCGATCACCCGCTCGCCGCCCGGGCCGTCCTCGACGATCAGCTCGGGCCTGTCGGTGGCCATGCCCACCACGGCAAACGGGCAGCGCTCGCGCCGGCAGATCAGCTCGAAGATCGGCAGCAGGTCGGGGTTGATCGCCAGGGTGTAGCGCTCCTGGCTCTCGTTGCACCAGATCTCCTTGGGCGCCAGGCCGGATTCCTCCAGCGGCACCTGGCGCAAATCAAAGATCGCGCCCTTGCCGGCGCCATCCACCAACTCAGGAAAGGCATTGCTGATGCCGCCCGCGCCCACATCGTGGATCGCCAGCACCGGGTTGGCATCGCCCAGCGAGAAGCAGTGGTTGATCACCTCCTGCGCGCGGCGCTGGATCTCGGGGTTGCCACGCTGCACCGAATCAAAATCGAGTGCTGCGGTGTTGCTGCCCGCCGCCATCGAGCTGGCCGCGCCGCCGCCCATGCCGATGCGCATGCCAGGCCCGCCCAGTTGCACCAGCAGCGTGCCAGCGCCAAACGGCAGCTTGTGGGTCTGGCCGGCTGAAATCGACCCCAGCCCGCCGGCGATCATGATCGGCTTGTGGTAGCCGCGCTGCACACCGGCGACCGACTGCTCGAAGACGCGAAAGTAGCCCGCCAGATTCGGCCGTCCAAACTCGTTGTTGAAGGCCGCGCCGCCCAGTGGGCCGTCGAGCATGATCTGCAGCGCGCTGGCGATGTGGCCGGGCTTGCCGACCGGGTGCTGCTCCCAGGGCTCATCGGTGCCCGGCAGGTGCAGGTTGGACACCGAGAACCCGGTGAGCCCGGCCTTGGGCTGCGAGCCACGCCCAGTGGCGCCCTCGTCTCGGATCTCGCCGCCGGCGCCGGTGGACGCCCCCGGAAACGGCGAAATCGCGGTCGGGTGGTTGTGGGTCTCGACCTTCATCAGCACATGCGAGACCTCGTCGCGTGCGCCGTACTTCGGGGCATTGGTGAAACCTTCGGGCGCCCAGCGCCGCACCGGCCCGCCCTCCATCACCGCCGCGTTGTCGCTGTAGGCAACGATGCTGTGCTGCGGTGCGAGTTTTTCGGTGTTGCGGATCATGCCGAACATCGACAGCGGCTGGGCCTGGCCGTCGATCGTGAAATCGGCATTGAATATCTTGTGCCGGCAGTGCTCGCTGTTGGCCTGGGCAAACATCATCAGCTCGACATCGCTGGGGTTGCGACCCAGGCCGGTGAAGGCGGTCACCAGGTAGTCGATCTCGTCGGCGGAGAGTGCCAGGCCGAATTCGGTGTTGGCCTGCACCAACGAGGCCCGGCCCTGGCCCAGCACGTCCACCTGCACCAGCGGCTCGGCAGCGCGGGCATCAAACAGGTGGCGGGCGGCGTCGCGCTCAAACGCCACGCTCTCGGTCATGCGGTCATGCAGCAGCGCGGCGCAGTCTTGCAGTTCGGGCTCGCTCAACGCTTTGCCGGCGCGCCCCAGCAGCCCGTGTTTGAGCTGCAGCCGGTACTCGGTGACCCGCTCAACGCGGTGCAGCACCAGGCCGCAGTTGCGGGCGATGTCGGTGGCCTTGCTGGCCCACGGCGACACGGTGCCCAGCCTGGGCATCACCAGCACCCGTTGGCCGTCGTTGCTGCCGGTGTAGGCATCGCCATACTGCAGCAGCGCGGCCAGCTTGTCGGTATCAGGGGCCTGGCCGGGCTCAGCCAGCACCCAGTGCACATACCGCGCCACCACGCCGACGATGCGGGCGTTGACCGACTGCAGTTGCAGCAGCAAAGCCTGGGCGCGGAAGGCCGGGAGCGCACTGCCACCCTCGAAACACAGCAGGTTCTTGGGCAGATCGGAGGCAGATGACGGCATGGCGGGCGCTGGGGTGGGCGGAGGCACGGGTTCGGGGATGTGGCACATCACAGCCCGCCGGGCGCCCGCCGCACTCGATCACTCGGAGTGACGAGGCTGACCTCACGCCACAGGGCCATGCCCGTGTAAACCCGGCATTCTAGGTTGCAGTGGGATAATTTGAGCCATGGCCATCACTCTCAAATCCCAACCCGCCGAGATCGCCGGCATGCGCATTGCCGGCCGCTTGGCATCGGAAGTGCTGGACATGCTGACGCCGCATGTCTTGCCCGGTGTCACCACCGAGCAGCTCGACAAGCTGGCGCACGACCACATCGTCCATGTGCAGGGCGGCATCCCCGCGCCGCTGAACTACCAGCCGGCGGGCTACGTGCCCTACCCCAAGTCGATCTGCACCTCGCTGAACCACCAGGTTTGCCACGGCATCCCGAACGAGAAGCCGCTCAAGAGCGGCGACATCGTCAACATCGACGTGACCGTGATCAAGGACGGCTGGCACGGCGATACCAGCCGCATGTTCATCGTCGGCGAAGGCTCGATTGCCGCCAAACGACTGTGCGCGCTGACCTACGACGCGATGTGGAAGGGTATTGCCAAGGTCAAGCCCGGCGCCCGGCTGGGCGACATCGGCCATGCGATCCAGGTCTTCACCGAGAACCAGGGTTTTTCGGTTGTGCGCGAGTTTTGCGGCCACGGCATCGGGTCCAGGTTTCATGAAGACCCGCAGGTTCTGCACTACGGCCGGCCCGGCACGCTCGAAGAGCTGGTGCCGGGCATGATCTTCACGATCGAGCCGATGGTCAATGCCGGCCGGCGCGAAATCCGCGAGCTGGGGGACGGCTGGACCATCGTCACCAAGGACCGTTCGCTCTCGGCCCAGTGGGAGCACACCATCCTGGTCACCGAGACCGGCTACGAGGTGTTGACGCTGTCCGCCGGCTCGCCGCCGCTGCCGGCTTTCATGACACCGGCCACCGCAACCGCCTGAGCGACCGGCCTGAGCATTGCATGGCTGCTGTTGAGATTGCGCCCGGCATTGCACCCGGCGCAGCGCCCGGGTTTGACATCGCCGCGCTGCGTACCGGTTTCAAGGACGGCAAGAAGGCGCTGATCGTGCACTTCATGGCCAGCCGCGCCACCGCGCCGGCGGCCACGCGGTTGATCAAGGCGCTGACCCGCCATGTTGATGCCACGCTTGCCAGCCTGTGGGCCCACAGCAAGCTGCCCAGCACGGCCGCGCTGGTGGCGGTGGGCGGCTACGGCCGTGGTGAGTTGCTGCCGCACAGTGATGTCGACGTGTTGCTGCTGCTGCCCGACCAAGCCGACACCGATACCGACAGCCCGCTCAAGGCCTCGATAGAAGCCTTCATCACCGCCTGCTGGGACATCGGCCTGGAGGTGGGCTCGGCGGTGCGCAGCGTGGCCGAATGTGTCGAAGAGTCGCGTGCCGATGTCACGGTACAGACCTCGCTGCTCGAATCCCGCCTGGTGTGCGGCGCACGCAGGCTGTTCAACACCTTCCAGCGCGAGACCGCAGCGCTGATGGACCCCAAGGCGTTTTTGCGCGCCAAGATGCTGGAGATGCAGCAGCGCCACACCAAATACGAGGACACGCCCTACGCGCTGGAGCCCAACTGCAAAGAAAGCCCGGGCGGCCTGCGCGATTTGCAGGTGGTGATCTGGGTGGCGCGTGCCGCCGGGCTGGGCCGCAGCTGGGCCGAGCTGGCGGCCAACGGCCTGATCACGCCCTTCGAGGTCAAGCAATTGCAGCGCAACCAGGGCACGCTGACGCTGATCCGCGCCCGCTTGCACGCGATTGCAGGCCGGCGCGAGGACCGGCTGGTGTTTGACCTCCAAACCGCCGTGGCCGACAGCTTTGGCTACCAGAGCAGCCGCAGCGCCCGCTCGTCCGAGGTGCTGATGCACCACTACTACTGGGCGGCCAAGGCGGTGACCCAGCTCAACCAGATCCTGATGCTCAACATCGAGGAGCGCATCAACGCCAGCGAAACCGCGCCGATGCGCGAGATCAACGCGCGCTTTCTGGACCGCGCCGGCATGCTGGAGATTGCCCGCGACGACCTCTACACCGACAACCCGCACGCCATCCTCGAGACTTTTCTGGTCTTCCAGCAAACGCCCGGCATCCAGGGCCTGTCGGCGCGCACGCTGCGGGCGCTCTACAACGCCCGCGAGGTGATGGACACCGGGTTTCGGCACGATCCGATCAACCGCGAGCTGTTCATGGACATCTTGCGCCAGCCGCAGGGCATCACCCACGCGATGCGGCTGCTCAACCAGACCTCGGTGCTGGGGCGTTACCTGTGGGTGTTTCGCCGCATCGTCGGGCGCATGCAGCACGACCTGTTCCACGTCTACACGGTAGACCAGCACATCCTGATGGTGCTGCGCAACATGCGCCGGTTTTTCATTCCCGAACATGCACACGAGTACCCGTTTTGCTCGCAGCTGGCCAGCGAGTGGGACAAGCCCTGGCTGCTGTACGTGGCCGCGCTGTTCCACGATGTGGCCAAAGGCCGGGGTGGCGACCATTCCGACCTGGGCGCAGTCGAGGTGCGGCGCTTCTGCCGCGACCACGGCATCGACAAGGACGACAGTGCGCTGGCCGAGTTCCTGGTCAAGTACCACCTCAAGATGAGCACCGTGGCGCAAAAGGAGGACTTGTCCGATCCCGACGTGATCCGCGCCTTTGCCGACCTGGTGGGCGATGTGCGGCGCCTGACCGCGCTCTACCTGCTGACCGTGGCCGACATCCGGGGCACCAGCCCCAAGGTCTGGAACGCTTGGAAAGCCAAGTTGATCGAAGACCTGTACCGCAGCACCCTGCGGGCGCTGGGCGGCGCCAAGCCCAACCGGGACGCCGACCTGGAGGCCCGCAAACAAGAGGCGCGGCAGATCATGGCCCTGCACAGCGCCCTGCCCGGCACCGAGCTGCCGCTCTGGAAGACGCTGGAGCTGAGCTACTTTGCGCGCCACGATGCCAGCGAGATCGCCTGGCATGCCCGCTCGCTGTGGCGCCATATCGATCCGCCCGTGCCGGTGGTGCAAGCCCGGCCCAGCCCGGTGGGCGACGGCCTGCAGGTGCTGGTCTACGCCCCCGACCGGCCCGATGTGTTTGTGCGCATCTGCGGCTACTTCGACGGTGCCGGCTTCTCGATCCAGGACGCCAAGGTGCACACCAGCCGCACCGGTTTTGCGCTCGACACCTTCCAGGTCACCCACCCGCAATGCGATGCGGGCAACCTGGCCTGCTACCGCGACCTGATCTCGCTGATCGAGACCCAGCTGCGGCTGGCGCTCGAGAGCAACGCGCCCCTGCCCGAGCCCAGCCGGGGCCGGGTGTCGCGCCGCGTCAAGTCGTTCCCGATCACGCCGCGCGTGTCGCTGCGGCCCGACGAGCGGGCGCAGCGCTGGCTGCTGTCGGTCTCCACCAGCGACCGCACCGGCCTGCTCTACGGCATTGCCCGGGTGCTGGCGCGGCACAACATCAACCTGCAGCTGGCCAAGGTCACCACTCTGGGCGAGCGGGTGGAGGACACCTTCTTGATCGATGGCCCGGCCATGCAGCAGACCCGGGCCCAGCTGCAGATCGAGTCTGAACTGCTGGACGCTGCGGCGCCCGCACGCTGACCGGGCCCTGGAGCATGCCCTTGCGCAGCACCACGGCCCCTGAGCTGGCCGCCGACCTGAACAGTTTTGATGCCCTGATCGACGCCCGCTCGCCCGCCGAGTTTGCGCTCGACCACCTGCCCGGCGCGATCAATTGGCCGGTGCTGGACGACGCCCAGCGCATCACGGTGGGCACGCTTTTTGTGCAGACCTCGGCGCTGGAGGCGCGCAAGGTCGGTGCGGCGATGGTGGCGCGCAATATCGCCGACCATCTCGACCGCTGGATCGCCGACAAACCGCGCGACTGGCAGCCGCTGGTCTACTGCTGGCGTGGCGGCCAGCGCTCGGGCGCGCTGGCCTGGTTCCTGGACCAGATCGGTTTCCGCACCGCCCGGCTGGCAGGTGGTTACAAGGGATTTCGGGCGGTGATCCGGCAAGACCTGGTGGACTGGCCGGCGCGCTTTGATTTTCATGTGCTGGCCGGCCGCACCGGCAGTGGCAAGACCCGGCTGCTGCAGGCGCTGGCAGCCCAGGGCGCGCAAGTGCTCGACCTGGAGGCGATGGCCTGCCACCGTGGCTCGATTTTGGGCGGCTTGCCCGGCCAGCCGCAGCCGGCGCAAAAGCTGTTTGACTCCCGCCTGTGGCAGGCGTTGAGGCGGCTCGAGCCGGGCCAGCCGGTGTACGTCGAGAGCGAGTCCAAGAAGATCGGCAGACTGCAGGTGCCCGACGCGCTGATCGCCCGCATGCACCAGCACAGCCCGGTGCTGCGGGTAGAGATGGGCGACGCGGCCCGGGTCGATCTGCTGCTGCAGGACTACGGCTTTTTTGCCCAGGACACCGAGCGCTTCTGCGCGCTGCTGGACGGCCTGGTCGAGTTGCGCGGCCGCGAGACAGTGGGCCGCTGGCAGGCGCTGGCCCGCGCTGGCCAATGGGCCGATGTCTTTGGCCAGATGACGACCGAGCACTACGACCCGCTCTACCTGCGGTCGATCGACCGCCACTACGCCGGCTATGCCAACGCGCCGCAGGTGCTGCTGGCCGATGGTGGGCCAGCCAGCATGGCGGCAGCCGCCCGCGAGCTTGTCGCAAGTCAAGGACTGCGCAAGCCATCCCCGCCATGATCACGCCCTCCCCTGACCCTGAACCGCCATGCCTGACAGCCCAGCCCTGATTGAATCGCGCCGTTTTGGCGTGCGGGCCATCCCCCTGTTGCGGCCGCTGGGCTGGCTGGCACGCGGTTGGCAGGATTTGATGCGCTGCCCCCTGCCGGGCTTGCTGCACGGGCTGGCTGCAGCCTTGGTAGGCGCGGCGCTGATCTGGCTGGCGCACGACCGCTTCTGGCTGTTGTCGGGCGCCTTCACCGGCTTCTTGCTGGTGGCGCCGCTGCTGGCCACCGGCTTGTATGCCATCAGCCGGGCGCTGGAGCGGGGTGAGCGCGCTGACTTGTCGGTGGCCCTGGCCGCCTGGCGTCCCGATGGCCGGTTGATGGTGTTCGGTCTGCTGTTGGCCTTTGCCGGCACCGGCTGGGTCTTGACCTCGGCTTCGCTGATCACCGGTTTTGCGCCCTTTCCGGTGCGCAGCCCGCTGGACTTTTTGCGGGTGGTGGTGCTGAACGAAAACTCCCACCTGTTCGAGACCTGGCTGGCGATGGGTGCCTTGCTGGCCGCGCCGGTGTTTGCCAGCAGCGTGGTCGCGATACCGCTGTTGCTGGACCGGCCGGTCGGCGTGCTGGCCGCCGTGTTGACCAGTTGGCGGGTGGTGCAGGCCCACCCTTTGCCGATGGCGCTGTGGGCCGCGCTGTTGATGGGCTTGACGGTGCTGGGCATGCTGAGCTGCCTGCTCGGCCTGGTGGTGATCGCACCCTGGCTGGCCCATGCCAGCTGGCATGCGTACCGCGATCTGGTGTCCACCGTCGGCCTGGCCGAGCAAACCTGAACCGGCCGGCCGGACCTGCCAAGACCCACCGATGTTTGGCTACACCGAAGAACAAATCGCCTGGTTCGGCCTCACCTTCGGGGTGAGTGCGTTCATGTTGTACATGGTGTTCATCATCTTTCAGCTGGCCCGAGAGTCCAAGGCCGGCCGTCTCGGCACCTTCGTGCTGTTCCTGGCGCTGGGTTTTGGCCTGCTGGGTTTTGCGGCCAAAGGCGTGATCAAGTATTTTCTGGCCGGCGTGGTGGAGTAAGCGCTCGCCAGCGGCTGATGTTGTGCTCAGCGCTTGAGCGCTGGCGAAGCCAGACCCGGCACGAGCGGCACCGCAGCCGTTTCACCGTCGCGCAGGGCCGCAAAGGGATTCACCGCCTCGCCCTTCCACCAATGCTGCTCAGGGCCGAGACGGAAGATCGCGAAGTGCAGATGCGGGGCACCTTTGGGTGAATTGCCACTGATGCCGACATAGCCGATCAACTGCCCACGCTTGAGCTGCATGCCTTCAATCACGCCGTCGGCATAGCGATCAAGATGGGCATAGTAGTAGGCATAGCGGCCCTGCAGGTCGAACTCGTAGACCGTCAGACCGCCCTGCACACTGGTGAAGAGCTTGACGAGACGGCCGTCAACCGCCGCCACGACCGGCGTGCCCACGGGCGCGGCTATGTCGATTGCCTCGTGCAAGTGCAGCGGTCGCCCCTCGTCAAAGCTGTTGCGCAGATCTGCGCCGCGCACGCCGAAGACAGGAATCATCAGCCGAGGCAACGCGTCAGAAGACCCGGAGGCGGTGGGATCAGCGGCGCGGCCCGCTGCAAGTGGCGCTAGTGCTCCGGCCGCGCTCTTGGGCGACGGTGCTGCCGCAAAAACTGAGGTCATCACGGCCGCAATGGCCAAAGCGAAGGAGCCTGCAGCCTGCGGCAATCGCCCAGAAACCAAGGTCTACTCGCGCACGTCGACGACAAAGCCCGCTTTGGCGATGGTCGAGAGGCGTTTGGCGTCCCAATTGGTCAAATGGATGCAGCCGTTGGTCTCTGCTCGCCCCATTCGCTCCGGGTTAGGCGTACCGTGTATGCCCCAGTGCGGCTTGCTCAGACCTAGCCAGACATTGCCCACTGGGTTGTTGGGACCCGCTGCGATCTCTGATTTGACGCTGCCACGCGGGCTGTTTTTCAGCAATGCAGGGTCGAAGGTGAAGGTCGGGTTGACCACTTCCTTGATGATCTTCATGCGCCCGATGGGCAGCGGATCGAGCGGCCCGCCAATGCTGATCGGAAACCCGGCGACCGCCTTGCCCGACGCGTCCAACGCGTACAGCATGCGCTCGGACTTGTCGATGCGGATCGACGCACCCTTGGGTGCGTCCTGCGCAGCGCTGCCATCCGCGCCGACATGGGCGACAACGATCTCGCGGCCAACCCGCAACGGGCCCGGGTTGAGTGCACGCAACAGGCCCGGACTCATGTGAAAGCGTTCACCCAGCGCTTCGTTGAGCGAGGTGTAGCCCAACGACTTCAGCTTGGCACGTTCCACCATGCTGGCAGGTATCGGTGCGTACGGGCCGGCCACATCTGCAGTGGTCACCGTGTAGGTGGTGAAGGGCTGGGCGTCGATGCTGGCCAGCGCCTGTGAGGTGGCGCGGTCAAGCTTGCCGCTGACCAAAAGGCCTGCCGACTGCTGGTAGCCCTTCAGTGCGCGTTGCATGTTGCTGCTGAAGCGCCCATCGATTTCGCCCGGCGAAAACCACGCCCGGTCCATCAAAATCTGGCTGCGCACCACGGCGTCGCCGTGCGACCCCACTCCCAGCGTGGCACCGGGGGCTGCTGCATTCAGTGCCTCGGCGCGTTGTGCAGCCTCCAGCAACGGCCGAGCCGGCTTTGCAGATACGCCGCCTGAGGCCAGCGCGAAGCCGATCACCACGGCCCTGCCCAAAAGAGCTGTTTGATAAGAAACCGACATCTTGAACACCTGTCAAGCAATGATTGCCTGCTGGCTGGCAGCGTAGCCTCAGCGCCGGCAGGGCCTCAGTCTGCTGCCGCACGCTGACCGCAGGATTTTTGAAGCCGACGTGTGTCCGGGCAGCCCTTACCACTGCAATTGCCGTTGAACGACCGCAGCGCGCTGATGACGAGCGCAAAAAAAGAGGTATCCAGAATGGCGTGTTGGAACGGCTCTCAGATAGAGGGCCGTCTTCTTTTCCGTAAGTCGGAATTTTATGTGTGTCACGCTGCTATGCTATCCATCCGTAAGTCGGAATGGCGTGTGTGACGCCTGACTGGCCGCACAGGAGCAGCCTCACCAGCGACGAGGCAGGAACAAGACAGCAGACATGAACCAACAAACCCTCTCATCCCTCATCTGGTCTGTGGCCGACCTGCTGCGCGGCGACTTCAAGCAAAGCGAATACGGCCGCGTGATCCTGCCGTTCACGGTGCTGCGGCGCCTGGACTGCGTGCTCGCGCCGACCAAGGCCGAGGTGCTCAAGGAGCACGCCGCGAAGCAGGCCGCCGGCATCGCGTTCGAGCCCTTCGTCAAGCGCAAGGCGGGCCTGGATTTCTACAACGTCTCGTCGCTGGACATGGGCAAGCTCATGGGCGACCAGGACAACATCCGCGCCAACCTGGACAGCTACATCCAGGGCTTCGCGCCCGACGTGCGCTCGATCTTCGAGCACTTCGACTTCGGCGCCACGGTCGAGCGGCTGCACAAGGCCAAGCTGCTCTACCTGGTGACCGAGAAGTTCGCCAACTTCAACCTGCATCCCACCCAGGTCAACAACATGCAGATGGGCCTGGTGTTCGAGGAACTGATCCGCAAGTTCGCCGAGCTTTCCAACGAGACCGCCGGTGAACACTTCACCCCGCGCGAGGTCATCCGCCTGATAGTGAACCTGCTGTTCATCGAGGACAGCGACGGCCTGACCAAGCCGGGCGTGGTGCGCACCCTGTACGACCCGACAGCCGGCACCGGCGGCATGCTGTCGGTGGCGGGCGAGTACCTGGCCGAGCTGAACCCCAAGGCCCGGCTGACGCTCTTCGGCCAGGAGCTGAACCCCGAGTCGCACGCCATCTGCAAGGCCGACATGCTGATCCGGGGCCAGGACATCAGCAACATCATCCTGGGCAACACGCTCAGCGACGATGGCCTGTTGGGCAAGCTGTTCGACTACATGCTGTCCAACCCGCCCTTCGGCGTGGAGTGGAAGAAGATCGAGAAGGCTATTCGGCAGGAGCACGAGAAGCAGGGCTACAACGGCCGCTTCGGGCCCGGCCTGCCCCGCGTGTCAGACGGCTCGCTGTTGTTCCTGCTGCACCTGCTGAGCAAAATGCGCCCGGCCGTGCAAGGCGGCAGCCGCGTGGGCATCGTGCTCAACGGCTCACCGCTGTTCACCGGCGGTGCCGGCTCGGGCGAGTCGGAAATCAGGCGCTACGTCATGGAGAACGACCTGGTCGAGGCCATCGTCGCGCTGCCCACCGACATGTTCTACAACACCGGCATCAGCACCTACGTCTGGATTCTGAGCAACCGCAAGCCCGACGATCGCAAGGGCTACGTGCAGCTCATCGACGCATCGAGCTTCTGGCAGAAGATGCGCAAGACCCTGGGCTCGAAACGCAAGGAGATGGGCGACGAGCACATCGCCCAGGTGACCAAGATGTTCGGCGACTTTGTCGAAGCCAGCCTGGTGACGGTGGTGGGCGCCGATGGCAAAGAGGCCGGCCGTCAAGTGCTGATGGACGGCGAGACGCTGCCCGACGCACCGGCCGGTGGCAAGGTGAAGACAGTGCCGTTGTCGCGCATCTTCCGCAACGATGAATTCGGCTACCGCACCATCACGGTAGAGCGGCCCTTACGCCACAAGGGCGGCGACGCTGCCGGCAAGCTCATCCTGGGTGAAAAAGGCAAGCTCAAGGGCAAGCCGCAGCCTGACAGCAGCCTGCGCGACACCGAGAACGTGCCGCTGTCAGAAGACGTCGATGCGTATTTCAAACGCGAGGTGCTGCCCCACGCGCCGGATGCCTGGATCGACCACGAGAAGACCAAGGTCGGCTACGAAATTCCGTTCAACCGGCACTTCTACATCTTCGAGCCTCCGCGCGAACTGGCCGAGATCGACACCGACCTGAAGAAGGTCACCGACCGCATCAAGGCCATGATCGAGGGGCTGACGGCATGAGCAACACCCATCAGCGCAGGCATTTTCGGCCATGCGGCACCAGCGTTTCCGGTAACATCCGCCCCAACAACACCCCCCAAGCCTATCCGGCAGCTTGCTGCCGTGACGCTCAAACCGGGGGGTTTATTCTTTCTGGGGCCCGCCATGCGCTATGAGAAACCAGCGCTCACGCTGGGCCAGCAGGTGCAGCGCTGGTGCGACCGTGGCCTTGAAGTGCCTGATGCGACCCGTGCGCAGGTCTACCTCAATGCCATTGGCTACTACAGGCTCAGCGCCTATTGCCTGCCCTTCGAGCATGCCGCCGCGGCAGGGCTGCCGCGCGACCACCAGTTCAAGCCCGGTACCCGGTTCGACGACATGCTGGCGCTGTACGTGTTTGACCGCAAATTGCGCCTTGTCGTCATGGAAGCTATTGAGCGCGTGGAAGTGGCGGTGCGCACCGGATGGGCACATGAGTTGGCCATCCGGCACGGCCCGCATGCCCAGATGAACCCCAGCCTGTTCAAGAACCCTTGGGACCACGCCCGCGATCTCGCCCGCATTGCCACCGACATGCAGGGCAGCGCCGAAACCTTTGTCGAGCACTACCGCCGCACCTACACCGAGCCCTACTTGCCGCCGCTGTGGGCTGTGGTGGAGACCATGAGCCTGGGCACACTGTCGCGCTGGGTGAAGAACACGCGCGACAACGACGCCAAGATGGCGGTGGCTCGCACCCTGGGCCTGCCCACGGTGGATGTGCTGGAAAGCGTGCTCCATGGCTTGACCCCCGTGCGCAACGTGTGCGCCCACCATGGGCGGCTGTGGAACAGGCGCTTTGCGTTGACCCTGCCCTACATCAAGCGCCACCGCGAAAGCCTGGCAGCACCCGATGCCCCGAGCCACCAGGCTCACCATGTCTACAACTACCTCACGGTGTTGGCGCTGATGATGGCCCGCTTGAGCCCGGGCAGTGGTTGGCGTGCCCGTACAAGCGACCTGCTGTGCAGCGCCTTGCCGCCACACTTCATTGCCACCATGGGCTTTCCGCCAGACTGGCAACAGCGGCCGGCGTGGCAGCAAAAGGGCGGTGAGGCGTGAGCGCTCGGCCGTTCAACCGGCACTTCTACATCTTCGAGCCGCCGCGCGAACTGGCCGAGATCGATGCCGACCTGAAGAAGGTCACCGACCGCATCAAGGTCATGATCGAGGGGCTGACGGCATGAGCTTTCCGAGACACGCGAAGTACATGGACTCAGGAGTCGACTGGCTTGGCCAGATTCCGAGGCACTGGGCCGTGAAGCGGCTGCGGTTCGTTGCAGAACTCAACCCCTCGAAGTCTGAGGTGTCGCATCTGGCGGCCGACACCGAGGTGTCGTTCCTGCCGATGGAGGCCATCGGCGAAGGCGGCAGCCTGGAACTTGACCGTGTCCGGCCTCTTGCCGATGTTCAAACCGGCTACACGTTCTTCAGGGATGGGGACGTGACCATCGCCAAGATCACGCCGTGCTTTGAGAACGGCAAGGGCGCGGCCATGCGGAACCTGTGCAACGGCATCGGCTTTGGGACGACCGAACTGATAGTCGCGCGCCCGAACGCAGCCCAGACGACCAGCGCCTACCTGCAGTGGCTCTTCACCTCGCGTCCCTTTCGGAAGGCTGGCGAGGCGTTCATGTACGGCGCTGGCGGGCAACGGCGTGTGCCCGACGACTTCGTCCGGGACTTCGCCATCGGATTCCCGCCGCTGCCTGAGCAGCGCCACATCGTCACCTTCCTCGACAACGAAACCGCCAAGATCGACGCTCTGGTCGAAGAGCAGCGGCGACTGATCGAGCTGCTGAAAGAGAAGCGCCAGGCGGTGATCTCGCAGGCCGTCACGAAGGGGCTGAAGCCAAACGTGCCGATGAAGGATTCGGGGGCGGGTTGGATCAGCCAAGTACCCCAGCATTGGCGTGTATCGGCACTCGGGTACGCAGCACGCATCGATAGCGGATCGACGCCGGATCGCGCCAATCCGAACTTCTGGGGAGGAAGCATTCCATGGGTCAAGACTGGAGAGGTCAACTACGAGCCCATCACGCAAGCTGAAGAGTGCATTACGGAAGCTGGGTTGCAGGGATCGTCTGCAAAGGTTGCCTTGCCGGGCACGCTCCTGATGGCCATGTACGGTCAAGGTGTGACTCGAGGTCGTGTTGCACTTCTGGAGGTACCTGCCGCATACAACCAAGCGTGTGCCGCGATCCACTTCGACCCGGCTTTAGCGCCTTCTTTCGGGCGGTACTTCTTCATGGCCGCCTATGTGCACGTTCGC
>JANYKR010000058.1 GCA_025358155.1 Betaproteobacteria bacterium
CGAGGTGGTAGCGGCCATCCAGCAGCCGAGCGGCATCCAGCAAGCCCTTGGCGGTGATTGCCAGATCCCAGCTGTCATCCTGCAACTCACTGGCCTGCCCCCACAGCGTCGCCGGCCGCTCAGTCGCCAGCGCCCGCCCCATCAGCTCCCGCAGCGTCTCGAAACTCGACGTCGCCAGGTCGTTCTTCAAGATACGCGCCGGGTCCAGCAAGCTGCCCAGCAGCGTTGCCTGCGCAAAGCTGGCGTGCATCAGCCGCAGCTCCTGCCGCAGCAGTTGCGCATTCGGCGCGTCGTCCGGCACCAGCGCCATCCAGTCCTCGGGTTTGGCAGCAACCTTCAGCCCGCAGCAGGCGATCTGCGGCGCAGGCATGTCGGCGCGCACACCCAGCGGATTACCGTTCTCGTCCGGAAAACGCCAGGCCGCCAGGGCCAAGGCGAACACCGCGATCTCCACGCAGCGCGCGTCGATTTCCAGCCCGTGCAGGTTGTCGGCCAGCACGGCGTCCACCGCGTCCATCGCGCTCAGGCCCTCGGCCTGCATGCGCATCGGCACCAGCATTAGGAAGGCCGCTACCAGGAAGTGGCCCGAACCGCAGCAGGGGTCCAGCAGCTTGAACTCGTTCAGGCTGTTGGGCCAGCCTTCGAACTTGCCTGCGGCCGGTGTGCCGTCTTCCAGCCTGCGCAGGTATGTCAGCGGCACCGGGCAAGTCTTACCGGGGTGGCGCGTCACCCACCAGGCGCCGAGCGAGTTGTGGAGCAAAAAGTCCACCATGTAGGGCTCCGTGAAGAGCTGGGTCTTGGCTCCCATCTCATCTGAGCCGACTTTGAGTCCCGACTTGATGGCCTTGTCGATTTCGTCCTTGCGCTTGGCCTGCCAGAACTGGTAGACCCAGCCCAGGCTGTCGCTGGCCTTGAACACCTCGCTCGGCAACGCGGCCAACAGCCGCTCCAGTTCACGCTGATGCTCGGGCGCGAACGCCAGCTCGAACACCGGGCTCTGCGGCTTGAACACTTGCGGCAGCATGCGGGCGGCGAGCTTGCCGGCCAGCTCCCAGTGGCTCTTGGCGCCCATGGCCATCTCGGGGTGGTTGTCCACCATGTCACGACAGTCGTCCAGCGACACCGGAGCACCCGGCTCCCACATCAGCAAGCCGTTCTCGGCCAGGAAGCGGGCAAACAGCATGCGGTGCCAGTGCTCGTAGGCCACCTCCCACATCAAGTGCTGAGTGCCTTGAGTGTCGTCTTTGGCCTTCGCATCGCCCAACGCGCGGCCGTGAGCGCGCAGCCGCCGGCGCAGGGACTTCAAGTCATCGCTGACCAGGTAGTCGGGCACCTTGGCTTCGCCCACAGCCCATCGCAGCAAGGTGGCCTTTGCGCCCTTTTCGGCCACGTCGCGCGCGGCTTTGACAGCGATTTCGAGCTGGCTTCGCAGCGATTTCGAAAGAGTCTGGCTCACGGCGTGGGCCCGATCTGTGATTGGGCCCACGCCAGCGCGGCAGCGACGATGGCCACTGCCTGCGCTGGTGTCAGCAGCTCGGGCGACTCGTCGTCGTAGCGGTATTCCACGGCGTAAGGGCTGAGCAGACGCAACTCGGCTTCACCCACGCTGGGCACGCAACCGGCATCTGCAAGCTGCCCGGCCAGCGCTTCCAGGTCGTGCGTGCGCCGGTACTCCAGTGCGTGCAGGCACATCACGGCTTTCAGCGCCTTCTCTGCCGCTTGCTGGGCGTGGAAGAACGCCACTGCAACCGGCACACCCGGCGCGCCCAGCAATGCCTGCATGGCGGCTTGATCGCGCTTTGCCAGGCGCAACAGACGCGCGGCTTCTTCACGCTGCGGCGTCATGCAACACCTTGCCTTCCTTCTTGGCCCAGTAAGGCAGCGTGCCGGGGACCTGGCTGCGGCGCTCGAAGTCGGGCTGTGCGTAGAGCAGCAGGTCCACGCCGACGCCGATGCGCCCCACGGCGGCCTTCAAGCGCAGGTACTCGCCGGCTTTGTCGGGCAATTCGGATTCGATGACCAGCAAGTCGAGGTCTGAGGCCTCGGTGGCGTCGCCGCGTGCATACGAGCCGAACACGATGACGGTGGCCGGCCGTGAGGCGGCCGAAGCCACCCGTTCAGCAGCTTGCAGAAGTTGCGCTGGGAAAAGCATGCAAGGCTCCTTGGATCAAAGGGTGACGGGGCCGGCCTGCAGCTTGGCCGACAACAGCTGCTCGACTTCACTCAACCAGGCCTGCAGCTCGACCGCATCGTTCAAGGTGCGTCTGGGCAGCACGACATGTACGACATTGGGCTTGAGCAGTTGCACCGCAGCGTGTCGCGCTGCCTCGAACCGGCTGGGCAGCGCCTGTACGCGTGACACCCAGTGGTCAAGATCACAGTCGTCGAGCGCATCCTGAAGTTGGTCAGGCGTGCCCAGCGGCACGGCAGCAATCGGCGCAAGGTGGTGCTTGCTTTGCAGCTCGGTGCGCTGAACGTCAGCGAGCTTGTTCCAGTCAGCGTCCTTGCCCAGCTGCGCCTGCTGGTCGGCAAAGGCTGTCTTGTAGGCCTCCAGCTTGGCGTTCAATGCCAGGCGAAGCAGGTCTATCAACTTGTCTTGCAGCGGGCGCACAGGGTCGGGCTCCGCCAAGAGACTGCGCTGCGATTCGATGGCGTCGGCTTCAGCCTTCAACGCCGCGTAGGGCCCCAAGGGCTTGGCGTGCTTCAGCAACTCGACCAGGCTGTGCCAGACCGGCAGTCGCTTGGCGATGTCAGCAGCGGTCTTCGTCCACAGCTTGGCCAAGGCAGACAGCTCGTCGGCGCGGTTGTAGATTTCCAGCAACTGCGCGTTGCCGGTCTGTGCTTCCACCGCTTCGACGGCCTTGAGTGCAGGGCTTGCGGGTACTGGAGCAGCGCCACCGGCTTTGGCCGCCATGTCGCGCAGCTTGGCCAACAGCGCAGGCACCTTGGTCGGTTCTTCTTTGGGCTGGCACGGTACTCCCACCCCGCTGAACAGCTGCCGAATCTTGATGAGCTGGGGCGGCGTGATGTTGATGGACTCACGCTGGAAGTGCGCCTGCGTGAGCTTGGCGCGGTCCAGGCTCTTGGCATCCACCGGCTTGCTGGCCGCATCGGTGGTCTTCAGATGGCCGGCAGCCAGCAGCGCATACAAGGCACCGTCTATCGCGTCCCGCGGCCAGCCGTAGGGTGGCGCATCGAAGTTGTCGCGAATCTCGGCGCCCTTCTTCCCTGGGCCGATGTAGGCCAGCAGCTTCTGGCAGACAGGGTGCTTGTCGGCCTCCTGGGTGTGGCCCACGGCCTTCATCGCTTCGAGGTTGCCCTTGCGCGCATCGTCGAGCACCTTGCTCCAGTGCTCGTGGTCGGCGGCGTCGAACTGGCTGTACAAGCGAATGGCCGACGACTTGGCTGCGCGGTTGATCCGGTCAGAGAGGTCGCTACCTTCCGTCGCCTCTTGGCCACCGGCCTGGAACACCCGAACGCCAGCGAAGAGCTTGTCCAGCAATTCGACCAGGTCTTTCTCGGCGGTGCGCTGCCGGCTTTCCATCGAGCGCTGCGCATCGCGCCCCTCTTCGGTCGACGGTGTGCCCTTCCTCTGCAGCGTGGTCTTGGCAGCCTCCAGCGCAACGATGGCGTTGGTCAACTCGGTCTTGTGTTGCGCCGGCAGGTAGGCGAACAAGGTGGGGTTGTCGGCGCTCTTGGCCTTGGACTCGGCGATGACGGATTTCTCGTCGACCTGCCAACCCTCTTGAATCCACAGGTAAAGGCTCTTGTCGTTGTCCTTGGGCAGCGTCTCGTCGTAGGTGGGGTTGAGCTTGCGCTCGACGTTGTCCTTGCCTTGAACGACACGCAGCTTCTTCAGCACATCGGCGAATCTCGCCTTCAGCAAATCGGCACGCTTCTGTTCGACGCGTTGCGGAGCAGCCTTCAGTTCGGCCTCCTGAGCGCGGAACTCGTCGTACCAGGCGCTGGACTCACGGGTCTGCAGGCGGTACTCGGTGCCGCTGCCGCCGGCCAGCGCCATGACCAGGCGGTCCTTGTTCTGCAGTTCGTCCAGCAGGGCTGGCAGCTTCTTGCGGAGTTCGGATGAGCCCGCCGACAGATTGGTCACCAACAGGTCGGCCAGCGATTCGTCGGTCGCCTTCAGGCCGATGTCCATGGCGGCATCGGTCGGCAGCTTGTTGATGAGATAGATGAGCTTGAGCAGCCGTGCCTTCAGCTGCGCGTCGGCGTCGCCAGCGGCGAAGCGCTGGACGTTTTCATAGACCTCCTTGGGCAGCTGAGCGGTGGAGACCAGGCTGGCGGCGATCTGGTCGTACAGGAAGTCGCCGGACACCACGTGCCCCAGCGGCTGCGTGGCGGTGGCCAGCACCGCCTCGTGCACCACGCGCAACTGGCTGCGCAGCTGCGACACGGTGCCGGTGGTGTCGATGGTACGCAGCACTCGCTCCCAGAAGCGGCGGCGTACCGGCAGCAACGGGTAGTCGGAAGTCATCACCGCTTCGTCGTCGGTGACGTGTTCGAGTTTGGTGCCGCGCAGGTGGCGGGATATCTCGCCGAGGTTGGCTCGCCAGACCTTCTCGACCTCGGGCTGCGCGGTCGGCTTCTTGGCCAGGATGATTTGGCGGGTGACGTTCTCCACGTCCCAGTCGCCGAGCATGATCTGCACGGGAAAGCGGCCCATCAGGCGCTGCAGGTTCGGCATGCCGGAAAGCGCTGACTGGCCCGTGCCCACGAACAGCAGCTTGCCGTTGAAGTGCTTAGACAGGGTCTCGGTCACTTCCTGAACCTGGAAGGCCTTGTCGGCGTCGGTGCCGATGTATTGCTGCACTTCGTCCAGCACCACCAGCGTCAACGGGAACTTGCCGCCCGCCATCAGGGCGCCGTCGATCGCGGCGACCATCTGCTCGCTGGACACGTCGGTCACCTGTGGGAACTGCGCCTTGAGAAGTTGGCGAACTTCGGCCTCGCTGTTGCCGAGCCCGGGTCGCGCCGCGAGCAGCGCCTTGGCCAGGTGCCCAGACACGTACATGTGCGGTAGCTCTTGGGCCAGCGTCCGCCCCGC
>JANYKR010000065.1 GCA_025358155.1 Betaproteobacteria bacterium
ATCTTGCGGGACGCCGGTGCCACGCTGACGCTGGCGTCGCCGGCCGGCGGCCGTGCCCCCATCGACCCGGCCAGCGAGACGCCAGAGGCGCAAACCGACAGCACCCGGCGCTTCAAGGCCGACACCGCTGCGATGACTGCCGTGTCCAACACCTTGCGGCTGGTGGATGTCAAGGCCGCGCACTTCGACGCCGTGTTCTACGCTGGTGGCCACGGGCCGCTCTGGGACTTGGTTGACAACCCGGCATCGATCCGTTTGATCGAACAAATGGCTGCCGCCGACAAACCGCTGGCGCTGGTCTGCCACGCACCGGCCGTGCTGCGCTTTGCCAAAGGCCCGGATGGCCGACCGCTGGTGGCGGGCAAGGCGCTGACCGGCTTCACCAACGCCGAAGAAGCCGCCGCCGGGTTGACCGACGTGGTGCCGTTTTTGTTGCAGGACGTGCTGCAGGAGGAAGGCGCGCGGTTTTCCAAGCACCCCCCCTTCGAGCCGCATGTCGTCACCGACGGCAGCCTGATCACCGGCCAGAACCCGGCCTCATCGGCCGGCGCGGCGCGTCGACTGCTGGAGTTGTTGGGCTGAGGCTGCCCGGTGCGCAGCCTGCTCCGCAGGCGCAGCCACTACCAGGCGCGCAGCAGGCTGCGCAGGCGCAATCACTACCAGGCGCGCAGCCTGCTGCGCAAGCGCAATCACTACCAGGCGCGCAGCCTGCTGCGCAAGCGCGCGATGCTCTGACTGTGCAACTGGCAGACCCGGCTCTCGGTCACCTTGAGCACGGCGGCGATCTCTTTCAGGTTCATGTCGTGCTCGTAGTACATGCTCATCACGTACTGCTCACGCTCGGGCAGGTTCTTGATCGCCTCGACCAGGGCCTCGCGCATGCGGCGGTCCTGCAGCATGGCCAGTGGGTTGACGGTCTCGTCCACCACATGGCGGTCGAGGTAGTCGTCGTCGCCTTCGTCGCCGGTCATGTCCTCCAGGTAGATCAGCTGGGTGCCCCGCACCTTGCCCAGCAGTTCCTGGTACTGGACCAGCGACAAGCCCATCTCGGCGGCGATCTCGCTCTCGTGCGGTGCCCGGCCCAGGGTCTGCTCAAGTTTGCGCAGCGCGGTCTCGATCGAGCGCTGCTGGCGCCGGTCGCCTCGGCTCATCCAGTCATTGCCGCGCAATTCGTCCAGCATCGCGCCCCGGATGCGCTGGGTGGCAAAGGTCTCGAACTGCACGCCGTGGGCGGCGTCAAAGCGGGTCAGGGCATCAGACAGGCCGATCATGCCGACCTGGATCAGGTCGTCGAGTTCGACGTTGGCCGGCAGCTTGGCAATCATCTGGTGGGCCAGACGCCTGACCAACGGGCTGTACTGCTTGAGCAGGGCGTTGGCGTCGAGTCGGCCCTTGGCGGTGTACATGTGCATCATGCTCCGGACATTTCAGTTCAGGCGGCCAGCACTGGCGCTCTGGCGGGGGGAGGTGGGGCGTGCGGATGTTGGCCGACGGTCTGGCGTTGCTGAGGGCGTCGGTACAGCGCCCGTCGCCAGGTTGCTGATGGCCCCTGCCGCGACGCCAGCCACTTGGCCGGCAGCCAGCCGGGCCAGGTCGGCGCCCAAGGGCGATTGCGCCGAGGCCTGCGGATCGATCACTGCCAGGTTGCGCAGCGCTGCCCCCAGAAAGTGGTCACCACACTCGGTCAAGCGGTCGGCCATGCGGCGGGCGCGGCGTGGCGCCACGTCACCCGCCACCACCAGGTCGTAGGCCAGTGCGCCGAGCCGTTGCGAGAGCAGCTTCATCGAGGTGTAGGCATGCGTCAGGCTGTCGGGCCGGCTGCCGGCCAGCAGCACCGGGCTGGGCGCAAGGCCGGCAAACATGCGGCGCAGGTCCAGCGCGCCGGCATGCAGCAGCACCACATCGGCGTGGGGTGTCGCGGTGCGCAAGGCTTCGAGAAAGCCGGTCAGGGTGGCGCGGCTGTCGAGGTAGTGCATCGGCAGGCCCCCTGCGGCCAGGTACGAAACCTGGGCTGACAGGCGCTCGACGCAGGCGGGCAGGTCTACCGTGGCGAGCTCATGGGCGGGTGAGGCGCTGTCGGCAGCGTCCACCACCAGGGTGTGGTGGCCGCGCGCTGCAAAGGCAGCGCACAAGCGCTCCATCACCGCGCCAGCGCCGGGCACATGCGGGTTGTGCACCAAGGGCACAAAGTGCAGCGCAGCACCGGCAAACAGCTGGCGCAGGCCGTGGGCCTGGTCGCGGGGCGCGCTGGGAGATCGCAGGGGCTGGGCGGTCATGGGGGACGCTGGGTGGCAATCGGTGAAGTGGCGGGGCGGCGGGCTGGTGGGGTCTGGCAGGTCAGGGCTCAGCGCGGGATCGTCAGCGTGGGATCGGCGGCAGTGCGGCTCAGGCGTGCATGGCTGCGGCGCTGCCTTGTGGCCCGGGGTAGCCAGCGCCCTGGGTGGCGGCAAACATCAGGTTGACATCGCCCGCATCGAGCCGCCACGAGGACCCGCCGCCGCCCCGCAGCGCACGTTGCACCAGGGCCTGGGCTGACAGCCGGTGCCAGTCCTCGGGCACCCGCTGGCCGTTGGCCACGCCCACCACCTTGGCACGGTGGCGGATCAGCGCATCCAGCGCCGGGCCGAGCTTGACGGCCTCGTCGAGCTTGCTGACGATCACGCCGTGGCACTGTTGCACGCCGTAAGCCACCAGCACGTCCTCCTGGGTCTCGCCCTGAGAGGCGGCATTGAGCACCAGCAGTTTCTTGATCGCCCGGTGCTGCAGCATGTCGAGCAGTTCGCGGGTGCGGCTGTCACGCTGGGCCATGCCAGCGGTGTCGATCAGCACCAGCTTCTTGCCCGACAGCAGCTCCAGCAGGTCTTCCAGCGAGGCCCGGTCGTGCGCAGTGTGCACCGGCACGCCGAGGATGCGGCCGTAGGTGCGCAGTTGCTCATGGGCGGCGATGCGGTAGGCGTCTAGCGTTATCAGGCCGAGCTGGCCGGCACCGTGGCGGGTGGCAAATGCGGCGGCCAGCTTGGCGGTGCTGGTGGTCTTGCCCACACCGGTGGCGCCGATCAGCGCAAACACGCCGTCATGGTCTTCCAGCGGCAGCTCGCGCTCATCGGTCGGCAGGTTGCGCTCCAGCACGCCGGCCGCCCAGGCCAGCGCGTCGGGTGCTTGATGCAGGTCAGCGGGCAGGCTTTGCACCAGTTTGCGCACCAGTGCCGGCGACAAACCCACCTCAAACAATTTTTGCGACAAACCGGCCTGGCGCGGATCGCGCTGCAGCCGCTCCATGAAGGCGAGCATGCCAAAACGCTCGTCGATCAGCGCCCGCATCGAGTGCAACTCACCCATCAGCTCGTTGCGTTCACGCGGCGAGGCCGACAGGTCGGGGGCCGCGCGCGAGCTGCTGGCGCCGTCGTCGAGCAGGCCGGGCCGGCCCGCGCCGGCAAAACGGACCTCGTCGCGCAGCACCGGCGGGTCGCGCCGGGGCGCTCCGGCGATGCGGTTGCGCAAGGCCTGGTGCAGGCGGGGCACGGGCTCGTCATCGTCGGCAAAAGTCGCTGGCCCTGCGCGACGGCGCTCTGCACCCACCACCCGCAAGGGCGCAGCAGCGCCGGCCGGGGTGGCAGCAAGCAGGGTCCGTGTGGCGCCGGGCCGGGCAGCCTCTTGCGCTGAACTGAGCGGCGCGGCGCTGCCCGCCGTGGCCTGCTCGGCCATCTCGGCCTGCCGGCGCTTGAGCACACGCTCACGCACATAGTCCTGAAAGGTCAGGGTGCTCATGCCCAAGGTCTCGACATCGCGGGCCACGCTGCGGTCACCCAACGGATCGGGCAGCGCCTGGCTGCGGCTGGCATCGAATGGCGAGGGCGTGTCGCCGTCAGGGCCACGGCCGACCTGGTGGGCCCGGTTGGCCAGCACCTGGGCAAGGCCGGTGCGGCTGAAGGCTGCGTCGTTGTCCAGGCTGGGCTCAATACGCGGCGCCATGCTGGGCTCAATCCGGGTGTCGGTGCGACTGTCGTTGCGATGATCGCTGCGGGGCAGCAGCTTCTCGCCACGGGCGGCGATGCGTTCAGCCAGGGTTGCGCCCCGGGTCGGCGTGGCCGCCGAAATCAGCAGGGGCGAGGCGGCGGGTGGCGGCGCGGCCACTGCGGCGCGCTGCACCGGCGCTTGTGAAGCGGCTTGCTCGATGCGCGCCATGCCGTCTGGCGCCAGGGCCAGCACCTCGACGCCATCGGCTGCCGGCCGGGTCGACAACACCACCGCGTCGTCACCCAGGGCCTGGCGCACCAGGGCCAGGGCTTCGCGTGCAGTCTTGGCTGTAAAGCGCTTCACGTTCATGCCGTGCCTCCAATGATCGAGCCGATACGGATCGAATGGGTCTCAGGAATCTCGCTGTGCCCCAGCACCTTCAATCGGGGTGCGGCGCGCTTGAGCAACCGCGCCATCGGTACCCGGATCACATCGGGCACCAGCAGGCAGGCCGGCTGGCCCAAATCTTCTTGCTTGCGGGCGGTGTTGGCCGCCTCGCGGGTCAGGGTGTCGGCCACGCCGGGGTCGAGTGCGGCGCCATGCGGGCTGGTCAGGGCCTGGGTGACCATGCGTTCGAGTTCGGGTTCGAGGGCAATCACATCAAGCTCCTTGGTCGGGCCGTAGATCTGCTGCACGATGGCCGGGGCCAGGTGCACCCGGATACGGCGCGCCAGCTCGGCCGGATCGGTGACGGTGGCGGCAAATTCGGCGATGCACTCCACGATCGAGCGCATGTCGCGGATGTGCACGCCCTCTTCCAGCAAGAGCTGCAACACCTTCTGCACAGTGGCAATGCCGACCATTTTGGGGATCACATCCTCGATCAGTTTGGGGGCTTGTTTGGTGACGTGTTCAACAAGCTGCTGGGTCTCGGTGCGGCCCAGCAAGCGGGCGGCGTTCACCTGCATCAAGTGTGAAAGATGGGTGGCCACCACGGTCGCGCAATCAACGACGGTAAATCCGTTCATTTGGGCCAGGTCGCGCTGGCGCTCTTCAATCCAGGTCGCGGGCAGGCCAAAGGCCGGGTCGATCGTGACAGTGCCGGGCAACTTGACGGTGGCCCCGCCTGGGTTGATCGCCAGCAGCATGCCCGGGTAGGCTTCGCCCTCACCCACCACCGCGCCGCGCAACAACACCCGGTAGGCGCTGGGCTTGAGTTCGAGGTTGTCGCGGATGTGCACCGCCGGCGGCAAGAAGCCGACCTCTTGCGCAAACTTCTTGCGCACCCCCTTGATGCGCGACAGCAGGTCGCCCTGGCGGGTCTTGTCGACCAGCGCGATCAGCCGGTAGCCCACCTCCAGGCCCAGCGTGTCGACCGGCAGGAGGTCGTCCCAGCTGGCCTCGGCGTTGGCCAGCTGCGCGTCGGGCGGCGGCGCCGGCGGCGCGGCCTTGGCCTGGGCATCGCGCCGCTTGATCCACCACGCCAGCGTGCCGATGGCCACCGCAATCAGGCCAAAGACCAGGTGCGGCATGCCCGGGATCAGGCCGAGCGTGCCGACGATGCCCGCCGTGACGCCCAGCGCCTTGCTGCTGCCAAACACCTGGCTGCCGATCTGGCTGCCGATGTTCTGCTCCTTGCCCACGCGCGACACCACCATCGCCGCCGCCACCGAGATCAGCAGGCCCGGGATCTGCGCCACCAGCGCATCGCCCACCGCCAGCAGCACGTAGCGGTCGGCCGCGTCGCCCGCCGACAGGCCATGGCTGACCACGCCGATGATGAAACCGCCGACGATGTTGATGACCAGGATCAGCATGCCGGCGATGGCGTCGCCGCGCACAAATTTGCTGGCGCCGTCCATCGAGCCAAAGAACTCGGCCTCCTCGCCCACCTCGATGCGGCGCCGCTTGGCCGTCTTCTCGTCGATCAGGCCGGCGTTGAGGTCGGCATCGATCGCCATCTGCTTGCCGGGCATCGCGTCCAGGGTAAAGCGTGCACCGACCTCGGCGATGCGCTCGGCGCCCTTGGTGACGACGATGAAGTTGATCACCACCAGGATCGCAAAGACGATCAAGCCGACCGCAAAGTTGCCGCCCACCAGAAAGTGGCCAAAACTCTCGATCACCTTGCCGGCAGCGGCTGCGCCCTTGTGGCCCTCCAGCAGCACCACCCGGGTCGAGGCCACGTTGAGTGACAAGCGCAGCAAGGTGGTGACCAGCAGCACGGTCGGGAAGGAGGCGAAGTCCAGCGGCCGAACCATGTTGGCCGCCACCATCATCACCATCAGCGCCATCGCGATGTTGAAGGTGAACAGCAAGTCCAGCGCAAACGGTGGCAGCGGCAACACCATCATCGCCAGCACCATCACGATGAACACCGGCGCGCCCAGCGTCTTGAGCAAGGTGCCCAACATGCCCAGGCGGGCGCCGGCCTGCGTCCCGAGGCGGCTGCCGGTGACGCCCTGCAACAGGGTTTGCAGTGATCTGGCAGTTGAGTTCATGGATCAGCTCGGGTCGACAGCGTCGGTGGGTGAGGCCTGGCCAGCCCCGGCGGGCCCGGCCTGCTTGGCGCGGTCGGCCTGATTTACGCGGTCGGCCTGCCTGGCGGCGGCTTCGGCCAGGGCAGCCGACGCCAGGGCCTCGGCGGTGTCGGCCAGCAGTGGGTCCAGATCAGGGGGCACTTCAATCGCCGGCAGCGCCGCCGGGGCCGGACCGCGCCCGGCCAGCGCCGCACGCAGCTGGTAGACATAGGCCAGCACCTGGGCAACGGCCGAGAACAGCCGGGCCGGAATCTCTCGGTCCACCTCGGTATGGGTGTAGAGCGCCCGCGCCAGCGGCGCGGCCTGCAGCACCGGCACGCCGTGCTCACGCGCCAGGTCACGGATCTTGATCGCCATCAAGTCGGCGCCTTTGGCCACCAACCGGGGTGCGGCCATGCCGGCCTGGTCGTATTTCAGCGCCACCGCGTAGTGGGTGGGGTTCATCACCACCAGGTCGGCCAGCGGCACGGCGGCGAGCATGCGTTTTTTGGCCATCTCGCGCATGCGCGCCTTGATCCGGCCTTTGACCTCGATATTGCCCTCGGCCTCCTTGGCCTCCTGCTTGGCCTCCTGGTGACTCATCTTCAGGCGCTTGGCCATCATCTGGCGCTGCAGCGGCACGTCGATGGCGGCAAACACCACCAGCACGATCAGCAGCAGCGCCAGCCCGTTGACCAGGGTGTGGCCGGTGAGGGCCAGCGCCGCCGGCAAGGGCAGCGCCAGCGCATCGTGGAAGGCGGGCAGATGGGTCACCAGGTAAGCGCCGCCGATCACGCCGAGCACCAGCGCCAGCCCGCAGGCCTTGGTCAGGTCGCCCAGGTGCTGGCCCGAGACCATGCGCAACAGGCCGGCCAGCGGATCGAGCTTGCCAAAGTTGGGCGCCAAAGGCTTGAGCGTGAAGTTCCAGCCGCCCGAGGCCATGCTGGCCCCCAGCGCCAGCGCTGCCGACGCCCCGCCCAGCGGCAGCAGCACCGCCAGCCAGGCCCAGCTCAGGGTGGCCAGGCGCTGGGTCAGCACGCCGGGCTCGGCCAGCATCGCCGCGTCAAAGCGCAGGCCGGTGGCCAGGATGCGGGTCAGCCAGTCGCCCAGCCGGGGCAGCAACACCACCAGCAGCGCACCCCCCGCCCCCACCACCAACAGGTGCGCCAGATCGCGCGAGCGGGCCACCTGGCCGTCGGCGCGGGCATTGCGAATCTTCTTGGGTGAGGCGGGAAGGTTGCGGTCTTGCGATTCGGCCATGGCAGCGGGTGGGGCAGCGGGTGAGGCAGATGAGCCCCAGGTCTGGCCATGGTGCAGCCCGTCCCGCCCCAGCCAGCGCCGGATAAAGCGAGGCAAAGGCGGGGTTTTCGGCACAGCAAAGCCGGACTTGAGGCCGCAGTGGTGGGCAAACCCGAATCAGCGGGGTGAATTCCAGCCTGTTTCGGTTGGGCCTCAAGTTGCAGACCTTGCTGCCCGATATGCCAACGAGGAACGCGTCGAAGGTGCCGCCTGTGCTGCACGCAAGCCAGGCCCCGCTGCCGACCCCACCAAAGACTGCCCCAGAAACCCGCGCCGAAGGATTTGCAACATGGCTTCCAAGATTTTGACGATGACCGCTGCCGAGATCGCCGCGATGACCAACGCCCAGCTCGGCGCGCTCACCGTGGCGGACTGGATGGTCTTCACGGCCGACCAGATGGCAGCCTTGGTGCCCAGCCAGATCCCGGCAATTTCTCAAGCCGGCCTGGCCGCCCTGACCAGCGTGCAGGCCGGCGCCCTGGAGGCGGCCGACTTCGGCGCGCTGAGCACGGCGCAACTGCGCGCGCTGTCGAGCGCCGGCGTGTCGACCATGGACGCCACCGACATCGCCGCCCTCACGGGCGACCAGTTCAAGGCCCTCGCACCCGCGCAGATCCGGGCCATCGACAGCGGCGTGGTGGCCACCTTCAATGCCGCCCGGCTGAGTGACCTGAGCTCGGCCCAAATTCCGGGCTTGAGCACCGGCCAACTCGCCGCGCTGGATGCCAGCCAATGGCCGCTGCTCTCGACCCTGCAAGTCAGGGCGATGAGCACTGCACAGATCGCCAGCCTGCAGACCCAGGACCTGAATGCGCTGACCGAAACCCAGTTTCAGGCCCTCTCGACCGGGCAGATCGGCGCACTGACCAGCGTCGCGATGAGCAACCTGGAAACAGCCGACCTGGCATCGCTGACCAGCGTTCAGGTCCGCGCCCTGTCCACCCGCAACATCGCGGTGCTGGCCAGCGAGGACATTGCCGTTCTGGGCTCCGGCCAGATCGGCGCCCTCAGCAGCGCCCAATTGCGCGCCATCGACAGCGCCAACATCGCCGCCATCGGCACCGCAGCGCTGGCCGGATTGGGCAGCGTCAGTGTGGGCAGCTTGAGCTCGCAGCAGATCGACGCGCTGAGCACCGATCAGTTGCAAGCGCTGAGCCCGGCACAGCTGCGCGGGCTCGGCGCCAGCCAGATCGCCGGCTTGAGCACCGACGACCTCAGCACTTTGAGCACCGCGCAGTTTGCCGGCCTGGGCAGCGCGCAGATCGCTGCATTGACGACCCACCAGGTCAACCACCTCGAACTCGCCGACCTGGCCGCGCTGGGCACGGCCCAGATCCGCAGCCTCAGCACCGCCGGCGTGGCTGGCCTCAGCAGTGAGGCGGTCGCCGCACTGAGCCCGGTCCAACTGGCCGCGATGAGCAGCGCCCAGCTGCGCGCTCTGGAAACCGCCGACATCTCGGCCCTCAGCACCGCTGCCCTGGCCGGCCTGTCCGGCAGCCAGCTCGGCAGCCTGGGCAGCAGCCAACTCGCCGAACTGAGCAGCCAGCAGCTCCAAGCCTTGAGCCCCGACCAGCTTCGGGGTCTGGGCACAGTCCAGATTGCCGCGCTGGCCACCGATGACCTCAACGCGCTGACCAGCAGCCAGTTCCAGGCGCTGAGCATCGCCCAGGTCGGTGCCCTCACCACTGTCCAGCTGCAGAACCTCGAAACCCAGGATCTGGCTGCGCTGACCACCGCCCAGCTGCGCAACCTGAGCACCGCCGGTCTGGTCGCGCTCGACAGCACCCAGGTCGGCAGCCTGTCGGCAGACCAGCTCGCCGCCCTCAGCACCGCCCAGGTGCGGGCGATCGATGCCGCCGACCTCGGCGGCATCGGCAATGCCGCGCTGGCCGGCCTGGGCAGCGTCCAGATCGGCGCCCTGAGCAACGCCCAGCTCGGCGCCCTCAGCGCCGAACAGCTGCAGCAGCTGAGCCCCGCCCAGCTCAAAGGCCTGAGCACAGCCCAGATCGCCGGGCTGAGCACCGATGACCTTGCTGCACTCGGCACCGACCAGTTCCGGGCACTGAGCTCGTCGCAGATCGGCGCGCTCGGCACCCAGCAGCTGGCCAACCTGGAGAGTGCCGATCTGCTGAGCCTGCGCAGCGACCAGCTGCGGGCCCTCAGCACCGCCGGCATCGCCGCACTTGACAGCACCCAGGTTGCCCTGCTGGGCTCGGCCCAACTCTCCGCGCTGACCACGGCCCAGGTGCGCGCCATCGAGACCCGCGACATCGTGGCGCTGACCACCGACGCGATCAGCGGGTTCGGCAGTGCCCAACTCGGCGCCTTGACCAGCGGCCAGCTGGCGGCCTTGGGCTCTGACCAGATTCAGTCGCTGGGCGACGCCCAGCTGCGGGGCCTGGGCACCGCCCAGATCAACTCGCTCAGCACCGACGACCTGAACGCGCTGAGCACCGCGCAGTTCCGCGGCCTGAACTCGGCCCAGCTTGGCGCACTGTCCACCGCCCAGATCAACAACCTGGAGCTCGAAGACCTGGCCGCGCTGAGCACCGCCCAGCTGCGCGCCATCAGCACCGCCGGCATCGTCGCGATCCAGACCGCCGGCTTTGCCGCGCTGGGCTCGGCCCAACTGGCCGGGCTGAGCACCGCCCAGGTGCGTGCCATCGAGAACGCCGACGTTGCCGCCATCGGCACCGCTGCCCTGGCCGGTTTGAACAGCGCCCAGATGGCGGCGCTGAGCACTGACCAGCTGGGCGCGATGGGGACCGAGCAGTTGCAGGCCCTGGGCTCAGCCCAGCTGCGTGCACTGGGTTCAGCCCAGATCGCCGGCCTGAGCACCGACGACCTCAACAGCCTCACGAGCGCACAGTTCCAGACCCTGGGCAGCGCCCAGATCGGCGCCATCACCACCGCCCAGGTGCGCAACCTCGAAACCGTGGACCTGGCCGCGCTGAGCACGGCGCAGATCCGCGCACTGACCACCCAAGCCGTGGCGGCGATGGACAGCGCTCACATCAGCGCACTGAGCACCGCCCAGCTCACAGCGCTGAGCACCCAGCAGCTTCAAACGATTGACACGGCGGACGTGTCGGCTTTCAGCAGCACCACCGTCAGCGGTCTGAGCGCAGCCCAGATGGGTGCCTTCACCTCCGCCCAGCTTGCCGCACTGGCCACGGATCAGCTGCAGTTGCTGAGCTCCAGCCAGCTGCGGGGCCTGGGCACCAGCCAGATCGCCACGCTGGGCACCGCCGACCTCGACACCCTGACCACCGCACAGTTCCGTGCGCTGAGCGTCAACCAGATTGCCGCACTCACCACCGCCCAGGTGGCCAACCTGGAGAGCGCTGACCTCAACGCCCTGAGCACCGGCCAGCTGCGTGCCATCGGCACGGCCAGCTTCGCCGCGCTCGACAGCGCCGACCTCGCCGCGCTGACCGTCGGCCAGGCCGGTGCGCTCAGCACCGCCCAGATCCGGGCCATCGCGGCGGCCAACATCGTCGGCCTGGGCACTGACGCGATCGGCGGCCTGAGCGCCGCCCAGGTGGCCACGCTGAGCACCGGCCAGCTGGCCGCGCTCAGCTCGGCCCAGCTCCAGGCCATCGGCACCAACCCGCTGCGCAGCCTCGCCAGCGAGCAGATCGCCTCGCTGAGCACGGATGACCTCAACGCCCTGAGCACCGGCCAGTTCCAGGCCTTGACCACCGGCCAGATCGCCGCCCTGACCACCGCCCAGGCAGTCCATCTGGAAAGTGCCGACCTGGCCGCTCTGACAGCCAACCAGCTGCATGCGCTGAGCACCGCCAACCTGAAGGCGCTGGCCAGCGCCGACATGGCGGCCCTGGGCTCGAACCAGATGGCCGGGCTCGACACCGCCCAGCTGCGCGCCATCGACGCTGGCGACCTCGCAGGCCTCAGCACCGCTGCCGTGCATGCCCTGGGCAGCGGCCAGTTGGCGGGTCTGGGCAGCGCCCAGCTCGCCGCCCTGAGCACCGACCAGTTGCAAGCCCTCAACGCCCTGCAGCTGCGCGGCCTGGGCAGCGCCCAGATCGCCAGCCTGGCCACCGAGGACCTCAACGCACTGACCACCGCGCAGTTCCAGGCTCTGGGCACCAGCCAGATCGCTGCGCTCACCACCGCGCAGGCGGCCAACCTGGAGAGCGCCGACCTCGCCGCCCTGCTGCCGGCCCAGTTGCGGGCACTCAGCACCGCCGCAATCGCCGCGCTGGACAGCGCCGACTTCGCCCAGATGGGCACCGACCAGATCGCCGCGCTCGGCACTGCACAAGTGCGCGCTATCGCCGCCGCTGAGCTCGACGGCCTGGGCACTGTGGCGCTGCGAGCCTTGAGCGGCGAGCAGCTCGGCGCCATGAGCTCGGCCCAACTGGCAGCGCTGGGCACCGACCAGCTGCAAGCCCTGGGCACGGCCCAATTGCGGGGCCTGACCACCAGCCAGGTGGCCACGCTCGGCACCGACGACCTGAACACGCTGACCACCAGCCAGTTCCAGGCGCTGACCACCGGCCAGATCGCCGCCCTGTCAACCGTCCAGGCGGCCAACTTGAGCAGCGTTGACCTGGCTGCCCTCACGGCCAACCAGCTTCGCGCCATCAGCACCCAGGACATCGTCGCCTTCGGCACTGCCGCGCTGGGTGCACTGAGCTCGGCCCAGGTCACCGCGATGAGCTCTGAGCAGATGCGCGCCATCGAGACCGCCGACATCGGCTCGATCAGCACCAGCGTGATCGCTGCGATGAGCGGCACCACGATCAGCGGCCTCACCGCAGCCCAGCTGGGGGCCCTGAGTTCCGGCCAGTTGCAGGCGATCGGCTCTGCCCAGTTGCGCACCCTGGGCACCGCCCAGATTGCCGCGCTGAGCACCGACGACCTCAACGCCCTGAGCACCGGCCAGTTCAGCGCACTGACCAAAGAGCAAGTTGCCGCCCTGACCACCGCCCAGGCAGCCAACCTGGAGTCCGCCGACCTGGCAGCACTGAGCAGCAGCCAGCTCGCCGCCTTCACCACCGCCGGGCTCAAGGCCCTGGACAGCGCCGACCTGGCCGCCCTGGGAACGGCCCAGATTGCCGGGCTGGGTACCGCGCAGATGCGGGCCATCGATGCCGCCGACCTGATCGGCCTGAGTACCGAAGTGGTGCGCAGCTTGAGCGTTGCCCAGGTCGCCGCCCTCACCACCGGCCAGCTCGCGGCACTGGGCTCGGCCCAGCTGCAGGCAATCGGCACCGCCCAGGTCAGCGGCATGGGATCGGCCCAGATCGCCTCGCTCGCCACCGACGATCTCAACGCACTGACCACCGGCCAGTTCCAGGCCCTGACCACGGCCCAGATCGCCGTGCTGACCACCGCCCAGGCGGCCAATCTGGAAAGCGCTGATCTGAATGCGCTCTCAGCCACCCAACTGCGCGCCCTGAGCAGCGCCGACATCAAGGCGCTCGACAGCGCCGACATGGCTGCCCTGGGCGCCAACCAGGTGGCAGCGCTCGACTCGGTCCAGCTGCGCGCCATCGACACCGCTGACCTGGCCGGCCTGAGCACCAGCGCAGTCCACGCCCTGAGCAGCAGCCAGCTGGGCGCCCTGACCACCGGCCAGCTCGCCGCCCTGGCGACTGACCAGCTGCAGGCCCTCAGCACCGCCTCGCTGCTGGGCTTGGGCACCGCCCAGATCGTGTCGCTGTCCACCGAGGACCTCAACACCCTGACCAGCGACCAGTTCCGGGCCCTGAGCACAGAACAAATTGCCGCCCTCAGCACCGCCCAGGCGGCCAACCTGGAGAGCGCCGACCTGGCTGCACTGAGCACTGGCCAGCTGCGCGCCTTCACCACCCGGGACATCGCTGCGCTTGACAGCGCCGATTTCTCGGCCATGGCGCCCTCGCAGGTGGCTGCGCTGACCACCGCCCAGATCCGGGCCATCGAGACCGCCGACCTGGCCGGCCTCAGCACCGGGGCGCTGCGCGGCATGGCCAGCAGCCAGATCGAAGCTTTGAGCAACGGCCAGCTGGCCGCCCTCGGCTCCGACCAGCTGCAGGCCCTCGGCTCGACCCAGCTGCGGGGCCTGAGCAGTGCCCAACTGGTCGGGCTGAGCACTGACGACCTCAACGCGCTGACCACCGGCCAGTTCCGGGCGCTGAACAATGACCAGATCGCCGCACTGACCACCGCCCAGGCGGCCAACCTGGAGACCGAGGACCTGGCCGGCTTGAGCACGGCCCAGATCAGCGCCATCACCACCCGCGACATCGCCGCCCTGGCCAGCGGCCAATGGGCTGCCCTGAGCTCGGCCCAGGTGGCCGAGCTGACCACCGCGCAGGTGCGCGCCATCGAGACCGCCGATATCGGCGGCCTGAGCACCGCCAGCATCCATGCCATGGGTACCGACCAGGTCGGCGCACTCAGCACCGGCCAACTCGCTGCGCTGGGCTCTGACCAGCTGCAGGCCTTGGGCGCCGCTCAGCTGCGGGCCCTGGGTACCGCCCAGATCGCCTCGCTCGGCACCGACGACCTTAACGCGCTGAGCACCAGCCAGTTCAAGGCCCTGGGTACCGACCAGGTTGCCGCGCTGACCACGGCCCAGATGGCCAACCTGGAAAGCGCTGACCTGAACGCGCTGAGCGCCGCGCAGGTCGCGGCCATCAGCACTCGCAACATCGCCGCACTCGACAGCGCCGACATGAGCGCGCTGAGCACCGGCCAGTTGGCCGCGCTGAGCACCGAGCAGATGCGCGCCATCGGCGCTGCTGTCATCACCGGTCTGAGCACCGCCGTGATAGACGCCTTGAGCGGCAACCAGCTGGCGGCGCTGAGCACGGCGCAACTGGCCGGCCTGAACTCCGACCAAATGCTGGCCCTGGGAACGGCCGAGTTGCGCAGCCTGAGCACCGCACAAATCGCCGGCCTCACCACCGCCGATCTGGACGCGCTGAGCACCGGCCAGTTCCGGGCCCTGTCGACCCAGCAGATCAACGCCCTGAGCACCGCCCAGGCGGTCAATCTCGAAACTGCCGACATCGCCGCGCTGTCCAACCCGCAGATCCGCGCCCTCAGCACCCTCGCGATGGCGGCTTTTGACAGTGCCGACCTCACCGGCCTGAGCTCGGGCCAGGTGGCCGCGCTGGCCACCGACCAGCTGCGTGCGGTACAGGCAGCCAGCCTGGCCGGCCTGAGCACCGACGCCGTGCATGCGCTGAGCAGCAGCCAGCTCGGCGCCCTGAGCACCGGCCAACTCGCCAGCCTCGCCACCGACCAGCTGCAAGCCCTGGCATCGGCCCAGCTGCAGGGTCTGGCCACTGGCCAGATCGCCAGCCTCGGCACGGCGAGCCTCAACACGCTGACCGAAGACCAGTTCAAGGCCTTGACCACCGGGCAGATTGCCGCCCTGACCACCGCCCAGGCTGCCAACCTGGAGAGCGCCGACCTCGCGGCCCTGGGCTCGGCCCAGATCAACGCGCTGAGCACCCGCGACATCGCCGCGTTCGACAGCGTCGACATCGCGGTGCTGGGCTCGGCCCAGGTGGGCGCGCTGAGTACCGAGCAGCTGCGTGCCATCCAGTCTGCCGACATCGCCGGCCTGAGCACCACCGCGCTGCAAGGCCTCGGCAGCGGGCAACTGGCCTCGTTGAGCTCCGGCCAGTTTGGCGCGCTCGGCAGCGAACAGCTGCAGGCGCTGGGCACCGCCGCGCTGGCTGGCCTGGGCAGCGCCCAGATCGCCGGCCTGAGCACGGCCAACCTGGATGCACTCACCGAAAGCCAGTTCAAGGCGCTGAGCACCGCGAACATCGCTGCGCTGACCACCGCCCAGGCGGCCAACCTGGAGAGTGCCGACCTCGCCGCGCTGAGCACCGCACAGATCCGCGCCATCACCACCCGTGACATCGTCGCCCTCGACAGCGCCGACTTCGCGGTGCTGTCCACCGCCCAGGTCTCCGGCCTCAGCTCGGCGCAGATGCAGGCGATCCAGTCGGACATCGTCGGTCTGAGTGCCGATGCCATCCGGTCACTCAGCAGCTCGCAGATGTCGGGCCTGACCACCGCCCAGCTCGACGCGCTGGCCTCGGACCAGTTCCAGGCCATGGGTTCGGCCCAGCTGCGCGGTCTGGGCACCAACGAGATTGCAGCACTGAGCACTGAAACCCTGAACAAGCTCAGCAACGAGCAGTTCCAGTCGCTGACCACGGCGCAGATCGCCGCGTTGACCACCGCCCAGGCGGCCAACCTGGAGAGCAGCGACCTGGCCTCGTTGGGCACCGCCCAGGTGCGTGCCCTGACCACCCGCGACATCTCCGCCTTCGACAGTGGCGACATCGCTGCCTTGACACCGGAGCAGGTGGCCGCGCTGAGCACCGCCCAGCTGCGCGCCATCGAGACCGCCGACGTGGCCGGCCTGTCGGCCGAGGCCATCAGCCTGATGGGCACAGCCCAGATTGCCGCGCTGGGCACCGCCCAGCTGGGCGCCATGGGCTCGGCACAGCTGCAAACGCTGAGCGCCGACCAGTTGCACGCCCTGGGCACCGCCCAGCTTGCCGGCCTGGCCACCGATGATCTGAACAAGCTCAGCGCCGACCAGTTCCTGGCCCTGAGCACCGCCCAGATCGGCGCATTGACCACCGTGCAAGTGGCCAACCTGGAAACGGTCGACCTGGCCGCCCTGTCCACCGCCCAGATCGTTGCGCTCAACACCCGTGGTACGGCCGTGCTCGACAGTGCCGACATCGCCGCCCTGAGCATCGACCAGCTCAACGCTATGACCACGGCCCAGGTGCGGGCGATCGAGACCGCCGACCTCAGCGGCATCGCCAGCGCCAGCATCGGCTTGTTGGCCAATGCCCAGATCGCGGCGCTGTCCAACGCCCAGCTGGCGGCATTGAGCTCCAACCAGTTGCTGGCCTTGACCGACGCCCAGCTGGGGGGCATGAGCGCCGCGCAGATCGCTGCGATGAGCACCGACGACCTCAACGTGTTCACGGCCAGCCAGTTCCAGGCCCTGACCACCGGCCAGATCGCCGCGCTGTCCTCCAACCAGATCAGCAACCTCGAAGCCGCCGACCTGACCGCGCTGTCGTCGGCCCAGGTGCGGGCGATCACGGCGGCCAACATCGCCGCGTTGGACACTGCCGACATTTACACCCTGACCGGCAGCCAGCTCGCCGCGCTCTTGGCAGCCCAGGTACGGGCCATCACCACGGCCGACGTTGCGGCCATCGCCACGGCCAACTTCACCAGCCTGGGCTCGGCCCAGATCGGTGCCATGAGCAACCTGCAGCTCGACGCCCTCACCTCCAACCAGCTGCGGGCGCTGACCGACACCCAGATCGCCGGGCTGACGGTGCCGCAGATTGCCGCACTGGGCACCGCCGACCTGGACCAGCTGACCACCGCACAGTTCCAGGCCCTGAGCGTCAGCCAGATTGCCGGCCTCACCTCGGCCCAGATCAACAACCTCGAAACCGTAGACCTGAGCTCGCTGAGCGCCGCCCAGGTGCGCGCCATCAGCGTGGGCAACATCACTGCCATGGGCAGCGCCGAGCTGGGCAGCCTGACCGGCAGCCAGATGGCAGCGCTGACGGCCAGCCAATTGCGCGCCATCGACACCGCAGATCTGGCGGCCCTGGGCACCGCCGGGCTGTCGACCCTTGGCGCAGCGCAGATCGGCGCGCTCAGCACCGACCAGGTGTCCAACCTGGCCACCATCCAGCTGCGCGGCCTCAACGCCGATCAATTGGCGGGCCTGACCGCAACGCAGATTGCCAGCCTGGGCACCGCCAACCTGGACAGCCTGGACGCGGCGCAATTCCAGGCGCTGACCACCGGCCAGATCGCCACCCTGGGCAGCGCCCAGTTCAGCAACCTGGAAACCGCTGACCTGAACGCACTGACAGCCGCCCAGATCAGGGCGGTGAGCACGGCCAACATCGTCGCACTCGACAGCGTGCACATCGCCGCGCTCAGCGGTGAGCAGATCGCCGCGATGACCCTGACCCAGATCCAGGCGATCGAGACCCAGGACATGTCCGGCATCAGCGTCAGCATCATGCCGTCGCTGACCGCCGCCCAGCTGGGTGCGCTGTCGACCGCGCAGCTGTCGGGTCTGGCCACCCAGCAGATCCAGGCGCTGACCGACTCGCAGATCCTCGGCCTGACCACGCCCCAGCTCACCGCCCTGGGCACTGCCGGCCTGAACACGCTGACGGCGTCGCAGTTCCAGTCACTGACCACGTCGCAGATCGCCGGGCTGACCTCGCAACAGATCAGCAGCCTGGAGAGTGCCGACCTGTCCGCGCTGACGGCCCAGCAGATGCGCGCCATCACCACCGCCAACCTGGTGGCCCTGGACACCGCCGACTACTCGGTGATCACCGCCGCCCAGCTGGGCGCACTGACCACCGACCAGGTGCGGGTGATCGAGACGGCCGACATCAAGGCGATCGATGCCAGCGTGATCACCGGCTTCACCAGCAACCAGATCGGTGCCCTCAGCACCGGCCAGCTCGCCGCCCTGGGCTCCAACCAGCTGCAGGCGCTGGACGACAACCAGGTGCGGGGCCTGACCACGGCCCAGATCGTGTCGATGAGCACCAGTGCGCTCGATACCTTGACCGAGACCCAGTTCCAGGCCATTGGCACCGCCCAGATCGCCGCGCTGACCAGCGCCCAGATCAGCAACCTCGAAGCCACCGACCTGGCCTCGCTGACTGCAGCCCAGGTGCAGGCGATCACCACCGCCAACATCGTGGCCCTGGACACCGCTGACGTCAGCGCGCTGACGGTCGCTCAGGTCGGTGTGCTGACCACGGCCCAGGTACGGGCTCTGGAGACGGTCGACCTGCAGGCCATCGGCGCCGATGTGTTCACCGGCATCACCAGCAACCAGCTGGGCGCGCTGAGCACCATCCAGCTGAACGCCCTGACTGCGGGCCAGATGCAAGTGCTGAGCGCTGCCCAGTTGCGCGGCCTGAGCACCGACCAGATGGCCTCGATGGACAGCGCCGACCTGAGCCTGCTGAGCGCCGACCAAGTGGCGGCCCTGAGCACCGTGCAGATCCGCGCCCTTGACGCTGGCGACCTGGTGGGCCTGAGCAACGACGCGCTGGCCGGCCTGAGCAACACGCAGATGGCCCAGCTCACCACCGCCCAGCTGGGTGCGCTGAGGTCTGACCAGCTCCAGTCGCTGAGCGCCGCCCAGCTGCAGAGCCTGAGCGTCACCCAGGTGGCCTCGCTCGCCACCGACGACCTGAATGCCTTGACCGAAGGGCAGTTCCAGGCCCTGAGCACGGCCCAGATCGCCGCGTTCAGCACCGCCCAGGCCGCCAACCTGGAAAGCGCCGACCTGGCTGCCTTGAGCGTGGCCCAGGTCCGCGCCATCAGCGTGGCCAACCTCGCGGCGATGGACAGTGCCGACATCGGCGCCTTGACGGCCGAACAGCTCTCAGGCATCAGCTCGACCCAGCTGCGGGCCATCGATGCCGCCGACATGGCAGGCATCGGCCTGGCGGCCCTGGCCGGCTTGAGCAGCGCCCAGATCGGCCAGCTCAACACCGCCCAGCTGGGTGGCCTGAGCACCGAGCAGCTGCAGGCCTTGAGCGACAGCCAGCTCGGCGGCCTGAGCACGGCCCAGATCAGCCGCCTGGCCACCGACGACCTGAACGCGCTCACCGCCTTGCAGTTCCAGGTTCTGAGCACCGCCCAGATCGCCGCGTTGAGCACGGCGCAGATCGCCAACATCGAGAGCGCCGACCTGGCCAGCCTGAGCAGTGCACAGGTACGGGCCATCAGCCTGGCCGACATGACGGCGATGGACAGTGCCGACATCCAGGCCCTGGGCGCAACCCAGTTGGCCGCCCTGAGCTCGGCGCAGCTGCGGGCCATCGACAGCGCCGACTTCAGCGCGATCGGGGTAGACGCCTTCGGCGGCCTGAGCAGCGCCCAGATAGGCCAGCTCAGCACGGCGCAATTGGCGGCGCTGGGCAGTGCCCAACTGCAGGCCATGACCGACGTGCAGCTGTACGGCTTGAGCACAGCGCAGGTGGCCTCACTGTCCACCGACGACCTGAACACGCTGACCGCTACGCAGTTCCAGTTGCTGAGCGCGGCGCAGATCGCCGCGCTCACCACGGCCCAGGCCAACCACCTGGAAACCGCCGATGTGGCCGCGCTGTCTGCGCTGCAGCTGCGGGCGCTCACCACGGCAGACATCGGCGCACTGGCCACCAGCTCGGTCAACATCCTGTCGGCCGACCAGCTGGCAGCGCTGACCACCCTGCAAATTCGGGCCATCGAGGTTGCCGACATCGGCGTGATCGGGGCGGACGCCATGCTCGGCTGGGGCAGCGCGCAAATCAGCGTACTGACCACCGCGCAACTGGGCGGCCTGGGCAGTGACCAGCTGCAGGCACTCAGTGCCGCCCAGTTGCACGGCTTGAGCACGGTGCAGATTGCCAGCCTGGCCACCGACGATCTGAACGCGCTGACCGAGACCCAGTTCCAGTCACTGACCACCGCGCAGGTGGCGAGCTTCACCACCGCGCAGGTCAACCAGCTCGAAAGCAGCGACCTGGCCTCACTGAGCGTGGCCCAGATCCGCGCCTTCAGCACCGCCGACATGGTGGCGCTGGACAGCGCCGACCTGCGGGCCTTGACGGCAGAGCAGATGAGCGGGCTGAGCAGCGCCCAGGTTCGGGCCATCGAGACCGCCGACATCGCCGCGCTGGGGGCGTCCGACATCGTCGAATTCGGCACCCAGCAGATCCAGGCGCTGGGCCAGAGCCAGATCGTGGCGCTGACCACGGCCGAGGTCGAGGCCATGAGCGGCGCCCAGATCGCGGCGCTGACCACCCAGCAGATCACCTGGTTGGCGACGGCCGACATCCACGCCCTGACCGGCGACCAGGCCGCCAGCCTGACCGTGGCGCAGATCACCGCATTCAGCACCGCCCAGGTGGTGGCGCTGGACGCGGCTGACATTGCCGGGATGTCGGCGGTGCAGTCGATGGCCTTCACCGCCGCCCAGCAAAACGCGATGTCGCAGCCGCAGCGTGACGCCATGGTGGCCGTGTCGCCGATCGTGCTGGATCTCAACGGCGACGGCGTGTCCACGGTGTCGGCGGCGCATGGGGTCAGTTTCGACCTCAATGCCACCGGCCATGCCGCCCAGGTGGGCTGGGTCAGCGCCACCGACGGCCTGCTGGTGCGCGACATCAACCACGACGGCGTGATCAACAACGGTGCTGAATTGTTTGGCTCGGCCACCTTGCTGGCTGACGGTAGCCGGGCAGGCAACGGCTACGCGGCGTTGGCGGCCCTGGATGTCAACCATGACCACAAGCTCAACGCCCAGGATGCAGCGTTTGGCGAGTTGAAGGTCTGGGTGGACGCCAACCACAACGGCAAGACCGACGTCGGCGAGCTCAAAGGGCTGATCGAGCTGGGCATCACCGCGCTGGACCTGAGCTACGCCACCTCCACCCGCACCGATCACGGCAACCTGGTGGGCATGATCTCGGGCTACGAGACGGCCGACGGCAAGACCCACGAGATGGCGGACGTTTGGTTCACCAAGGCCAGCGGGGCCGCAGCGCCCAAGCTCGATGAGTTGCTGGCCCCGGCACCGACCGACCTGGTACCGGCCAGCCCTGCCGCAGCGTCGGCCGATACCGCACCGGTGCACGCGGCAGCGGCCGAGGCCACGGTGGCCACGGTTGCGGCCATCCGCCACGCAACGCCGCTGGACGAAGAACTGCTGCGCAGCCAGAACCTGCTGTTCTGATCCCGCTGAGCCGCCGACCGCAGTCCGCTGAGGTCGGCGGCCGGGAGGGTTCAGCCCGAGGGCCGTGCGCGTTGCATGGCCCTTGGTTTTTGGGCGAGGCACGGCCACAAACCGTTGACCACTGGCAGGAGGAGTCTGGCCGCTGGCCTGACAGCCTGGCATGACACGGGCAGCCCGGCATGACACGGGCAGCCGTGCATGCACGGCTCAAGCAGGACGGCTCACGCCGGACGGTTCACGCAGGCCGGCTCACGCCGGAGGGCTCACGCAGGCCGGCTCACGCCGGCTCAGTGCCTCAGCCGAAAAAGCCGGTGATGACCTGGCGGATGTCGCGCTGCCTGAAGCGCTCGTAGCCCCGGGCCGCATAGGCCTCGCGGGCGGCGTCGTCGGCCACCAGGGCCTGGCAGGCGCTCTGGATATCGGCGCTGCGCACAAAGCGCAGGGTGTTGTCGCGGCGCAGGTCGTCCTCGATCTCGAGCCCGTCGATGAAGTCGCAGATCACGGCCTTTTTGTTGGCCATCAGGTACGACACCCGGACGATCTCGAAGATGTTGCCGCGCGAGAAGTTGACCACCACCTTGGCGCGTGCAATGAACTCGTCGCGCTGGGCGCCCCAGACATTGCACAGCGTCATCACCGACAGGCCGGTCAGGTCGGGCCGCAGGCCGGAGATTTTGTGCAAGGCATCAAAGCGGTCGGCCGTGATGTTGCCGAAGTACAGCACGTCGATGTCCTGGGTCAGGCCGGCGGGCACCTTCTCCAGGTTGGGTGCGTAGCCGGTCTGGGCGTAGTACGCCGGGAACCTGGGGCCCACCGCATTCCAGCTCGCCACGTTGCCCTGGCTGTAGTCCCAGATCTGGAAACGGCTGGCCACGTAGTGCGCGCCGGTGCCCACCAGCGACATGCCGGCGTAGCGCTCCATGTTGAAGAAGATCGTGTTGGGCGGGAAGCTGTCGATCAGGCCGAGCTGCAACGGAATCTGGAAACCGAAGACGATGTTGAGTGCCTCGGGGTCGAAGCTGTTGACCCGGCGCACCACCCGGTGCCCCAGCGCGGCAAAGCCCCAGTGGTAAGACTCGACCACCTCGTTGTAGGCATCCAGGATGCCCACCTTGGGGTAGAACGGGTTGTACTGGACGAGGCAGACGTTCATGGGCGTGTTCATCATGCGGTGGCCAGCGTTGGGTCGGCGAGCAGGCGCTCGGGCAACAAGTCCATCGGATGCGGCCGGGACAGGTAGCGCTCGGCGCTCTGCACCAGCACCAGCCGGGCGTTGACGCTGCGGCAGTAGCGAAAGTCGACCTGGGTGTGCCAGACAAAATGCACCTGGCCAAAGAAGGCCGCCAACAGGTCCGAGAAGCCGCAATCAAAGGCGTAGCTGTCGCCAAAGATCACCACCGCCTCCTGGTAGGGCGCGGCCTCGTTCTGCAGCACGTAGTGGTTGCCGACATGGCCGCCGGTGGTGGCCAGCAGCCGGTTGTCGTACACCGTGCGGGCACGCCGGGGCAGGCTGACCACGCTCTCATGGCACACCACATCGGTGTATTTCAGCAGCAGGTCATGCCGCCAGAAGGCGCGCGCCAGCGGCACCCGCTCGAAATCAAAACTGCGCCCAGGCCACACCGCCTGCGCCAGCGCGCAAAAGCCGAACCAGGCACCGCTGGCGCACCAGTGGCTGTTGCCACGCCAGCACAGCTCGGCACGCCAGGACTCGGCCTGCAGTTGGGCGGCCGGATAGACCAGGCCGTCACCGATGACGCGCTGCAACTGCTGTACCGGCCGCTCGCCCGCCACCAC
>JANYKR010000071.1 GCA_025358155.1 Betaproteobacteria bacterium
CCGCACATCCATCGCCACGAACTCCTGGCGCGTCGCGCCGGACAGGTCGCGGCGGTTCCAGTTCAGGGAGTCCACCGCTTCGCGAAATTCACCGATCTTCATGGCAGTCCTTCAGTTGTGTTCGGTAGGCCCGGCCGTCACCCGCTGGTGTGCGGACAGCGGCCGGGGTTGGGTCTTCAGGTCAGGCCGTCTTGCCGACGCGAGCGCGAAGCGTTGAGGGAAGCCAGCGGGTGCCCTGCAGCAGCGCCTCGGCAGCGGCAACCGCCTCGCCCTTCTTGAGCCTGGCCAGCGGTGCGGCCTTCTCGATGGATACCGCCTCGGTCACCGCCTCGACGATGCGTGCCTTCGGCACCTGCGCGAGATAGCTGCAGGCGGTCGGTGTCCACCAGTCGGCCATGTCCAGGCCCACCGCAGCGGCCAGGGCGTCGCCGGTGGTGTCGGCCTCACGTCCGCTCATGGCGCTGACGGACAGCGCCGAGCAAAGCGCCAGCAGTTCAAGCAGCGTTTCCTGTGGCTGACTGATCAGCCAGGGCAGCAGTCGATCCGCATCGCCCGGGAGGCGCTCGCGCCAGTTGTCCAGCCGGTTCGCCAGTTCGCCCCACGCACGCGACGCCTCGATGTCGTCGGCCACGCCCTTGAGTGCACTGTCGCAGTCGTTGGCCCGCAAGCTCAGTGCCGATACAGTGCGGTGCATGCCGCCCACGTAGCCGATCACAAGCTGCTGCACCAGCGTGTGCGCCAGTGCGGCCAGGGCAACGTGGGTGTTGTCCGACATCAGCACCTGCAGCGCCTTGGTCTTGTGGGAAGTCAGCTTGCGAACGAGGCTCTCGGGGTTCACGCTGGCTTGTTGATCGGCGTCCTCCCCCGTGTCGCTGTTCGCGCCGTCTGTTCCACGATTTGCGGACGCTGCCGCTGCCGCCTTCGCGGCCTGCTTGCGGTCCTCCGGTTTCACCATGCCGCGATGCACGATCACCTCGCCATTTCGGTCTAGCGCCACTACCACGCCGGCAAAGGCCAGGATGTCGGGGGTCCACTCGCTCAGTTCGTGGCGCAGCTTTTCCAGCTTGGCGTCGATGGCCTCGACTTCGGCTTCCAGCGCGCTCGCCTTCGCCGAATCGAAGCCGGGATCGTCGTCGCTGTCCTCGGCGTCATAGAGGTCTTCAAGCCCCTTGTTGGCTTCCTCCTTGGCGGTCAGCAGCGCATCGCGCGCGGCCTGCTGCTCCGGTGTCGGTGCACGTTGATTCATCGACGCCACCCCGAAACCCTGCCGCTCCGAGTGATCGAACGACGTCCGCGCCTCGGTCCAGGCCCAGCCATCGGCCTTGAAGGTTTGCGCCCGCTCGGTCAGTCGCTCAATGGCCAGACGCTGCAGCAGTTCGGCATCGGTGATGTAGCCGCTGCCGGCGTCCTCGAACAGGTCGCGCACCACGACACCGCCCGCTGCCTCGTAGGCCGGGATACCGACGAACTTGGCCAGGGGATCGGTGGCCGCGTCGATTTCGCGTCCGAGCAGCAGGCGACGCAGACCGCTGGGGTTGCGGTTGTAGGACGGCGTCGAGTTCCAGACCCGCTCCTGCGCGGCGTGGTCGTCGGTGATCGCCAGCGCCATCAGCTGGTCAAGGTTGATCTTGTCCTGCCGGAACAACTCGAACAGCACCGGCGACACCTTCGCCAGCTTCAAGCGGCGTTGCACCGTCAGCGGCGTGATGCCGAAGCACACCGCCACATCTTCCACGCCCGCCCCTGCGGCGATCATCTCGGCGAAGGCCGTAACGGTATCGGCCACGCTCATCGGGGCCCGACCACTGTTCTCGGCCATGCTCGCAGCGATGGCGGCATCGCGCGTGATCAGTCGGCAAAGAATGTCCTTGTCGAGCGGGATGTCACCGGCCTTGGCCAGCAGGCCCAGCGCACGCAGGCGACGGCCACCCGCCGCGACGCCATAGTCCCCCGTGGACTTGCCGCGCTTGGTTTCATCGGGATGAACGACGAGGTTCTGCAGCAGGCCCTGGGCCTTGATGAGTGCCGCCAGTTCGCCGACATTTTCACCGCCGGACTTGCGCACGTTGAACGCGGACGGCACTAGGCGCGACAGCGGGATCAGCACCAGGTCGCCCGACGCGAAAGCTTCGTCTTCGACGCTCGATGCCGGCTCGGTGGCTCGAGC
>JANYKR010000090.1 GCA_025358155.1 Betaproteobacteria bacterium
CCTACATGAACACCGGCGTGCAGCGCTCGTCGGCCACGCCGGCGGCGGCGCGCACGGCGACCACGCCGGCGGTCGGTGCGCATCCGGGCAACACCTTCGGCCAGGGCAAGAACCTGCCGCGGATCGCGATGGCGCACGAGATCCCTTACGTCGCAACGGCCACCGTGGCCGACCTGCACGACCTCGAGCACAAGGCGCGCACGGCCATGGCGATCCGTGGCGCGCGCTACATCCACATCTTCGTGCCGTGCCCGCTCGGCTGGGGCTCGGCCTCGCACGACACCATCCGGCTCGCGCGCCTCGCACAGGAGAGCGGGCTCTTCCCGGTGTTCGAGGCGGTGTACGGCGAAGTGACGCAGGTCTCGAAGATCCGCCGACACGTGCCCGTCGAGGAGTACCTGAAGCCGCAGCGCCGCTTCGCGCACCTGTTCGGCAAGGAACCGGACGTCGCGACCATCGCGCGACTGCAAGCGACGGCCGATCGCAACATCGAGCGCTACCACCTGATCGATTCCGAGGCTTGACCATGCAAAAGCCTTTCGCGATCACGCTCGACGTCGGCTCCTCGCTCGCCAACCACACCGGCTCGTGGCGCACCGAGCGCCCGGTGTACCTGCACCGTCTGCCGCCGTGCAACCAGGAATGCCCGGCTGGCGAGGACATCCAGGGCTGGCTCTTCCACGCCGAGTCGGGCGACTACCAAACCGCCTGGCGTCACCTGGTTCGGGACAATCCTTTCCCGGCGATCATGGGTCGCGTTTGTTATCACACCTGTGAGAGCCAGTGCAATCGAGGCCGGATCGACTCGCCGGTCGGCATCAACTCGGTCGAACGCTTTCTCGGTGACGAGGCGATCAGGCAGGGCTGGAGATTCGATGCGCCCGCGGCGAGCTCGGGCAAGCATGTGCTGGTGGTCGGCGCCGGGCCGTCGGGCTTGTCGGCGGCATACCACCTCGTCCGCCTCGGCCACCGTGTGACGGTCTATGAAGCCGGTCCGAAGCCGGGCGGGATGATGCGTTTCGGCATTCCCAAGTACCGCCTGCCGCGCGATGTGCTCGATGCCGAAGTGCAGCGCATCGTCAAACTCGGCGTGCGCATCGAGTACGGCAGCAAGGTCGAAAACATTCTCGCGGAGATGCAGCAAGGCGGCTTCGACGCCGCCTTCCTCGCCGTCGGCGCCCACATCGCCAAGCGCGCGTTCATTCCGGCCGGCGATTCGGCCAAGGTCCTCGATGCGATCTCGGTGCTGCGCTCGATGGAAGGCGCCGAGCCGCCGATGCTCGGCCGCCGCGTCGTCGTCTACGGCGGCGGCAATACCGCCATCGACATGGCGCGCACGGCGAAGCGCCTGGGCGCCACCGAAGCCATCATCGTCTACCGCCGCACGCGCGAAAAGATGCCGGCGCACGACTTCGAGGTCGAGGAAGCGCTCGAAGAAGGCGTGATGATCAAGTGGCTGTCGACCATCAGGCAGGCGGGCGACGGCGCGATCACCGTCGAGAAGATGGCGCTCGACCACCATGGCTTCCCGCAGCCGACCGGCGAGCTCGAGACGCTGGCCGCCGACTCGCTGGTGCTGGCGTTGGGCCAGGATGTGGATTTGTCGCTGCTGCAGGATGTGCCCGGCCTGGAGGTGACGGGCGGCGTGGTGCAGATCGACCCCGTCACGATGATGACCGGCCGGCCCGGCCTGTTTGCCGGTGGCGACATGGTGCCGGCCGAGCGCAACGTGACGGTGGCCGTGGGCCACGGCAAAAAGGCAGCGCGTCAGATCGACGCCTGGCTGCGCGGGGTGAAGGGCAGCGCGCCAGCCAAACACGCCCCGGCCAGCTTCGACCGGCTCAACCCCTGGTACTACAGCGATGCGCCCAAGACCGTTCGACCGCAGCTCGATCTGGCCCGCCGCAGCAGCAGCTTTGACGAGGTTCAAGGCGGGCTGACCGAGGACAACGCCCTGTTCGAGGCCCGCCGCTGCCTGAGTTGCGGCAACTGCTTTGAGTGCGACAACTGCTACGGCGTCTGCCCGGACAACGCCGTCATCAAGCTCGGCCCGGGCCGGGGCTTCGAGTTCAACCTGGACTACTGCAAAGGCTGCGGCATTTGCGCCGCCGAATGCCCCAGCGGCGCGATCGACATGGTGGCCGAAGACGTTTGATCGCGGGGCTGGTCAGGCCGCAGGCACTCAGTCGGCCTCGCCGTCGAGCAGTTGCTTGAGCCCCTCCGGATCGACCACCTGGATATGGCGGTGCTGCACCTCCAGCAGGCCATTGGCCTGGAACTTGGAGAAGGTCCGGCTCACGGTTTCGAGCTTTAGGCCCAGAAAACTGCCGATCTCCTCGCGGCTCATGCGCAGCACGATCGACGAGGCCGAAAAGCCACGGGTGCTCAAACGGTGGGTGAGGTTCAGCAGAAACGCAGCCAGGCGCTCCTCGGCATGCATGCTGCCCAGCAGCAGCATCACGCCGTGGTTGCGCACGATCTCATGGCTCATGATGCGGTGAAACTGCTGCTGCAGCGACACCACTTCCTGGGACAGCACCTCCAGCGCCTCAAACGGGATCACACAGACCTGCGAGTCCTCCAGCGCCACCGCGTCCACCTCGTGGCGGCGCGTGCCGATGCCGTCCAGCCCGATCAGCTCGCCGCCCATCTGGAAGCCCGTGACCTGCTCGCGCCCGTCGCGCGACGCCACGCAAGTCTTGAAAAACCCGGTCCAGACCGCGTAGACCGCCTCGAACGGGTCGCCGGCACCAAACAGCTTCTCGCCCCGTGCCACCTTGCGCTGCACCGCCACGAGTCGGGCATCGATGGTGGCGAGTTCATCCCGGCTCAGCCCGACCGGCAGACAGATCTCGCGCAGATTGCAGGTTGAGCAAACCACCCTGCAGTGGGCAGTGTGCAGACGTTGATAGGGCGCGTGGTCCATGGCTTCAATTCTTCTCGGTTCTGGGTCGCCACGCCGGGCGTCCGTCGTGCCCGGTCCGGGCTGTGTGCTGGTCAGGCCTCACGCCCTGATGCGCCCGGATTGGCAGCGCAGTCAAGCCAGGCCAGCTGCTGCCCGCCACTCCCTGCGGGCCCACCGTGTCATTGCTGAAAATGATCTGTATCAAGGTGATTGTGACGCAGAAGTCTAGAGTCGGCCGCGTACCTGATGCCAGTTGACCGGTGAAAACGCGGAGGATTGCAATGCGTGTAGGCCTGTTTGTGACCTGCCTGGCTGACCTGATGCGGCCCAGCGTTGCGTTTGCGGCGGTCAAGCTGCTGGAAGGCGCCGGCTGCGAGGTGGTGGTGCCGCCGGGCCAGACCTGCTGCGGCCAGCCCGCGCTCAACAGCGGCGACAGCAAAGATGCCCGAAAGATTGCCCGGCAGGTGATCCAGGCGTTTGAGGATTTTGAGGCGGTGGTCGGCCCGTCGGGCTCCTGCATGGGCACGTTGCGCCAGGACTACCCGGCATTGTTTGCCGACGAGCCGGCCTGGCGCGCCCGCGCCGAGAACCTGGCCAGCCGCAGCCATGAGTTGCTGAGTTTTTTGGTCGATGTGCTCAAGGTCACGCACGTCGATGCCCGCCATGACGGCACGGTCACCTACCACGACAGCTGCGCCGGCCTGCGGGAGCTGGGCGTGCGCAGCCAGCCGCGCCGCTTGCTGGCAGGCGTGGCCGGGCTGCAACTGCTGGAGATGCGCGGCACCGACGAGTGCTGCGGTTTTGGCGGCACCTTCTGCGTCAAGTACCCCGACATCTCCACCAAGATGGTGGACGACAAGATCGCCCACATCGAGGCCAGCGGCGCGGCCACGCTGCTGGGCGGCGACCTGGGCTGCCTGCTCAACATCGCCGGCCGGATGAAGCGCCTGGGCAAGCCGGTGCGGGTGATGCACACCGCCGAGTTGCTGGCGGGCATGGGCGCGCAGCCGGCAATCGGCGAGCCGGAGGCCAGCTGATGCACGCCGGCCTGTCCGCTGCCGCGAAGTCCTTCCCGCAGCGCGTGGCGGTGGCGATCCATGACAAGCGCCTGCAGGCGGCGCTGGACCGCGCCAGCGGCGGCTTCGTGCAAAAGCGCGCTGCCCAGGTGGCCGCCCTGCCCGAGTTCGAGGCCTTGCGTGAGCGGGCACGCGACCTCAAGGACCATGTGCTCGCCCACCTCGACGGCTACCTGGAGCGCTACGAGGCGCAAGTCATCCGCCAGGGCGGCCAGGTGCACTGGGCGGCCAGCGCCGAAGACGCCCGCGAGATCATCCTCGGCATCTGCCAACGGGTGGGGGCCAAGACCATCACCAAGGGCAAGTCGATGGTCAGCGAGGAGATCGGCCTGAACGCCGCGCTGGAGCACGCCGGCTACGAGGTGATTGAAACCGACCTGGGTGAGTACATCATCCAGCTCGCCCAGGAGCCGCCCAGCCACATCATCGTGCCCGCCGTGCACAAGACCCGCGAACAAGTGGCCGACCTGTTCGACACCCACCACCGCCCGCTGGGCTACACCCGGCACCTGACCGAGATCGGCGACATGGTCAACGAGGCAAGGCAGGTGCTGCGCGGCCACTACTTCCGGGCCGACGTGGGCATCACCGGTGGCAATTTTCTCGTGGCCGAAACCGGCTCCAGCATCATCGTCACCAACGAGGGCAACGGCGACCTGACCCAGACGCTGGCGCGGGTGCACATCGTCACCAGCGGCATCGAGCGCGTGGTGCCCACGCTGGACGACGCCGCCACCTTCTTGCGCCTGCTGGCGCGAAGTGCCACCGGTCA
>JANYKR010000114.1 GCA_025358155.1 Betaproteobacteria bacterium
CAGCCGGTCAGCGCGGCTTGCTGCGGGCTGCCAGCCGCCAGCGCGGCTGACAAGGCCTGGCGCAAGGCCAACCGCGCTGTCTTGGGTGCCGCCATCACAGTGGCCAGGTCACCCGCAGCCAGAGCCTGAAAGTGCGGCGCCAGCGCAGCCGGCCAGACCGGTGGGCTGAGTTGCTGTGCGGCGGCCAGGTCGAGGATCTGGTCGCCAATCGCAACGCCGATGCGCCAGGGGTCGGACAGGTGTGTGTCGGCGCCGGTGTGAACGCCGGTGCCTGTGTCGAGCCGGGCGCGCCGGAAGCGGCCGTAGGGCAGGTTTTGCACCGGAAACTCGGCGCCGGCCCGGTTGGCCGAGGCCACCCAGCTGCGCAGGCCGGGGGCGTGGGTGGCATCGGTCAAGGCTGGGGTCATGGCAGGGTTTCAGCGGCAGCGGCAGAGGCAGCGGCAGCGGCAGCGGTGGGGGTGGCAGGCGCGGCGGCGGGTGCGCCATGGCGGGCAGCCGCCAGCGCCTCGCGCAGCACCCGCAGGTCGCCGATGTGGTTGGCCAGCAGCAGGATCAGTCGGGCGTTGAGCGCGTGGCTCTCGGTCTCGTCGAGGTTGCGGTGGCTGTCGATCAAGGCCTGATAAAAATCATCGCCCGGGCTGTAGGCGTTGAGGTAGTGCTCGCCCGGGATGCCGAAGTTGGGTTGGGTCTGCAGGTGCGGGGTCATGGACGCGGAGGGTTGGGGCGCGCGCAGGCGGCGGGGCGGGCGGCGCCGTGGCCGGCGGGCTCAGGCATGCGCGGGCGCGGGCGCGGGCTGGGCTGGCGTGGTGACAGCTTGAGTGGGGTCAGCGGTCTCGGCGCCGGGCGCGGCAGGGTCGCCAACGGCGTGGCCGGTGGCCCGCGCCAGGGCTGCCGCCACGGCCACCGCATCCAGCCCACGCCAGCGCGCGGCCACATGCTGATCGGGGCGCAGCAGGTAGGCGGTGCCGGGCTGGCCGTCAAAACGCCTTGCCGCTGCACCTTGGTGATCGAGCAGCAGCGTACAGCCGGGCGGCGCAGCGCCGGCGGGCGGGGGGGCGGTGGGCGCGCAGATCAACACCGCGCGCACCGGGATGCGGCCGCCGGCCAGGCCTTGCAAGGCTTGCAGCGCGGCCGCGCCGAGCGTGTCCGGGTGGGTCACAAACAGCAGTAGCACAAACTGCCCGCCGGTGTGGTGGAGCAGCCAGCTGTCGGCCCAGCGGCCTGCCGCGTCGGCTTCACCCTCGCAGGCATCGGCTGAGGTGCCGCGCTGGCGCACCGGCGCATCGGCCACCGGCGCGCCGGGCCGCAACGGGCTCTCGAACGCGGCCGAATCCGGCGTGTTGAGCGGCGACGCGGTCAAGTGCGCGGGCACTGACAAGCGGCCCGAATTGACCAGCGCGCGGGCAAACGGATGCACACCGGCCAGCGTCAGCACCGCGTTGCGGAAGGCCTTGGACACTGCACTCTTGGGCGTGATGAAGTCGGTCGAGCGGGTAGAGTTGAGCAGGTTCTCGTCGGCAGCGGCCACCCGCTCGGCGCTGTAGCTGTCGAGCAGGCGCTCGGGCGCTAGGCCGCCCTGCACCAGCTTGAGCTTCCAGGCCAGGTTGTCGGTGTCTTGCAGGCCGGAGTTGGCACCCCGCGCACCAAACGGCGAGACCTGGTGCGCCGCGTCGCCCGCAAACAGGATGCGGCCGTGGCGGAACTGCTGCATGCGCCGGCACTGGAAGGTGTAGACGCTGACCCACTCCAGCTCGAACTCGCGGCCAGGCCCCAGCATGGCCTGGATGCGGGGGATCACCCGCTCGGGCTTTTTTTCCTCTTCCGGGTCGGCGTCCCAGCCGAGCTGGAAGTCGATGCGCCAGACGTTGTCGGCCTCGCGGTGCAGCAACACGCTCTGGTGGCGGTGAAACGGCGGGTCGAACCAGAACCAGCGCTCGGCCGCGCCGTCGGCAAACATCGGCGTTTTCATCACCACATCGGCGATCAGGAAGCGGTCCTGGAAGACCTTGCCCTCGACATCGAGTCCGAGCTGGCGCCGCACCGGGCTGCGCGCGCCGTCGGCCACCACCAGCCAGTCGGCGTGCAGGGTGTAGCGGCCGTCAGCGGTGTCGATCTCGATCAGCGCGCCGGCCTTTCCGGTGTCGGCCGGGTCGGTGCTGGCCGGGTCGGCAGGCGCCAGCGGCGTGACGGCCAGCACCTTGTGCTTCCAGCGCAGGTCGAGCTTGGGCAGCGCCATCGCACGCTCGACCAGGTACTGCTCCAGGTAGTACTGCTGCAGGTTGACCATGCCGGGCCGGCAGTGGTCGGGCTCGGGCAGCAGGTTGAAGTGAAAGACCTCGGCCTCGCCGAAGAAGGTGCGGCCGATGTTCCAGGTCACGCCCTTGTCCACCACCGGTTGGCCGCAGCCCAGCCGGTCGAGGATCTCCAGCGTGCGCTTGGCGTAGCACAGGCCTCTTGAGCCGACGCTGACGGTGTCGTCGTCATCCAGCAGCACGACAGGCAGGCCGTGCTGGGCCAGGTCGATGGCCGCAGCCAGGCCCACCGGGCCGGCGCCGATCACCACCACCGGGTGGCGGCTGCAGCTGCCGGGGGAGTCGAGTTCAACCGGCCGGCGGTAGGCGTAGCGGGGGTAGGTGTAGGTGCTGAGCATGGCGAGCCCCGGGTCAGGTCAGCGGTATCAGGTACCGATGTCGCCGCTTTGGCCGCTCAGCTCGTTGGCATGCATCCAGGCGGCGTGTCTGGGCGCGCGCTTGGTCTCGGCCCATTCGTTGAGCATCGCCCACTTGACGCTGTCGAGCTGCTGGTTCATCTCGGGCGTGGCGGTGTCGACCGCCAGCTCCAGCCGGTGGCCGTTGGGGTCAAAGAAATAGATCGACTGGAAGATGGTGTGGTTGGTCGGGCCGATCACCGCAATGCCGGCCGCTTGGAGCTTGGCCTTGGCGGCCATCAGCTCGTCGAGGCTGCCCACCTTGAAGGCGATGTGCTGGGTCCACACGGGGGTGTTGGTATCGCGCCCCATGGGCGGTGAGTTGGGCAGCTCAAAAAACGCCAGCACGTTGCCGCCGCCGGCGTCGAGAAACACATGCATGTACGGATCGGGTGCATGGGTCGAGGGCACATGGTCCTCGGCAATGGCCAGCACAAAACCCATGTCCAGGTGGTCGCGGTACCACTCGACGGTTTTTTTGGCGTCGATGCAGCGGTAGGCCACATGGTGGATGCGCAAGGGGGTCGTCATGGCGGGCTCCTGGGGGTTGGGGTCGGGTGGCGGCTGCGGGGGGGCTGGCGGGTTTGGGGCGGCTGGCGACGGGCTCGGCCGTGCGGAGCCGCGATCAGGCTTCCAGTGCCTTCCACATCTGCACATCGCGCTCGGCGGTCCAGATTCGGGGGTCGGGGTAGCCGGTCACCTCGTCAAAACAGCGGGTCACATCAAACGGCATGCAGTGCTGAAAGATCACCCAGCTGCCGTACTTGGGCGACAGCCGCGCCAGCGTGTCCTTGTAGACCGCGTTCAAATCCTTGCCGGCGGCCACACCGTCCTTGACGCTGTTGTAGACATCGGCGATGAAGTCGCGGGTGCCTTGCAGGCCGGCGGCCACCAGCGCGGGTGTGGTCAGCGCGGCGCCTCGGCCGGGCACCAGTTGCGCGGGCTGCAGCGCGGCAATGTTGTCGAGCGTCTGCGGCCAGTCCTTGAAGTAGGCGTCACCGGCGTAGGGCGTGGCGTCGAACTCGACCAGGTCGCCCGAGAACAGGATTTTTTGCTGCGGCAGCCAAGCCACGGTGTCGCCCTTGGTGTGGCCCCGGCCGAGTTGCAGCAATTGCACTTCAAGCGAGCCAAGCCAGAGGGTCATCTTGCCGGTGAAGGTCATCGTCGGCCAGGTCAGGCCGGGCGGCACGCTCTCGACGTTTTGGAACAGCCGCGGGAAGCGGCCGATCTCGCTGGCCTTGTCCTGCTCACCGCGCTCGACGATCAGGTCGCGGGTGTCGGCGCTGGCGATGATGTGCTCGCAGCCCTCGGCCTTGTAGGCCGACGCGCCCAGCACCCGCACCGCGTGGTAGTGCGTCATCAGCACGTACTTGATCGGCAGGTCGGTGACCTCGCGGATGCGGCGGATCACGTCTTGCGCCATCACCGGCGTGGCCTGGGTGTCGAGCACCAGCACTGCATCGTCGCCAATGATGATGCCGGTGTTGGGGTCGCCCTCGGCGGTGTAGGCGTAGGCGTTATCGGACAGCTTTGTGAAGCTGACTTGCTTGACGTCCAGATCGGCCTGGCTGGCAAAGGCTTTGCTCACGGGTGAGTCTCCAACAAGAGGCAACAAAGGGGCAACAAGGGGCCATGGGGGGTCAGGGACGGCCGACCCGCAGGGCTTGGCCGGCCGGCAGTATCGGGTTGAGGTTAGCTTTTGTCAAATTAATTCGTTTAAAACGAATTTCTTCAGCGAGCTTCAGCGGGCTTCAGCGGGCTTCAGCGGAGCTCGGCGATCTCGAAGCGCAGCCCGGCGTGGGCCTGCAAGCGCCGCACCAGGGCCAGGCCCATGGCTGAGCCGGCGGTCCAGACACCGCCCGGTGTGGCGCTGCGGTCCAGGTCTTGCAGCAGGCACAGCGCAGCCTCCGAGATCATCTTGCAGGTCGAGCCGTAGCCTGGGTCGCGGTCGCCGGTGACGCGCGCCGCCAGCCGTCGGCCGTCAGCGGTCTGGCCGTCAAAGCGCAGGTCGTAATGGCCCCTGGCGCGGGCGGCCGGCCCGGGGCCGTCGCCCGGCTGCGGCAGCGCAAACCGGCCCAGCAGCGTGCGGGTGGGGGCAAAACCCAGCAAGGCGTTTTGCACCCGGGCGCCGCCGGCCAGCAGCCGGGCCGCCCACTCGCCCTTGGCGCCCCGGCCGGTCAGCAGCTTTTCGTCGTACAAGAAGCCGGTGCCCCAGGGGTGGCCGCGCAGTGCATTGGTGCGGTGCACATTCTTGGTGTTGATGGTGGCCATGACGAACGGCCCGGCCCAGCTGTGGCCGGGCTCGTCCAGCGCGGCCACGTCGCCATCGGGCTGGGCCGGGCCGCAAAACCCGGGCGTCAGCGCAAACGGGTCGGCCATCAGCGCGGCGGTGGCCGGGTCGCGGCCCATCTGCTCGAAGGTGGCCAGCGCACTGGCCATGGTGCCGCCCGACATGCCGCCCTTCATCGTCTTGACCCGGCCGCGCACCTGGGCCAGCGGCACGCCAAACCGCGCCATCGCCTCGGCCTGCAGGTAGACCACGCCCAGGTCAAACGGGATCGAGTCGAAGCCGCAAGAAAACACGATGCGTGCGCCGCTGGCCAAGGCCGGCGCGGCCAGCCTGGAGATCATCTTGGCCATCCAGGCCGGCTCGCCGCACAGGTCAACGTAGTCGCAACCGGCCGCTGCGCAGGCCGCAACCAGTGCCTCGCCGTGGCGTTGGTACGGCCCGACCGTGGTGATCACCGCCCGGGTCTGGCCGACCAAGGACGCCAGCCCTGCGGGATCAGCGGCATCGGCCTGCAACAGCGGCAGCGTGTCCGGCGCACCGATGGCGCTGCGCACCTGCACCAGCTTGTCCAGGTTGCGCCCGGCCATGGCCCAGCGCAGCGGACTGCCCGAACCCCCGCCCACGCCGTCGCCCGCGCCGTAGCTTGAGTTGAGGTACTCGGCCACCAGCCGGCCGGTGAAGCCGGTGGCGCCAAAAACGATCAGGTCAAGGGGTTTGTTCATGGCCCATCGTCGCACGGCGAGGGCGTTTAGCGGCCGCCAGCCTGCTGGGCTTGGTCGGCGGCTTGGTCGGCGGCTTGGTCGACAGCTCGGGCGGCAGCACCGCTTGCAGCAGCGCCTCGCAGGCCTGCTGGGTCATGCGGCGCGCCACCGGGTACTGGGTGTCGGCCTCCCAGCAGGCGGCGGCAGCCAGCGCCGGGATGTCGGCAGCTTGCAGCGCCGCAAGGTGGCCCGGGATGCCCAGCGTGTGGTTGAGGGCCTCCACCCCGTCAAGAAACCGGGCGGCCAGCGTGGCCTGGCCGTCATGCGGCACACCCAGCCCGGTGCGCACGGCCAGGGCAGCCAGCTTTGGGGCGGTCTGGGCGGCGGCAAAGCGCAGCACGCCCGGCAGCTCGATGGCGTTGGCCAGGCCGTGCGGCGTGTGGTACTTGCCGCCCAGTTGGTGGGCGATGGCATGCACATTGCCGACGTTGGCGCGGGTGAAGGCCAGTCCGGCAAAGCAGGACGCCAGCGCCATCTGCTCGCGGGCCTGCCGGTTGCTGCCGTCGTGGAAGACCAGCGGCAGGTTCTTGAAGATCATGCCCACCGCCGCCAGCGCCATGCGGTCGGTGTACGGGGTGGCCCAGCCGCCGATGTAGGACTCGATGGCATGGGTCAGCGCGTCCATGCCGGTGGCGGCGGTGATCGCCGGCGGCAGCGCCATCATCAGATCAGGGTCCAGCGCGGCCAGCGTGGGCACCAGGCGGGTGTCGGCGATCACCCGCTTGCCGCCCCCTGCCGGGTCCGACACCACCGCCGCCACCGTCACCTCCGACCCGGTGCCGGCGGTGGTGGGCACGGCGTAGATCGGCGCCGGCGCCTGGCGCGCCTTGAAGTAGCCCACCAGGTCGCGCGGGTGCTTGCCGTTGGCGGCACACAGCGCGATCACCTTGGCCGTGTCCATCACCGACCCGCCACCCACCGCCACCACCGCGTCGCAGCCCTGGGCGCCAAACAGCGCGATGCCCTGCTCGATGCAGGCAATCGGCGCGTCTGCCGCGACCGCGTCGAACACCACGACGGGTGTACCGGCAGCCACCAACGCGTCGAGCACGGTCTGGTGCAGACCCAGCCCGGCCACGTCGGCATCGGTCACCAGCATCACCTTGTGGTGTCCCAGACCGCCAACCGTGCGGCCCAGCCGGCCGGCCGAGCCCGGCCCGACACACAAGACCGGCTGCGGGATCGGCAGGCGCCGCGTCACCACGCCTACCGCCCGCTTGAGCCGGGGCAGGCCAATTGAGCGCGCCATGTTGCTGATCAAGTTGGCCATCGGGGTTTCGCTCCATGATTCAAGGCTCTACTTTGCGCCGGACTCCGCATGAAAACCGTGACCAGTATCAGCCTCGGCTCAAGCAGCAGCGATTTCGACTTTGTCACCAACTTTTTGGGCGAGCCGCTGCGGGTACGGCGCCAGGGCAGCAATGGCAGCAGCGCCCGGGCGCTCAAGCTGCTGCAGCAAGCCGACAAGAACAAGGCGGTGGCCGCCGTGGGCCTTGGCATGGTGCAAGACAGCCAGCTGCCCAGGGCGCGCCGCGCTGTCAGGGCCGACACCGCCCGGCTGCAGCAAGCCGCAACCCGGGTGCCGCTGACCACTGGCGCGCGGCTGGGCGAGATTTTTCTCGAATGGGCGCTGCGCCACAGCCAGGCCACGCTGGGTCACTACTTCGACAACGCCAAGGTGTTGTTTTTCTCCGGCCTGGGCAACCCCAAGCTGGCGAGCGCGATGTCGGAGTACACCGACAACCTGCTGTTTGCCGACCCGCTGCTGCAGCTCGGTGTGCCCAAGCTGCTGACCTCGATGGACGCACTGGGCCTGTACGCCAGTGGCATGCACCAGGTCTCGGACTGGTTGCCGCCGAGGGTGATGCCGGGTGCGCTGCTCAAGCAGTGGAGCCACTGGGTGCTGCGCCGGGCGATGCAAAAAGCCACCGTGGTGGTGGCGCCGGCGCATGAGCTGGACGCCTTCGGCATCGAGGAGCTGGCTGGCAAGACCGTGATCACCAGCACCGTCAACGCCGAGCGCCTGACCGCCTTCAAGGCCAAAGGTGTGCACCTGGTGGTGGATGCCGCGCCGGCGCTGGAAGGCCATGTGCTCTCGCCCGACCTGCTGGACGCGATGATCATGGCCGTCCATTGCCCGCAAAGCGGCAAGACTCCCGACGCGCTGCACGACGACGACTACCTGGAGCTGATCACAGCGCTGGGCCTGACCCCGCAGCTGCTCTACCCCAACGGCGTCAAGCGGATCAACCGCTTTGCGTTTGTGATCCACCCGCTGTCGCAGGAGTATTTCAAGATCATCAAGCCGGTCGAGATCCTGTCGCGGGTGACGCCGCCGCTGTTTCTGGACACGCTGGAGAAGGTGCTGGCCTACGCACCGCCGTTTGTCTACTCCAAGGTGGAGGGCATCGTCTCGCCCACCGGCGTGCAGGCCGAGGGCTGGCTGATCTCGGTCGGTGGCACGCCGCGCGAGATCATGCGGCACGGCCCCGAGTTCACCTACCGGCGCTTGCTGGAGGCGTCACGTCTGGCTAAAAGTCTGGGCGCGCAGATCATGGGGCTGGGTGCCTTTACCAAGGTGGTGGGCGATGCCGGCGTGACAGTGGCACGCCGCGCCACCCTGCCGATCACCACCGGCAACAGCTACAGCGCGTCGGGCGCGCTGTGGGCGGCGCACGATGCGATGCTGCGTTTGCGCCTGCTGCCGCCGCCCCGGGGCAAGCGCCGGGTCAAGTTCAAGGCGATGGTGGTGGGCGCCACCGGCGCCATCGGCGCGGCCTGTGCCCGGCTGCTGGTGCGGGCCGCCGAGGAGGTGACGCTGGTCTCGCCCGAGACCGCCAAGCTGCTGACGCTCAAGGCGTCGATCCTGCGCGAGACGCCGGATGCCAAAGTGGTGCTGTCGGCCGAGGCCGACACCCACATCGCGCAGATGGACATGATCGTCACCGCCACCTCGGGCGCGGGCGGGAAGGCGCCAGGAGGCTCTCGGGCCTCGGGACGGGCCTGCGTCTCCAAGCCCGTCAGCCTCCTGGACATCATGAAGGTCAAGCCCGGCTGCGTCATCACCGACGTGGCGCGCCCGCTCGACCTGCCGCCTGCCGAGGTGGCCAAACGGCCCGACGTGCTGGTGATCGAGTCGGGCGAGATCCGGCCACCGGGTACGCTGGAGATGAAGAACATCGGCCTGCCGCCCGGCATCGTCTACGCCTGCCTGGCCGAGACCATCGTGCTGGCCCTGGAGGGCCGCTTCGAGAGCTACACCGTGGGCCGCGCCATCGAGTGGCAGAAGGTGCGCGAGATCTACCAGCTTGGCCTCAAGCACGGCATGCAGCTGGCGGCGATCTCGGGCGTGAATGGCGTGTTCAGCGACGAGGACATCGAGCGGGTGCGCGGCCTGGCGCTGGCCGCGCGCGCCCTTGCCGCCAGCCCCAAAACCATGCGGCCGCGCCGCAAGCGGCCAGCCCCGACAGCCTCCTAGTGCCCGAGCCGGGCCGACAACGCCGCCGCCGCCTGGCGCAGCTGCCCGGCCAGCGGACCGTCCCAGCGGCTGTCCAGCGCGGCGGAGGGGCCGATCACGGTGAGCGCCAGCACCAGGCCGCTGCGGTGGTCGAATACCGGCGCCGACAAGGCGCTGACGCCCGCCACCACCGCGCCGTCGGATCGGCCCAGGCCCTGGGCCCGCACCTCGGCCAGGGTGGTGCTTGCAAACTGGGCCCAGGGGGGCAGCGCGCCCGCAGGCACAGGGTGGCCGGTGCGCGACGGGTCTTTGCGCTGCGCTGTCTTGCGCCGCTCTGACTCGTACAGCGGGCGCACCACCGCCTCGGGCAAAAAGGCGGCGTAGAGCTGGCCCGACGCGGTGCCGGCGATGGAGAACACCGTGCCGTGGCGCATGTTGACGTGCACCGCAGCGGGCGACTCGGCCAGCCGCACGATGGTCGGGCCGTGGCTGCCCCAGACCGCCATGGCCACCGTGTGGCCGGTCAGCAGCGCCAGGTCCTCGATCACCGGCGTGGCCAGGCGCACCGGGTCGGCCTGCTGCAGGCTCATCAAGCCCAGCTGCAAGGCCAGCGGCCCCAGACCGTAGCGGCCACTGGCGCGGTCTTGCTCGACCAGGCCGATCTTGCCAAAACTGACGAGGTAGGGGTGGGCCTTGGCAGCGGCCATGCCAGCGGCGGCTGCCAGGTCTTTCAAGGCCATCGGCCGGCCCTGGTGGGCCAGCGCCCGCAACAGCTGGCCACCCACCTCGATGCTCTGGATGCCACGCTGTTCATGCTCGGGTTTGGGGTCGGCAGGGGTCACGGCGGCGGCGCGGGGTTGGGGACGGGTTGGGGCCAGCCTCGCCATTGTCGGCGCGGCGGCGCTGTGTGCCCTGTCCCAACCCTCAGGCGTCCGCCCGGCGCGTCCAGCTTCCTGCTCAGGCCAGGCTGCGCACCGAGCGCTCGCGGGCCCATTGCCGGGTTTTTGCCGCATCGAGAAACTCGGCAAGCGCCGTGACCGCCACAACGCCCGCGCAAGGCTGCACACCGCAGACCTGCAACAGCGCCTGTCCGCCCGCGTCGACTGCAAAGGCCTTGAGGTGGCCGTAGGCATCTCGAACAAAGTCCACGGCCGCCGACTCGGCCGACAGCGTCTTGGCGGCTGCTGCGGACAGCAGCACGGCGACGGCATCGAACATCACCGACGGCGTGCCGGCGAGTTGGCCGTCGGCGGCCAGGCTGGAGCCGTCGGCCAGCGTCACACCGCCCACCTTGGGCGCGACGATTTTCACGCGGGCACCTGCCGCCATCGCGGCCTTTTTCAGGGCGGCGATGGCGGCGCCATCCGAGCCATCGGCCACCAGGATGGCGATGGCTCGCCCGGCCAGGGTGCGCTTCATCTTGCCGATGATTTGCAGCGCGGCCGAGGTCGGCAGGCTCTGCACCGGCCTGGCCGGGCGTGGCGCATCCGGCAGCGCTGGCAAACGCAGTCCATCGGCCACCCGCTGCGCCAGGCCGCCGTCCACATGTCGCAGGTGACCGACCATCGCCTGCCTCACATGCAGGTGCTCGACCTTCGACAGCTCGAACACCAGTGCCGAGGCGATGTGCGCCTGCTCGAAGCCGGTCTGGCTGTGCCAGAACTGCCGCGCCTGGCTGTAGTGGTCGGCAAAGCTCTCGGCGCGGATGCGCCCCTTGACGCCACTCTCCGGCACGGTCGCAGTGACAAAGCCGGTGGCCGCCGATTCACGCGGCGAGTCAGCCGCCAGTGAACTGGGCCCGTAGGCCACCCGGCCGGTGGGCCGGGCCATTTGCATCTGGCCATCGCGTTGCTGGTGCGCAAACGGACACTTCGGCGCGTTGATCGGCAGCTGGGCGAAATTGGGTGAGCCCAGGCGCGACAACTGGGTGTCGAGGTAGGAGAACAGCCGGCCCTGCAGCAAGGGGTCGTTTGAGAAGTCGATGCCCGGCACCAGGTGCGATGGGCAGAACGCCACCTGCTCGGTCTCGGCAAAGAAGTTGTCGGGCCAGCGGTCGAGCACCAAGCGGCCGATCACGGTCAGCGGCACCAGTTCTTCGGGGATCAGCTTGGTGGCATCGAGGTGGTCGAACGCAAAGGTGTCGGCCATTTCCTGGGTGAACAACTGCACCGAGAACTCCCATTCGGCCGTTTCACCCGCGCTCAGCGCCTCGAACAGTTCGCGGCGGTGAAAGTCGGGATCGCCGCCAGCGATCTTGCAGGCCTCATCCCAGAGGGTCGACTGCAGCCCGAGCTTGGGCCGCCAGTGGAACTTGACGAAGGTGGATTCACCGGCCGCATTGACCAGCCTGAAGCTGTGGATGCCGAAGCCTTCGATCATGCGCAACGAGCGTGGCAGCGTTCGGTCGGACATGATCCACATCACCATGTGCATGGCCTCAGGGGTCAGCGAGATGAAGTCCCAGAAGGTGTCGTGCGCCGAGGCGGCCTGCGGAAATCCCCGGTCAGGCTCCATCTTCACGGCGTGGACCAGGTCCGGGAACTTGATCGCGTCCTGGATGAAAAACACCGGGATGTTGTTGCCCACCAGGTCCCAGTTGCCCTGCGAGGTGTAGAACTTGATCGCAAAGCCGCGCACGTCACGCGGGGTGTCGGACGAGCCCGAACCCCCAGCCACGGTAGAGATGCGGCTGAACACCGGCGTCTTGACCCCCACCTCGGTCAGCACCTTGGCAGTCGTGTAGGCCGACAGCGAATGGGTCAGCTCGAAGTGGCCGTGGGCGCCGGAGCCTCGGGCATGCACGATGCGCTCGGGGATGCGCTCATGGTCGAAATGGGTGATCTTCTCGCGCAGGATGAAGTCTTCAAGCAGGGTCGGTCCACGCGCACCCAAACGCAGCGAGTTCTGGTTGTCCGAAACGGAAAGACCCTGTTGCGTCGTCAGCGCGGGATGGGTGCCCTGCGCCTGCTGGTGCAACTCACCGCCCGCCCCCACGGTGTCAGCCACGGCCTTTGCAATCGGCGGCCTGGTTCGTTTGTTGCTCATGCGGCGCACCACGCGAGGGTGAGGTGAGTGCAGGCTGCATGCGGTGGGTGGGCAATGGCCCAGCCCGCGCTGAACCTGTCGGCCGGCAACTTGCTGATCATCTTCATGTCTATTGCTTGATGGGCGTGAGGAAGGAGGGCCATGTTGCATTCGGGCCCCCAGCCCTGCCATGCCAAAACGGATGATGTTGCGGTGGGATTTGGCCTACACCGTGCCCGCCGTTCAGGCTGCTTTGGAGCCGCAACCCGGCTCGCGGCGTCTCGCGCCCGGCGCGCAGCGTCTCGCGCCCGGCTGGCGCAGCCGGACCGGTCGGATATCAGTCCGGCAGCCTCCTAGACAGCAGGCCGGACCGTCGGCGGGAAAATGGTCTTGAGCAGGCCGGGACGCACCGGCTTGACGATCACATGGTCAAAACCTGCGGCCAGTGCAGCCGTCTTCTCCTTTTCGCTGGCGCGGCCGGTGACGGCCACCAGCACCAGGCAGGGGTCGCCGTCGACTCGGAGTCGCCGAGCCACCTCCAGCCCGTCTTGATCGGGCAGCCCGAGATCGAGCAAGACGCCCAAGGGACAAAACTCGGCGATCAGCGCGAGCGCCTGCGCGGCATCATGGCCCACGCGCACGCTGTAGCCTTCGAGTTGCAGCAATTCGGCCAGCAAGTTGGCCGTATCGACATCGTCGTCAACCACCACCAGTCGCACTTCTTCGTTGTCCATGTTTGCTCCCTAGAAACCCTGCCCTCCGGTCTGGCCGGGCTCGCTCGGCCGGCGCCGTCTGAGCTGATTTTCGATGCTGCGCGCCAGCAGGTCTGGCTGGGCAGGTTTTACCAGGTGTTCATCAAACAGCTGGGGGGCTTCATGGCGCCGAGGGTCGGGGCCGCCGTAACCGCTGAGGGCAATCAGCACCACGGCTTCACCGCCGGCGCGTTGCCGCAGGGCCGCCGCAACCGCGTAGCCGTCCAGGTCTGGCAGCCCGATGTCCAGGACCACTACATCGGGTGACTGCAGAGCGGCGGCGGCCAGGGCGTCATGACCGCCACCCGCCACCTCGACCGAGTAGCCCAGGTGCCGCAGCGCCTGCGCGGTGGTGGCGCGGGCGTCGGCGTTGTCATCCACCAGCAGCACCCGACATGCCGTCGTGGCGGTGCGGGCTTGTTCGGCCGGCCTGGGCTGGGCCCGTTCAACCCGAGGCAGGCTGACGACAAAGCTGCTGCCCATGCCCGCGCCCTGGCTCGTTGCGCTGACCTCGCCCCCATGCAATTGCACCAGTTGCCTGACCAGCGCCAGGCCGATCCCCAAGCCGCTCTGCAGACGGCCCGATGGACCCGGGCCTTGCATGAACGTCTCAAACACATGCGGCAGCAGGTCCGGTGTGATGCCCACCCCATGGTCGGTGACCTCGATCACCGCGCTGGACTCCAGCGCCAGCACCCGCAGCAAGACCTCGCTGCCGGCAGCCGAAAACTTCAGGGCATTGGTCACCAGGTTGCTCACGATCTGCTCGATGCGCACCGCATCGGCATGTACCCAGACATCCACGGCCTGCACCACCAGCGAGTAGCCGGCCGCGCGCTCGGTCACCCGCAGCCCGTCCACGCAACTGGCAACACAGTCAGCGAGGTTGATCGTCTCCGCTTGCAAGACGATCTTGCCCAAGGCGACACGGCTGGCATCGACCAAGTCGTCGACGATATGCGTCAGGTTTCGAGTTTGCCGCTCGATGATGGCCAGATAGCGGCCGGCCCCGGCGGCCTCAGGGATCTTGCGTTGCAGCAGGTCGGTGGCGCCGGCAATGCCGGCGAGCGGGTTTCTCAACTCGTGGCCGAGCAGGGCGAGAAACTGGTCCTTGGCGGCGTTGTCCTTTTGCGCGGCTTCGCGCGCGGCAACTTCGGCTTCCAGCAAGCGCGCACGCTCCGCCTCGGCCGCCTCGCGCAGTCGCCGTTCGGCAGACAACAGGTGTCCGGCATGGCCCAGCGCAAGGTTGAGCGTGTTGATTTCGTCCAGCGTGGTCGGTGCAACTGCCGGCGGCTCGCCCCTGCCGAGCGCTGCAGCGGCGGCACCGGCGATTTCAATGCCCCGCAGGAACTTTCGCGCCAGGTAAGTTGCCATGGCGGCGCCGGCCGCCAACGCCAATGCGAGACCCGCCACCAACCAGGACACGGCGAGCCAGGACGAGGCCTCGATGCTGCCCACCGGCGCTGCCACGGCAATCGTCCAGCCCGTCAGCTCAGAATGGGTGAAGGCGTCGTACACCTCGACGTCTTCAAGGGTGAGGTGACGAATCAGGCCGTCCGCGGCTGCCGCAGCGGCAGCCACCAATTCCGGTCGGGCCGGGAGCCCCAGCAGATCATCGGCCCGCTGACTGCGGGCAATGAACTTGCCCTGTCGATCAATCACTGCCAGCAACCAGGCGGATCGGCCTGCAGGCAGCACCAGGGCCTTCTTTTTCCAGAGGTCGACCGAAATCCGGTGGGCGATCACGTAGCCCGGCGCCGCCCGTGCCGGCACGTAGACCGTGGTCAGCAGCTCGCCGGGCAATGAGCCGGGGGTCAAGTCAGTCACCCAGGGCCGTTGGGTCGCCAGAACCTGGGCCACGATGCCATGTTCCACCACGGCCAGGTGCGGCGCACCAAACGGGCGGGCGGTATCGACCAGCCGCTCTCCCGACGGGTCGAGCAGCAAGGTCCAGACGAAGGGCGGCCGGTCGAGCGCTGCAGCCTGGTCGTGGAACGCCCTCAAGTTGCCGTGCTGCAGGTGAACGGAGGTTCCGAGCGCTTCGAGCGTGCCGAGTGAACCCCTGATCTCGCGGTCAACGAGCAAGGCGGTCGCCCGGACCGATTCATGCAACCCCTGGAGCGCCGCCTGGCGCTCGCCCTCCCTGACATGCTCGACCACGAAAAGGGCGGCCACGAACACCGGCAACAGTCCGGCCGCTGCAACAAGAACGAGGTAGGAACGCAGTCGCACCGTGGCTACGCCGGGCGCCCCGCAAGACTTCTGACCGCATGGGCATCGACCATCGGGGCTGCCTCCAAATTTACCGCTCGGTCGTCGACAGACCTGGGCTGCCAGGTGGTGCACCGTGTCGGGCTGTGTTCAAGTTGAACATCTCGGGCCAGGCGCCGCCAGACGCCTGTCAGCGCTGCGCCACCGCAGATTTTTTGCGCCCGGCAGGTGCCGGCGCCACCGGCACGGCTGCGCGAACAGGCAAGTCGATCTCACCGCTGTCGATGCGCTCCAGCAGTGCCACCAGACCCCTTCCGCCTTCGACCATGTCGGCTTGAATGGCTGCGCGCACCTGGGCCGGTTGGCACCGTCGCAAGCCGTCGATCACGGCCAGATGCTGGTGGTGGCCGTCATAGCTGGGCGCCGCGTCGGGATAGAGCAGGTTCAACATCGGTCCATTGCGCAGCCAGATACCTTCTATCAAGGCCAGCAGCTCAGGCATTTGCGCTGCGGCATAGATCGCCCGATGGAACAGCCAATTGGTGCGCACCGCAGCCGGCCAGTCACCGAGGGTCTCGGCCTTGATCAGGGTTTTGTGCAATTTTTCGAGCTGGGCCAGCTGGGCCGAGGTGATGTGCCGGGTTGCGGCCTCGGCGGCCATGCCTTCGAGCTCAAGCCGGACCGTGCGCAGTTCAAGGTACTGGGACAACGTCAGCGAAGCGGCCTTGAGCGAGCGGCCCGCGTCCATGTCGAGCGCACGTTCGCGCACCAGCTGCATCAGCGCTTCGCGGCACGGCGTCTCTGACACCTGCATCGCCACTGCCAGTTCACGGATCTTGAAACGGTAACCGGGCCAGAAGCGCCCCTCGGTGAGGCCCGCACGCAATTCGCCGTAGACCTTGCTGGTCAGGCTCTCGCGTGCGATGGTGCGAACTGCAGGTGGCGAGCGCTTGTCGGGAGTTGCCATGGCAGGCGATGTATTGTTGACGCTTTGATTTGAGGATATCCCATGACTCAGCGTAGCCAGTCGGCCTCGAAGGCGGCGCAGGCCGGGCACACCGTGTTGCAGATGGCCGGCCTTGACCTGGCTGTCGACGTTTTGCGCGACCGTTGGGGCATTGCGCACATTCGGGCCCGAAGCGACCACGACGCCTTTTTTGCGCAAGGCTATGTGCATGCCCAGGACCGCCTGTGGCAGATGGACGCCTGCCGCATGCGCATGGCCGGTTGCTGGTCGCAGTGGGCCGGCCCGTCGGGCATTGCCGGCGACACCCTCGCGCGGCGGCTTGGCGGCAATGCGGCCTCGCAGCGTGATTGGGCAGCGCTGGGTGAGCCGGCCCGCCTGATGCTGCAAGCCTACAGCGACGGCGTGAACGCCTTTTTGGCCGAACGCCATGCGCTGCCGATGGAATACCGCCTGCTCGACACAGCGCCCGCAGCCTGGGAGCCCTGGCACTGCATTGCCGTGATGCGCTGGCGCGGGTTTTTGATGGGCTCGGTCTGGTTCAAACTGTGGCGTGCTGCGGCCTTGCGTGCGATCGGCCCGGCCGAAATCGCCAAACTTCGTTACGACGACGGTGGTGCCGATTTGTTGTGCATTCCACCGGGCGAAGACGGCCAGCGCTGGGTCGCCAGCCTGCAAGCGCTGGCACCGGCCATCGAGGCGCTGGCCGTGCTGGGTGCGGCCGATGCCACAGGGGGAGGCAGCAACAATTGGGCGGTGGCGCCGTCGCGCAGCGCCAGCGGTCGGCCGCTGCTGGCGGGTGACCCGCACCGGGTGTTCGAGATGCCCGGCATGTATCTGCAAAGCCATTTGGCGGGTGCCAGTTTTGATGCCATCGGCTTGACGGTGCCCGGCGTGCCGGGCTTCCCGCACTTTGCGCACAACGGGCATGTGGCCTGGTGCGTGACCCACGCCTTTGCCGACATCCACGACCTGTTCATCGAGCAGTTCCAGGACGGCGGTAGCCGCCATCTCACGCCAGGTGGCTGGCAGGACTGCCAGGTGCGCCATGAAACCATCCCGGTGCGCGGCGCCGAGCCAGTGCACATCGAGATCATCGAAACCCGGCATGGGCCGGTGATCGCCGGCGCACCCGCCGCCGGCAGTGCGCTGGTGCTGCGATCGGTACAGTTTGCGCAGACCGATCTGTCATTTGATTGCCTGCCCCGCATGCTGGGCGCGCGCAGCGTGCAGGGGCTGTTCGACGCCACCCGCGGCTGGGGTCTGATCGACCACAACCTGGTGGCAGCGGACACGCAAGGCCAGATCGGCCATCTGGTACGCGCCGTGGTGCCGCACCGGCCGCGCCTGAACGGCTGGCTGCCGGTGCCCGGCTGGAGTGGTGCCTACGACTGGGACGGCGAGATTGCCTGGTCCGACATGCCGCGTTGCATCGACCCGCCCCGAGGCTATCTGGTCACGGCCAACAACCGTTTCGTCGCCGAACAACCGGGTGATCGCCTGTACTTCTGCACCGATTGCCATCCACCCCACCGGGCCCGCCGGATCGAAGCGCGGCTCGCAGCCTTGCCCGCCGCCACGCTGGACGACATGGCGCAAATCCATGGGGATGTGCACAGCCTGACGGCGCCGGTGTTCCAGCAGCGACTGCGCGACCTGCCGACACTGGCCGGTGAGGCCGGCCGGCTGCAGGCCTTGATCGCCGGCTGGGACGCCCGGCTGGCCGCCGACTCGCCAGCCGCTGCGGCCTACACGGTCTGGCGTTGGGAGCTGGCGGCGGTGCTGCTGGAGCGTTCTGGGCTGGCGCAGGTCAGCGCTGATGCACTGGCCCAGGTGAGCCCCGGCGTGTTGCCGCAGAACCAGCTTTGGTGGGCGCTGCCCCAGCTGGTGCGCGCCAATGACTGCAGCCTGCTCGGCGGGCTCGATTGGGACCAGGCCTTTGCGCAGGCCTTGCAGCGCGCCGCTCCACGCCTTGATGGCCGCGCCTGGGGCGAAGTGCACCGCGTGGCCTTGGTTCACCCACTGGCAGCCCAGTTCAACCAGGTGGCAGAAAAGCTCAACCCGCCCGGGGCGGGCATCGGTGGCGACAACGAGACCGTGCTGGCCAACGGCTGCCTGGCCGCCAGTGGCTTGGCGGCCGTCTACGGCGCGGTGGCGCGCTATGTGTTCGACGTCGGCGCCTGGGACAACTCACGCTGGGTGGTGTTTGCCGGCACCAGCGGTGACCCGGCGAGCCCCCACTACGCCGATCAGCACCCGGTCTGGGCGGAGGGCCGACTGGTGCCGATGCTCTACGACTGGCAGCTGATTGCCGCTGAGGCAGCGCAGCTCGATCGGCAGCGCGCCGAGCCGTCCTGAACCTGCTGGACTTGCGCTCGTTTGTTGATATATCCTATAACGGCGATTGACCAGACTGGAGTTTCGCCGTGAGTGATGCACAGTCCCCGCCGGATGCCAACCTGCCGACCAGCACGCCCGACAGCACGTCCGACAGCACACCCGCCAGCACGCCAAAAAGCGCGGCCTCTGCCGTCAACTCCTTCGGCCAACGCTCGGCCAGTGACCCCCGCAGCGTGCGCGCCATCAACATCGGCCCGCCCAGCATCGCACCGATGCATGCCGATGGCGGCTGGCAGGACCGCCGCTGGTACGACGCGCCCCGCAATGACCCGCAATGGCCCGAAGTTCACACCTACACCGACGCCATCTCCTACGACCCGGGCGACAGCGTGGCCTTCCACAGCAGCACCCACGCCGCGCACTGGACGCTGGAGATCGTGCTCGACGGCCTGAAGCCGCAGACCGTTTTTCGGGCTGAAGCGCTGCCGGGCCAGTTTCATCCGGTGCCTGCAGAGGCTTACAGCAACGGCTGCGGCTGGCCCGAAAGCCTGCGCTGGGCTGTTCCCGCCGATGCCCGCTCGGGCTTCTACAAGGTGGTCTCGACCTGTCTGCGGCCCGACGGCGGGCGCTACGTGCAGCACCATTTTTTTGTCGTCCGTCCGACGGCCCGGACGCAGACCGCCAAGCTGCTGATGATCCTGCCGACCTCGACCTGGATGGCCTACAACGACTGGGGTGGCGCCAGCAGCTACATCGGCATCGCGGGCAAGGACGGCAACCAGGCCACGCCGGTGCTCAGCCTGCTGCGGCCCTGGACCCGTGGCATGGTCTGGCTGCCCGAGGGCGCGCCTCGCATCTGCGCCGAACCCGTGCCTGATCCGCTGACCGCACCGCGCTACCTCCCCAAGGACTGGGCCTGGAGCCACGGTTTTGGCTACTTTTATGCCGCCAGTGGCTGGGCCCAGTACGACCGCCATTTCGTGATCTGGGCCGAGCGCGAAGGCATTGCCTTCGACATGATCACGCAAACCGATCTGCACTACCGCCCCGAGATCCTGGACCGCTACCGCGCCGTCGTGATCGTCGGTCATGACGAGTACTGGAGCCACGACATGCGCACCCGCATCGAGCGCTTTGTCAGCGACGGGGGCAAGCTGGCGCGCTTCGGTGGCAACTTCCTGTGGCAGGTGCGGCTCGAGGACGACGGCAGGCGCCAGGTTTGCTACAAAGGCCGCGCCCACGCTGAAGACCCGGTGCGCGGTACCGACCAGGCCCACCTGTTGACCAGTGCCTGGGAGAGCAGGGCCGTCAATTGGCCCGGCGCCACCACCGTCGGGGTCAATGGCTTGCAGGGCATCTACGCCTCCTGGGGCGGTTTTGCGCCGCGCGGCTCCAAGGGCTTCACGGTCTACCGCGCCGACCACTGGGTCTTTGACGGCACGCAGCTGGGCTATGGCGATATCTTCGGGGCCGAGGCCAATATCTTCTCGTACGAGGTCGATGGCCTGGACTACACCTTTCGCCACGGTCTGCCCTATCCAACCGGGGAGGACGGCGCGCCGGCCAGTGTGACGATCCTGGCGATGACGCCGGCCATGAAGGCTGAATCGATGTTTGCCGAAGAAGGCTATCGCTACTACCTCGGTGAAAACGACCTGCGTGGCGCAGCGGTGTCGCTCTACGGCGACCAGTCGCCCGAATCACTCGACAAGGCGCGCTATGGCTCGGGCATGCTGGTGCACATGCCGCGCGGCAAGGGCGAAGTGATCACGGCCGGCACCTGCGAATGGGTGATGGGCCTGAAGCGCAATGAATTCTTCACCACCCAAATTACCCGCAACGTGCTCGATCGCTTCACGGCTGAAAGCTGAACTCGCAGCGGTCACACGCCAGGCAGACCCGCCGCACTGCAGCCGAGCAAGCCTGTCCTTTCACCTGCTTTTTTCTCTGGAGCCCACATGCTCAAGACCTCCTGCATCAGCCCCACCCGCGTCATCCCATTGCGCATCCGCCAGTTGATCCGTGTCGCCGCAGTCGCGGCTGCAATCGGCGCCGTGGCCATTGCGCCGGTGCATGCCGAGCAAAAGAAGGGCGGGCAGCTGCGCTATGCCTACGTGTCCGGACCTGGCACGCTGGACCCGTATGTGTCGAGCAGCGCTGTCGAGCTGGAGGTGATACACCACCTCTACGACAGCTTCATCGCTGTGGGCGAGCACTACGAGACACGGCCGATGATTGCCTCGGGCTTCGAGGTCAGCGACAGCGCCAAGACCTTCACCTTCAAGGTTCGCAAAGGGGTGCGTTTCCACGACGGCAGCCTGCTGACCTCGGCCGATGTGCTGGCATCTTTTGAGCGGTACCGCAAGATCAGCCCGAATGCGGTGATCTTCAGTGATGTTGCAAGTGCCACGGCGCCGAACCCGGAAACCTTCATCGTCAAGCTGAACAAGACCAATTCGGTCTTCATCGACATCCTGAAAAGCCCGGTCTACCCGTTTGTGATCCTGCCGGCGTCGCAAAAGGACAAGCCGGCGCGCGGCATAGACATCATCGGCACCGGCCCCTACAAACTGGGTGAATGGTCCAAGGACAGCCACCTGGTGATCGAACGCTTTGACGGCTACTCGGTCAACGAGGCCTACAAGGAGCGTGACGGCTACGCCGGCAGGCGCATTGCCTACATCGACTCGATCCGCTACCGCTTCATCCCGGAGGCCAATGCCCGCATTGCCGCGCTGCAATCGGGTGATGTCGACGTGGCCGCGGGCATCCCGCCCGAGCTGGCCAAGCGCTTTGCCGCCAATCCTGAGATCGAGATTCAGACGGTGTTTCCGTACTGCATGCAGGTGTTCATCGTCAACAGCGCGCAGGGCCCGACCGCCAATGCCAAGGTCCGCCAGGCGATCGATGCGGTGGTCGATGTCGACGAGATCATGACCGCCACCGGTGCGGTGGCCAAGCGCAACCACTCGCTGGTCTATGCCACAAGCCCGTACTACCAGGGCGACAAGATGAAGGCCTACTACGACCAGAAGAGCCCCGACAAGGCCAAGAAGCTGCTCAGCGAGGCCGGCTACAAGGGCGAGCCCATCACCTTGCAGAGCACGGCGCAGTACCCGAACTTCCGCACCGCCATCCTGGTGCTGGCCGAGCAGATGAAGGCCGCCGGCATGAACGTGAAGGTCGACGTGGTCGACTGGACCACCAATGCCAGCAACATGCAGCGCGGCACCGGCACCTGGAACGTCTCGACCACCGGCTTCTGCTCCAACCCGCTGCTGGGGCCGCAACAGTGGCGCACCATGTTCTACACCTTCCCGCAGGTCAAGAACGATGCGGTGCTCGACGGCGCCTACGACAAGTTCTACGGCGCACTCGACGAAGCCTCGCGCAAGTCAGCCTGGGACGTGATCGAGAAGCAGGTGCTCGAGCAGGCCTACATGATCAAGATCATGGACACCGGCACGCTCAACGCCTTCAACAAGAAGCGCGTCGAGAACTTTGCCGGCTTCACGCTGCCGCGCTTCTGGGGCGTGAGCATCAAGCCCTGAAGCCGCGCCGGTGCGCAAGGTCGCCTTCCGGCTGCTGCAGGCCCTGCCGGTGCTGTTGCTGGTGGCAGTGCTTACCTTCGTGCTGATGCACATGCTGCCGGGCGATCCGGCGGTGGTCATCGCCGGGCCGGACGCCACGCCTGAGGCCGTTGATCGTCTGCGCCATCAGCTCGGACTGGATCGTCCGCTCTGGGAGCAGCTGATCCAGTGGTTGTCGCACCTGGGGCGCGGTGATTTTGGCCAGTCGCTGATGCTCAACCAAGGCGTCTTCTCGGCCTTTCTGGAACGGGTGCCGGTGACCCTGTCACTGGCCCTGCTGGCCTTTGCGATCACGATCCCGGTTGGCGTGGTGCTCGGCATCGTGGCGGCCTACCACCGCAACCGCTGGATCGACTCGGTGGTGATGGGCATCGCCTTGATCGGGGTGTCGGTGCCCAGCTTCTGGATCGCCATCATTTCGGTGATCGTGTTTTCGGTCGAGCTGCGCTGGCTGCCGTCGTCGGGTTACGCGCCCTTGTCCCAGGGATTCACGCCCTGGCTGCTGTCACTGCTGCAACCCGCCGCGATCCTGGCGCTGTTCCAGATCGGCTACCTGGCGCGTATGACGCGGTCGAGCATGCTCGACGTGCTCGACCAGGACTTCATCCGCACCGCACGCGCCAAGGGCCTGAGTGAATGGATGACGGTGGGCAAACATGCGTTTCGCAATGCGCTGATGTCGGTGGTCACGGTCAGCGGCATCATCTTGTCCTTGTTGATCGGCGGCTCGGTCGTCATCGAGCAGGTGTTTGCGCTGCCCGGCATCGGCCGGCTGGTGGTGCAGGGCATCATGGCACGCGACTACCCGCTGATCCAGGGGACGATGCTGCTGCTCGGCTTCTCGTTCGTGGTCATCAATGTGCTGGTGGACCTGGCCTACACGCTGGTGGACCCCCGCGTGCGCTATGACTGACGCCGCCGTGTTGCGTGCCGGCATGGCCGCTGCCACGCCCGTCGCGGCGGAACAGGTGCTGGCGCCGCGCCGCCGCTTCCCGCTGCTGCGCAAGCTGCTGCGGCACCGCTCGTTCATGATCGGTCTGGTCATCGTCTGCCTGCTGGTGACTGCCGCCATCGTCGGGCCCTGGTTGACCGGGCTGGACCCCACCGCGATGCGCATGCGCAACCGTTTCAAGCCGCCCGGGCCGGGTTTGTGGTTTGGCGCTGACCAGTTTGGCCGCGATGTGCTGACCCGGGTGCTGCACGGCGCGCGGCTGTCGCTGTTCATCGGCCTGTCAGTGGCGCTGCTGTCGGGCGGGGTGGGCACGATGATCGGCATCACCGCGGGCTACTTCAGGCACCTGGACGCGGTGCTGATGCGCAGCATGGACGCCTTGCTGGCCTTTCCGGCGATTCTGCTGGCCATCGGCATCAGTGCCGCCTTGGGGCCGCAGGCCACCAGCGTGATCGTGGCGCTGAGCGTGGCCTATGTGCCGCGCACCGCCCGCATCACCCGTGCATCGACGCTGGTGATCCGCGAGATGGAATATGTCGAGGCCGCGCGCTTGTCGGGTGCCAGCCATGTGCGCATGATCTTGCGCCACATCCTGCCCAATTGCATGGGCCCGCTGGTGGTGCAACTGACCTTTGTGTTTGCCTACGCGATCCTGGCCGAGGCGGCGTTGAGCTTTCTGGGCATCGGCCCGCCGCCGCCGGCACCGAGCTGGGGCAACATCATTGCCGAGGGGCGTGATTTCTCGATCGAGGCCTGGTGGATCATGTTGTTCCCCGGCGTGGCCATCAGCCTGGCGGCGCTCGGCATGAACCTGCTGGGCGACGGGTTGCGCGATGTGCTCGATCCGCGCCTGAAAGTGGAAACCTGAATGGCCGCCGCCGCCCCGGTGTTGTCGGTCCAGGACCTGAGCGTCGAGTTTCATGGCGACGGCGGCTGGTTGACCGCCATCCGCAACGTCAGCTTCGACATCGGCCCGCGTGAGTGCCTGGGCATCGTGGGCGAGTCCGGCAGCGGCAAGAGTGTCAGCGCGCTGTCGATCCTGCGGCTGCATGCGCGCACCACCAGCCGGGTGCCCAGCGGGCGCATCTTGTTTGGCGGTCGCGACCTGCTGACCCTGCCCGAGCGCGAACTGCGGCGCATCCGGGGTGCCGAGATCGCGATGATTTTTCAGGACCCGATGTCGTCGCTAAACCCGGTGCTGACGATTGCCGATCAGATCATGGAGCCGCTGCGGCTGCACCAGGGGCTGGACCGCGCTGCTGCGCGCCAGCGCGCGATCGCGCTACTCGACCTGGTGCGCATCCCCGACGCAGGCCGCCGCATCGACGACTACCCCCACCGGCTGTCTGGCGGCATGCGCCAACGGGTGGTGATCGCCATCGCCATTGCCTGCCAGCCCAAACTGCTGATCGCCGATGAGCCGACCACCGCGCTGGACGTCACGATCCAGTCGCAGATCCTGCAACTGCTCAAGGACCTGCAGGCCGAGCTCGACATGTCGGTGGCGCTGATCACGCACGACATGGGCGTGATTGCGCAGTTTGCCGACCGCGTCATCGTGATGTACGCCGGGCAGGTGATCGAGTCGGCACCGGTGCTGCCCTTGTTTGACCAACCGATGCACCCCTACACAAACGGTTTGCTGGCCGCCATTCCACGGCTCGAAGGCGTGCCCGGCCGCTTGAGCTCGATTCCCGGCAGCATCCCGGACCCGGCACAGCAGATCGCCGGCTGCCGCTTCAACCCACGCTGCCCTGAGGCCTTGCCAGCCTGTCGGCAGCGGGCGCCCGACCTGGCGCCGGCCGGCACCGGGCGGCTCAGCCGCTTCCCGCCGCGCCTGTCGAACCTCGTTCACAACGCCCCATGACGCATGACGCCAAGCAAGCGCAGCCCGCCGCAGCCGCAGCGACCCCTGTCGTTTCGGTCCGGGATCTGGCCAAGACCTTCACCTTGAAACGCCGCGCCGGCGGTGGCGCACGCAGTCTGCGTGCCGTGCGGGATGTCAGCTTCGACATCGGCCACGGCGAGACGCTCGGCCTGGTGGGTGAATCGGGGTCGGGCAAATCGACCACCGGTCGCATGCTGGTGGGCCTGATCCCGGCCACTTCGGGCAGCGTGCACTTGTTTGGTCAAGCCCTGACCGGCCAGCACGCCTCGGCGGTGGCCGCGCGGCTGCGCCAGCGTGTGCAGTTCGTTTTTCAGGACCCGCAGGGCTCGCTGGATCCGCGCATGCGCATCGGCGACGCCATTGCCGAGCCGATCGACGTGGCGGGCGGCACCAGCCGCCATGACCGGCAAAAGCGCGTCGAGCACTTGCTCGACACGGTCGGCCTGCCGCGCTCCTGCGGTGAGCGTTTTCCGCATGAATTTTCAGGCGGCCAACGCCAGCGCATCGGCATTGCGCGCGCGCTGGCGCTGCAGCCCGAGTTCATCGTCTGTGACGAGCCGGTCTCAGCGCTCGACGTCTCGCTGCAGGCCCAGATCATCAACCTGCTGCAGGACCTGCAGCAGGCTTTTGGCCTGAGCTATCTCTTCATTGCCCACGATCTGGCCGTGGTGCGCAACATCTCGCACCGGGTGGCCGTGATGTATGCCGGCGCGATAGTGGAGATCGCCCCGCGCGACGCGCTCTACGCGTCGCCCAGGCATCCCTACACCCAGACCCTGCTCGATGCGGTGCCGCGCCCCGATCCGCGGCACCGCGCCCGGGCCCAGGTGCGCGGCGAGCTGCCCAGCCTGCTGAGCCCGCCATCGGGCTGCATGTTCCACACCCGCTGCCCCCATGCCTTCGAGCGTTGCCGACAAGAATCTCCGGCACTGCAAACACTGGCGCCCGGCCACACCGTGGCCTGCCATCTCTATGCCAACGGCTTGCCCGGAGCTTGACGGCGCAGACAGCGCAACTCGGGTCGCGACGGAAGACCCCCCACGCCAATGAACTTTCATCCCTCCATTCCACGCTGTCCAGGAGCAAGACATGAAGCCGCAGATTGAAGCTGTGATCGATCAGGCCTTGCGCCGCCGCGCGCACCAGGTCATACCGGGGGGCATGTGGGGCCACCAGAATGCTGCGTCACTGCCGCCGGGCTATCCGCAGTTCTTTTCGCGCGCTGAGGGGTGCCGGGTCTGGGACGTCGACGGGCGGGAGTATGTTGACCTGATGTGCAGCTGGGGCCCGATCGTGCTCGGCCACCGTCACACAGCGGTGGATGCCGCCTACCAGCGGCAAGCCGCCGACGGCGTGTGCCTGAACGGGCCGGCGCCGGTGTTGGTGGAACTGGCCGAGTTGCTGGTGGACCAGATTGCCCACGCCGACTGGGCGATGTTCCAGAAAAACGGCAGCGATGCCACCACCACCTGCGTCACGCTGGCGCGCGCCGGCACCGGCCGCCGCAAGGTGCTGGTCGCGCGGGGGTCGTACCACGGCGCCGTGCCGTGGTGCTCGCCGTCGCTGGTGGGTGTGACCAGCGAAGACCGCGCCCATGTGATCACCTACGACTACAACGACATCGACAGTGTGCACGCCGCCGTGCAGCAGGCCGGCAACGATCTGGCGGCGATCATGGTCACCGCCTTCCGCCACGACATGGGGCGCGACCAGGAGATGCCCACGCTGGCATTTGCGCAAGCCTTGCGTGCGGCGGCGTCCCAGGCCGACGCTGCACTCATCGTCGACGATGTGCGCGCCGGCTTCCGGCTGCATGCCGGCGGCAGCTGGGAGTTGCTGGGCGTGCGGCCCGACCTCAGCAGCTTCAGCAAGGCCATTGCCAACGGCTATCCGCTGGCGGCAGTCACTGGCAATGAGCGGTTCCGCGAGGCGGCGTCCCGCCTGTACGTGACCGGCTCGTTCTGGTGTGAGGCACCGACCATGGCGGCGGCCGTGGCCACTCAGCGTGCGCTGAGCGCCGACGCCGCGATCGAACACATGACAGCCATGGGCCAGCGCCTGCGCGGCGGCCTGGACCGCCTGGCGCGGCAGGCCGGTGTCGGCCTGCGCCAGACCGGGCCGGTGCAGATGCCGATGGTCTTGTTTGACGACGATGCCGACAACGCCAAAGGCCGGGCATTCTGCTCGGCGGCCTTGCAGGCAGGCGCGTATTTCCACCCGCGCCACAACATGTTCCTGAGTGCCGCGCACCAGGCCGAGGACATCGACCGCGCCTTGCTGGCGGCCGAAGCCGGCTTTGACGTGCTGGTCAAACTGGGCAAATCCACAGGCTGAACACACCCCACTGCCGGCGCCGCAGTGCCAGCAGCAAACCCCAGACGCCAACTTGCCGGGCCTACGCCGCCTTGTCGCTTGGGGCCGCGCCACGACTGGAGCGCTCGAACTCCGCAATCACCTGGGCACCGAACAGCAGCAGCGTTGCGGCCAGCTCCAGGCTCAGCAGCATCGCAATCGCGGTGGTAAGTGAGCCGTAAACCGTGCCGATCTGCGACAAGGTTGCAAAGTACCAGACCAGCCCGTGGCGCGTGATCTCCCAACACACGGTCGCCACGATGGCCCCGATCACCGCATGGCGCAGTTGCAGCCGGCCCACTGGCATGACCAGGTACACCGAGGTCAGCACAAAAACCTCACCTGCCACACCCAGCAGGTACAGCAGCAGGCCGGACATGCCACTGAGTGACCATTCGCGCCCGAAGAGGTACACGCTGTCCTGGCCGATGGTCTGCAGGCTGCCCGCCACCAGCGTGACCAGCAGCAAGCCGATGCCCAGGCACAGGATGTAGGCATAGGGCAGGGCTGCCGAGACCATGAAATGGCGGCGTCGAATCGCCACACGGTGGTGGAAGATGACACCCATCGCGCCTTCGAGCACCGTGAAGGCCAGCGAACTGAAAAACAACATGGTGCCCAGCAGCACCCAGCCCACCACGTCGCGGTGACGCAGAAAGTCCGCCATCTCGGCGACGATCGCCGCCGCCTGCCCGGGCATCAGCCACTCCAGGTAGCGGCGCAAGGTCTGCAGCAATTCACCCTGGTCGATCACATGGGACAAGGCGACGACGCTCAGGATCAGCATCGGCACGATGGACAGCAGCGCGTAGTACGCCACCGCACCGGCCAGCAGCAGCCCCTGGTTGGCGCGGAACGCCCGCAACGATCGCAGCATGAAACGCCCCGGCTGGCGGAGCAGGCTGCTGGCAGTGGGGTCGGCCTGTGGCATGGGCGGTCTCGCAGCAGGAAAGAGAAGGGATGGGCCGGCGCTACGACAGCTTGCGCGACCTGTGATCCGACGCAAGCCGGGGAGGCATCAACCTGGCAGCCGAGGCGAGCGCATCAGCCGCCAGCGCTGGCTCGACCCAACGCCCAGGACGCAGACCATCAACCAGGCCGTGCCGGAGGCAAAGCCCGCCACCACGTCGCTGGCAAAGTGCACCTGCAAAAACACACGGCTGCAGCCGACGGCAAAGACCAACGCCGTGGCGCTCAACACCGCCGGCAGGTGCCAGACCGGGGGCAGGGAGCGCAGCATCACATAGGCCAGCATGCCGTAGGCCACCGTTGCGCCCGAGGTATGGCCGCTCGGGAAGCTCCAGCCCAGCGCCGCGACCAGGCCGTGGTCGTGCACCGGGCGCACCCGCTCGAAAATCCGCTTGAGCATCGGGTTCAGCAGCGCGTTGCCGCCCAGCGCCAGCACCCAACCCAGCGCCAGGCTGCGCTGGCCGCGCCGCCACAGCCACGCCGCAACGGCCATGCCCAACAGCGTCAGCACCAGTGGGTCCCCCAGGTGCGTGAGCACCGCAAACACCTGCAAGGTGCCGGCAGCGACATGCACACGGATCGAGGCCGTCAAGGCGGCGTCGGCCAGGGCCATGGCGCCGCCTGTGCCGAGTTGCTCGGCGATTTCGGCAAAGACAGCGGCTGCGGCAAGCAAGATGGCAAACCCGGCGGCAATGTTCAACAGCAGCAGAGCAGGCGGCGCCAAGGCGTCGGGTGTGCGGCGCAGCACCTGCTGATGCCAGGCCCAGGCGATACCGGCCATCAGCAGCAACAGCGCACACAGCAACCCGCCGAACACCACCAACGCATGGGCACCCACCGCATCGGCCAGCGCGGGCCAGGTTTCAGGCTTCATGCTGCCTGCCGTGGCGGCAGCCGGTGCACCGACACACACTCGAATCGCCGCGCCGCCGGGACATGGTCCCAGCGCTCGATCTGCACGGCCTGTGCTGCGGCAGCGCCCTCAGGCCCCACGGTGCCGGCACCGGCGCCGATGCGGATCAGGTTCACCGAGTTGCCGGCATCCGACCGCACGCGCTCGCTGACGGCCGTGCCGGCCTGCACCGCCCACATCCGCCATGGCACATCGACCCCGTCTGGGTGCAGTGGCAACACAAAAGGCAGGTGGATGTGGCCGCCCAGCACCAGGTCCACACCGGCGGCCGACCATCGCCTCAGCGCCACGTCCCGACCGTGCAGCAGGTTGTGCACATCCTGCGGCCGCGACACCGCCACCGGCTGGTGCACCACCACGATGCGCCATTGCGCTGCCGGGGCCTGCTCGCAGCGCCGGGCCACGCGCTCGATCTGCGCTGCACTGAGCTCACCGTCAGCATGGCGCCAGCGCCGTGTGGTGTTGAGTGCGAGCACCAGCACCTCGGGATTCTCGAACTGCGGTTCGAGCTGCCGGCCAAAGGCTTGCGCATAACGTGCATAAGGCCACAGCAAGCGCGCGGCCAGGTTGAACAGCGGAATGTCATGGTTGCCCGGTATCGCCACCAGCGCCGGCACATTGAGCCGGTCTACAAACTGGCGCGCTGCGGCAAACTGGGCCCGCGTGGCGCGTTGCGTGATATCGCCCGAGAGCAGCATCACGTCGGGCCGCTGCTGGCGCACCAGATCCTCCAGTGCTGCGACCACCGGCGCACGCTCGGTGCCGAAGTGCGGGTCCGAGACCTGCAGCAGCAAGCTCATGGCGCAGCGCGCTCCGGTGCCGGTGTGTCGGGGCGGATCAGCCACAAGGGCTCAGGGGCGACCGCAAACTCAAGCGGCATCGACAGCCAGCAAATCTCGCCATCGGTCGCTACCTTGACGCGGCGGGCACCAAAAGTGCGCGCCGAGTGCACGTTCATGCGCCGACACGGGATGCTGATCACCTGGTCGGCGTCGCCCAGCTTGCCGAAAGCGCCGCGCAGCAGCAGCGCCAGCATGGCCAGGCGCGACACCGGGCGCAGCATGAGGGCCGCCAGCGCGCCGCCGTCGATGTCCTTGGCCAGCGCAAACCCGAGCTGCTCCATCTGCAGCGCGTTGTTGCCGACAAACAGCGTAGGGGTGCGCACATCGCGAACCTGGCCCTGCACCTCGATGCGCAGGCGCAGGCTGCGGTAGCCGCGCAGCAGGGTCACCAGCCCGGCGCCAAAGGCCACCAGCCGGCTGCGTCCCAACTGCTGCTTCCAGCCTTCGCGGTCTTCCAGCAACTTGGGGTACAGCCCCAGGCTGGCGTTGACCAGAAACACCCGTCCGTTCACCTGGCCCACCTGGACGGGCCGCGCGCTGGCGTGCAGCAACACCTGCATGGCCTGCGCCGTGTCGGCCGGAATGCCGTGGGTGCGGCTGAAGTAATTGAAGGTGCCTTGCGGCAGCACGCCATAGGCGCAACCGCTGCCCAGCACGGCCTGCGCCACCGCGTTCAAGGTGCCGTCACCGCCCGCTGCGACAACCACACCTTGCGCCTCTTGCGCGCGCCGCACCGCCTCACGCGCCAGCGCAGGCAGCTCGCCGGGGTCGCCGACGTTGATCAACTCAAAGGCCCGCCCGGCGGCATGGCAGGCCCGCTGGATGGCCGCGCGCGCGCCGTCTTCATCACCCGACGAGCCCGAGCCCAGGTTGAAGACGATGAACAAGGGCCCGCTGGTCGGCGGTGGGTTCAACACGGTGGCATCCCGGCGCTGCGCCAGTTGGCGGTCATCGCGCGGTCAAGGCGCAAGGGGGATCGGCGTGCCGCGGTCCACGGCCACCGCAGTGATGCTGTTTTGCGGTGAGCCCTCGATAACCCGGTCTGAGTAGGTCAGGTAGATGAGCGTGTTGCGCGGTGCATCCACCAGGCGCACCACCCGCAACTTCTTGAAGACCAGCGAGATGCGCTCGCTGTACATCTCGTCCTGTTTTGGCAGCGCCTTGGGAAAGCTGATGGGGCCCGTCTGGCGACAGGCGATCGAGGCCTCGGATTTGTCTTCGGCCAGCCCGAGCCCACCTTTGATGCCGCCGGTCTTGGCGCGCGACACATAGCAGGTGACGCCGTGCACCTTGGGGTCATCATAGGCATCGATGACGATCTTGTGGTCAGGGCCGATGAGCTTGAATACCGTGTCCACCTCGCCGACACGTTGGGCGGCGCACGGCAACGCCAGCGCCAGGGCCGCCACACAGAACGCCAGGCGGGCGGCGGGGCAAGCGCGGTTTCGGTTCGAGTCAGCAGGGGTCATGGGAGTCCAGAACGGTATGAGTCCAGCCTCGTTCGCTGCATTGCTCAAGTCAGCAGATCGGGTTTCATGGGGTCGGCCTTCTTGGCGGGGCAGGTGTCGGGCCATCACGCCTGCGCTCTGCAAGCAGCTGGCAATCGGCAACTGGCAATTGGCAATTGGCGCCCTGTACGCTCCAGAGCCCCGCCGAAACGGCGTGGCAATCCGATCATGCCTCGGGCGGCGAGTCCTCCGGTCAATGCAGCAATGAAATGGCTTTTGTCCTACAGACGCCAGCCCTGTGTTGGCAGAACCTGCGTGGCAGTGTGTCTCTGCAATGCAGGTGACACGCACACGCACACGCACACGCACACCGGAGACATGCCATGACAGCGACCCCCCATCCCAACCGTCAATCTCTGTGGAGCGACATCAAGGATTGCAAGTTTGCGATGTTCACCACCCGACATCCCAACGGACACCTGCATTCACGGCCGATGACGATGCAGAACACCGCGCTGGAGGCCGACGACAGTCTCTGGTTCTTCATGTCCAGAAAGAGTGACCCCGTTGCCGACCTGGCTACCGAGCCCTCGGTCAACGTCGCCTACTCGCCGCAGGGCGATGCCTGCTGGATCTCGGTCACCGGTACGGCCCGGGTCGTGGAGGATGGCGCCAAAGCCAAGTCCTTGTGGAGCGGGGCTGCAAACGCCTGGTTCTCCGGTGGCCCGACCGACCCTGATCTCGCCCTCGTCCAGGTGCAGATCGTTCATGCAAGCAAATGGGAGACCGGCGCCGAAGCCGGCACTCGACCGGCGTTGCGCAGCGGCGACGTCGGTGTCCGCCCGCCGATTCACCTGCCGACCGAGACCACGCCGGCGAGCGAAAACGCGGCCTTGATGTTTGAGCGGTCCTGACGGCTCCAGCAGCATCGTCCGGGCACCGGGTGTCCGGTCTACCGCCTCGCGCTGAGTAGCGTGACAAAGAAGCCCGCCGTGTTGAACCGACGCCCGATCATGATCGCCGCCATCGCTGGGGTGGTGACCCTGATGGCTGCCGTGGTGGCGGTCAATTTCATCGGCAACGAAAAGAAGATCGAGCGGCACGTCGAGCGTCTTTATGGGCTCGACGATCCGCGCTTTCAACAAGAGCTGGGTGTGATGCTCGGGCCGCCATTTGTCGCCGGCAATGGGCTACGTGTGCTGCGGAACGGTGATGAAATTTTTCCGGCAATGCTGCAAGCGATCCGTGCCGCAAAGACGACGATCACCTTCGAGAGCTACATCTACTGGGCGGGCGACACAGGTCGCGAATTTGCGCAGGCATTGGCCGAACGTGCACGCAGCGGCGTCAAAGTTCATGTGCTGCTCGACTGGGTTGGCAGCGCCAAGATGGACGGCGCACTTCTCGACACGATGAAGTCGGCTGGCGTGCAGATTCACAAGTTCCACCCGCCGCACTGGTCGCACCTGGGCCGCCTCAACAACCGCACGCACCGCAAGCTGCTGGTCATAGATGGCCGCATCGGCTTTACCGGCGGCGTGGGTATCGCACCGCTGTGGACTGGCAATGCGCAGGACCCCGATCACTGGCGCGACACACACTTCCAGGTCGAGGGCCCGGTGGTGGCACAGATGCAGGCCGTATTTCTCGACAACTGGATCAAGGTCAGCGGCGAGGTGCTGCACGGCGCGGCCTACTTTCCGCCGCTGACACCGGCCGGCGCCGGCCTGGCGCAAATGTTCAGCAGTTCGCCCAGCGGTGGCAGTGAAAGCATGCAGCTGATGTACCTGCTTGCCATCACGGCGGCAACGCGCTCGATCGACCTCTCGGCCGCCTATTTTGTCCCTGATGGGTTGACCTCCGACGCGCTCGTCGCCGCGATGAAACGCGGCGTCAAGCTGCGCATCGTTGTGCCCGGCCCCCACATCGACAGCGAAACTGTACGCAGCGCATCAAGGGCGCGCTGGGGCGATCTGCTCGCCGCTGGCGCGCAGATCGCCGAGTACCAGCCGACGATGTACCACTGCAAGGTCATGGTGGTCGACGGGCTGCTGGTCTCGGTGGGATCGACCAACTTTGACAACCGCTCGTTTCGACTCAACGACGAGGCCACGCTCAATGTGCTGGATACCGAATTTGCAGCGCAGCAGACCCGAATCTTCGACGATGACCTCAAGCACGCCCGCCTGGTCGGCTTGGCCGAATGGCGTGCGCGGCCTTGGCGTGAGCGCCTGGCCGAACGCTTCGCCTCGATGCTCGGCTCGCAACTTTGAGCCCCGCAGCGGCGCGCCAGCGTCAAGCACTCAGCGTTTCTTCGCCAGCAGTTCCTGCTTGCGAGCGGCCATGCGGACGCCAAGCTCGACCAGGTCGAGCGACGAGGCCTTGGCCTTCACGAACATCTCGGCCTGCTCTTCCTTGACGTGATGCTTGACGTACTCGGACAACACCTTGACCTTGGCGTCGTACATCTCACCGTCGGGCTCGACGCCTTCGAGCTGGGCAATCAGGCTCTTGACACCGGCGTGTTCGACATTGGCCTCGGGCACCAGGAGCTTGTCCTTCAAGGCGGCCTTGAAGGCCGGGTAGAAAATTTCCTCTTCGATCTGGGCATGCACGCTCAGTGCGGTGCAAAGCTCTGCCACCAGTGCTTTCTTGTTGGTGACCGACCGGGTCGACTCGAACTCAGCAAACAACTGGCTGACCGCCTCATGGTCGGCCTTGAGCAAGGCGATGGCGTCCTTGGCAGTGGCGGCGGTATGGGTGGCAGTGGGGCTCTTGGCGGTGGGGGTCTTGGCGGTGGTCATGGGGTGTCCTGGCGCGGGGTGGAGGGGGGCGTGCAATCAATGCACGAAGAGCGCGATCAAAATGATGATCGGGATGGGAATGCCGAGAAACAGCAACAGCAGTGAACGCATGGCGAACTCCGTGGGATTGTTGAAGGGAAGGGGCGCTGCGGCGGCTCAGGCGTCGCGACGCCGACCGCCGAACGTGGCCGCCAGGCTGGCGACAAAGGCACCGATCAGCAAGGACACGAAGAGCCACAGAGCGGCATAGGCCGAAGCCTTGCGGGCCTTGTCTGCAGCCTCCCGCACAGCAGCCTCTGCATTGCGCAACTTGGTCTGGGCGCGGTTGTAGACCTCGTTGACGCGCTTTTCGGCATCCTGTTGATTCAAGCCGGTGCGCTGGGCCACGATCTGGCTGACGTAGCGGATGTCCTCGGGCGGCAGGGGCTCGGTCCGGCTCACGTTCATGAAGATGCGGCTCACTTCGGCCGCATCCCGGCTGGACGAGCGCTCGGTGCCCTCGCTGCCTGCCGCTGTACCCGGCGTCGTGGCGGGCACGGCGGCCGGGTCGTGACGGAACAGCGAGTCGATGAAATAGCCCATGGGGCCGCCTTCGCTGTCCGTTGCCGGACGCGCGCCGGCAGCGGCGCCGCCAGCCACAGCCATCGCGCTGCCGGCCGCACCGCCCGCCACGGCGGCGCCTGCTTGCGCACCGCCGTTCAGGATCGAACCGATGGCCGAGGTCAGCAGCGCGGCGGTCGCCAGGCTTGCCACGGCCCAGGCGAGGAAGCCGTGCGCGGTGTCGCGAAAGTAAACCTCATCGTTGTGTACTTCGGTCCACTTGGTCCGCAGCCGGCCGGCAAGGTAGCCTCCCATCGCCGACGCAAGCAACTGTGTCAGCGTCAGCCACAGGATCGTCGACAGGCCAAACGCGCCCGCGCTGATGCCGTCGCGGGCCCAGGGTGAGACCGACGAAAGACCGAGCCCGACACCCAGAATCAACAGGATCAGCGACAGGGCCGCAGCAGCAGCGGCGCCTGCTGCGACAGCCCCCCACGAAACCGCGCTGGCCAAGGAGGTGGGGTTTGACACGATGGCGCCTGGACGAACCGGAGCACGGTTGAAGTCTTCAGCGTTTGTGGAAGGGGCAAAGGACATTGAAACTCCTGAGAGAAAGACGTGCAGGTTGCCGAATGCGTGGAGGCCCGGGGTGGAGGCCCGGACGGTTCGCAATGGCGCCGATACTGGGCACCGGGCCCCGGGGGGTCCGTGCGCTAACCCACGTTGGGATGGGGTTTGAGCACAAGGGCTGGGCCCGCCCCAGCCAGCAGCGCGGACGGCTCGGTGCGGTCTCTGCGCTTCGGGTTGCCGCAAGCGACACGCTGAACCTGTTGTCCTTCGAACCGTGGGGTGATGCCAGGCCAAAGTCCTGCATCGCCCCATTTATGATCCAATTGGAATCTAATTGGATTCCAGGTGGATGTGATGACAAACGAAAAGGGGTTGGAGCCGCGGCAGCGCGCAGGCGAGACCGAGAAGATGACGGTCAACGTTGGCGTGGTCGATCTGGGCCAGGTGGACCTGCTGGTGCAAGAGGGGTTTTACTCGAACCGGTCCGACCTGGTCAGGACGGCGGTACGCAACCAGCTCGCCCTGCATGCCGACACCGTCAGGCAGACCGTGGCGCGCCGCACGCTGACCGTCGGCCTGCAGCACTTCAGCCGCGCCGATCTTGAGCGGGTGGTGGCGGCGGGCCAGCGGCTGCAGGTGCAGGTTGTCGGGCTGGCCCGCATCGCCGACGACGTGACGCCTGACCTGGCGCTCGCGGCGATCGAGTCGGTGACCGTGCTCGGCGCGTTCCAGGCCCCTGCCGCCGTGCGACGCGCCCTGTCCGACCGAATCCACTGAACCCACCCGAACCCCACAACTGGACTGGAAGTAACTCTATGAAAACGCCCTTCAACCGCCCGACGCCGCACTTCGACGCGCAAGCCATCCACCAGACGATCCGCAGCGCGCTGGCCGCAGCGGGGCTCGACACCACCTCTGGCCCGATGCTCGGCGTGACCGACACGATCCGGCGCGCACTGTCTGCCGCAGGATTGCCGACATCGGAGGCTGCCGCTGGCGCGCACGCAGACGTCATCGATGTCGTCGCGCAGGTTGTCGATGTGGCGCCAGACGGAGACGGCGCACCCGCTCCGCAGCCCCTGAAGGATGCACCCCAGCCGCTCGCCGGCAGGTTTGACACCTTCAGCTACAGCAACCGTGCCGGCAGCCGCAGCTACAAGCTCTTTGTGCCCGCACGGATCGGCGCTGTACCGCCGCCGCTGGTCGTGATGCTGCATGGCTGCACCCAGTCGGCGGACGACTTTGCAGCCGGCACGCAGATGAACCGGCTCGCCGCTGAACAGGGATTTCTGGTGGTCTATCCCGAGCAGGCGAGCAGCGCAAACCCATCGAAATGCTGGAACTGGTTCAAGGCACAAGACCAGGCGCGGGACGCCGGCGAGCCCTCGCTGATCGCCGGGATCGTGCGCGAGGTGGCGGCACGCCACGGCGTCGATCCCCGTCGCATCTTTGTGGCGGGGCTGTCGGCCGGCGCTGCAATGGCGGTGATCCTGGGCGAGACCTATCCCGAGCTGTTCGCCGGCGTGGGCGCGCATTCCGGCTTGCCGTACCGCAGCGCGCACGACATGGCGTCGGCGATGGCCGCGATGAAGGGCGGCCGCGGCGGCAGCGCGGGCCCCGTTGCTGCGCCCCTTGCAACTGGCGCCCACGGCGCACTGCGTAAAAAGACGGCGCAGGCGGTGCCGACGATCGTCTTCCATGGCGACCGGGACCACACCGTGCAGCAAGCCAACGGCATCGAAATCGCGCAGCAGGCCACAGCCGCTCATACGGCGGTCGAGGCCGGCGGGGCCTTGTCCGCCAGCCTGGAGCGCGGCACGTCGCCAGCTGGCCGAAGCTTCAGCCGCACACTGCACGTTGACGCAGCCGGGCGCACCCGTGTCGAATCCTGGACCGTGCACGGTGCGGGCCATGCCTGGGCCGGCGGCAGCGCGAGCGGTACCTACACCGATGTCCGCGGACCGGATGCGTCGGCCGAGATGCTGCGCTTCTTCTTGGCCTTGCCCCAGGCGGGCTCGGCATGAGTGACCCGCTGACGGGTGGGCCCGTGAGTCGGTTCGCGGGCCACCTGGCAGCCTGGTGGGCCGGGGTGCAAAATCGTCAACGCCCGGCGCATTGACTGCGCCCCCCCTCCCCCAGACTGGACCTGCTCCATGACCACCACGCCGCTGTTTCACCTTGCCTTTCCGGTCCGCGACATTGCCGAGGCGCGGGGCTTTTATGGCGGCTTGCTGGGCTGCCCCGAGGGCCGCAGCAGCGAGGCCTGGGTCGATTTCGACTTCTTCGGTCACCAGCTGGTGGCGCATTTGTCGCCGGCGGAGTGCGGTCTGGCCGCCACCGGCGAGGTCGATGGCGACGCCGTGCCGGTGCGCCACTTTGGCGCCATCCTGGGGCTGCAGGCCTGGCAAGCGCTGGCCGACAAGCTGCGCGCCGCCGGCACCCGCTTCATCATCGAGCCGCATGTGCGCTTCAAAGGCGAGGTGGGTGAGCAGGCGACGATGTTTTTTCTCGACCCCTCAGGCAACGCACTGGAGTTCAAGTCGTTTGCCGACATGAGCCAGGTATTTGCCAAATGAGGCGGCACCCGGCGCCAGCCGTCAGCCGCACCAGGCTGCAGCCATGAAGGTCTGCCTCTACGGCGTGGGCGCCATCGGCGGCTTCATCGGCACCCGGCTGGGGCTGGCGGGTGAGTGCCAGCTGAGTGCGGTGGCGCGTGGCGCGACGTTGGCCGCACTGCAAACCCACGGCTTGCGGCTGCAACAGGGCGGCGAGTTGCACCGCGCAGCGGTGCGCGCCAGCGATGACCCGGCCGCGCTCGGCGTGCAAGACCTGGTGCTGATTGCGGTCAAGGGCCCGGCCTTGCCCGACGTGGCGGCGCGCATCGCGCCCCTGCTGGGGCCCGATACCTGGGTGCTGCCGGCGATGAACGGCGTGCCCTGGTGGTTTGGCGCGGGCGTGCCGGCGCTGGAGGCAGGCCGGCCGGGCGGCGCAACGCTGGAGAGCATCGACCCCAACGGCCACATCGCTGCCGCCATACCGCTGGCGCGGGTGATCGGCTGCGTGGTGCACGCCAGCACCCGCGCGTCAGCGCCGGGCCTGGTCGAGCACAAGATGGGGCAGGGCCTGATCCTGGGTGAACCCGCTGGCGGCACGAGCGAGCGGGTGCAGGCGCTGGCCGCCCTGCTGCAGCGTGCTGGCTTCGAGGCCACGGTCTCGGCCGATGTGCGGCGCGACATCTGGTACAAGTTGTGGGGCAATATGACGATGAACCCGATCACCGCGATCACCGGCGCCACCGTGGACCGGGTGCTGGACGACCCGCTGGCGCGAGGCCTTTGCACCGCTGCGATGGCCGAGGCAGCGCTGGTGGGCGCACGCATCGGCTGCGTGATCGACCAGACGCCCGACGACCGGCACCAGATCACCCGCAAGCTCGGCGCCTTCAAGACCTCGATGCTGCAGGATGTGGAGGCGGGCCGCGCCGTCGAACTGGACGCGCTGGTCACGGTGGTGCACGAGATCGCGCAGCGGGTTGGCGTGGCCACGCCGTTCATCGACGCGCTGCTGGGCCTGGCCCGGGTCCATGCGCGGGCCCACGGGCTGTACCCGGCAGCGCCTGTCCCAGTGGCCTGATTCACCTACTGTACCGAGATGCCCGCCATGACCGACCTGCCGAACTGGCCGAACAGTCCAAACAGCCCTGGCAGCGCCAATCCGCCCGCCTTGCCTGAGGCCGCACCCGCCCAGGCTGCGCTGGCTGCGCTATGGCATGGTGCCGGCCTGCCCGCCGAGACGCTGGCGCAGATCGAGCTGGCCGGGCAGGCGCCGGTCTTGCCCTCGTCGTTTTGTGTCGCCACGGCGGCCCAGGCCAGCCTGGGCGCGGCGGCGCTGGCGGCTGCGCTGCTGTGGCAGCAGCGCAGCGGCGTGCGCCAGCGGGTGGGAGTCGACCGGATCCATGCCACGCTGGCCTGCACCGGCCACTTTGCGCTCGACGGCCGGGTGCCCGAGCTCTGGGACAAACTCTCGGGCCTGTACGCCTGCGGCGCCGACACGGCGTCACCGGGCTGGGTGCGCATCCACACCAACTTCAGCCACCACCGCGACAGCATGCTGCGCACGCTGGGCCTGCCCGAAGGGCGCGCAACCGAGCGCGATGCCGTGACCCAGGCCCTGCGCCGCTGGACTGCCGAAGCCTTTGAGCAAGCCGCCACCGACGCTGGCGGTGTGGTGGCCGCTGCCCGCAGCTTTGCGCAATGGGACGCGCATCCCCAGGCCTTGGCAATGCTTGGCCAGCCAGTGGTGTCGATTGAGCCGATCAGGCCAATGGCCGGGCCGGGTGAGGCGGCAGCGCCGCTGCCCTGGCCGGCGCCGGCCACCGGCAGCGCTGCGGCCCAGGTCCGGCCGCTCGACGGCCTGCGGGTGCTGGACCTCACCCGCATCCTGGCCGGGCCAGTGGCCGGTCGCTGCCTGGCGGCCTACGGTGCCGATGTGATGCTGGTCAACAGCCCGCACCTGCCCAACATCGAGGCCATCGCCGACACCAGCCGGGGCAAATTGTCGACCTTGATCGACTTGCGCGAGGCCGCAGGACGGGTGCAGCTGGACCACTTGCTGAGCACATCCCGGGTCTTTTTGCACGGCTACCGGCCGGGCGCACTGGCCGGCCTGGGCCTGAGCGCCGAGGCGCTGGCGCTGCGACGGCCCGGCATCGTGGTGGCATCGATCTCGGCCTACGGCCAGCACAGCCCCGCCGGCCCCTGGGACAGCCGGCGCGGCTTTGACTCGATGGTGCAGACCACCACCGGCTTCAACCTGGCCGAGGCCGAGGCCGCCGGCAGTGCCCAGCCCCAGGCCTTGCCGATGCAGATCCTGGACTATGCCGCCGGCCAGTTGCTGGCGTTTGGGGTGCAGGCTGCGCTGTGGCGCCAGGCCCGCGAGGGCGGCAGCTGGCAGGTGCAGGTGTCGTTGGCCGGTGTCGGGTCTTGGCTGCGCAGCCTGGGCCGCCAGGCCGACGGCCTGGCGGCCGTGCGGCCCTCGCTCAAGCCCTGGCTTGAAGAAAGCACTTGCGGTTTCGGACCCGGCAGGCAGGCTGCCACTTTGCGGGCCATGCGCCACGCCGCCGAGTTCTCGGCCACCCCGGCACGCTGGTCGCGGCCATCGATGCCGCCGGGCAGCCACCCCCCGGTCTGGCCGAGCGATCAAGCTTGAGCCCCCCAACCCGAACACGCCCGACATGGACAAACGTGTAGGCATCATCGGCTGCGGCTGGGTGGGCACCAGTGTGGCGAGCTGCACCTTGCAGTCGGGCGCGGCTGATCAACTCTGGCTGCACGACCTGCGCACCGAACTGGCCGAAGGCGAGGCGATGGACTTGCGGCACGGCGCAGCCTTCTACCCGCGCTGCCAGGTGCAGACCGCCAGCATCGAGCAGATGCGCGAGGCCCAGGTGGTGGTGGTGGCGGCCGGCCGGGGCAGCAAGCCGGGTGAGTCGCGGCTGGACCTGTTGCGTGACAACGCCCGCATCGTCACCGAGATCGGCCACACCCTGGCCGGTTTTGCCGGCACCGTGGTACTGGTGACCAACCCGGTGGATGTGCTGACCCAGGTGATGACCGAGGCCAGCGGCTTGCCGCCCGAGCGGGTGCTGGGCACCGGCACCATGCTCGACACCGCCCGGCTGCGCCAGACCCTGGGCCAGACGCTGAACCTGGCCATCCAGTCGGTCCACGCCCAGGTGGTGGGCGAGCACGGCGACTCGGAGGTGGTGCTGTGGTCGGGCGCCCGTGTCGGCGGCGTGCCACTGCGCGACTGGCCCGGCTGGGTGATCGCGGACGAGCCGGCCATCGCCACCGCCGTGCGGCAAGCAGCCTACGAGGTGATCGCCCGCAAGGGCGCCACCAACCACGCGATCGGTCTGGTCACCGCCAACCTGCTGCGCAGCATGCTGCGCGGCGAGCGCCGGGTGCTGACGGTCTCGCGGGTGCAGCAGGGTGCGCTGGGTTTGCACGACCTGGCGTTGTCGCTGCCCACCGTGGTGGGGCGGGACGGCGGCGTGCAGGTGATGGCACCGGCCATGGACGAGACCGAGCGCGCGGCGCTGGAGCGGTCGGCGCAAGTGCTGCGGCAGGCGATGGCATCCTTGCGAGGTGGCTGAGCAAGCTGGACGGCCCGCGCCAAGGCTCGCGGCAAGACACGATCGATCGCCACAGCAGCTTCACCACCCCAACCTGAGCCGCCCGCCATGCCGCATCTTGTCATCCTCTACAGCCCCGATCTCGACAGCGACACCAACATGACCACGCTGTGCCGCAGCCTGGCCGACGCGATGCTGACGGTCAGGGACGAAGCCGGCGCGCAGGTCTTCCCCACCGCCGGCACCCGTGTGCTGGCCTACCCGGCGGCACACAGCGCGGTGGCCGATGGATCAGGCGAGCACGCCTTTTGCTACTTCAACCTGCGCATGGGGCGCGGCCGCAGCGACGCCACCCAACAGGCCGCCGGCCAGGCTTTGGTGGCTGCCGCCAAGGCCCATCTCGCGCCCGTGCTGGCGCGCAGGCCGCTAGGACTGACGCTGCAGATCGACGTGGGCGCAGAAGTCTTCGACGCCAAGTTCGGCAACCTGCACGCGCTGTTCGCCCGCGTCTGAGGCCAAGCGCGACGCCCGCACCCAGCCCTTCGGCAGGGGCAGCCCGGCGCCGCACGAGGCCCTGCCTGCGATCAATGGGCAAAAAAGGCGCGCCCAGTGTCGGTCAGCGCACAGAGCGCGGCCGCGGTCAGCGGGCAGTATCGGCCTGGGCCGGCTGTTCCGGCCTGACGCAGCCCGGAGCCACCCCATGCTCAACACCCTTACCCACCTCACCGGCGCCAGCGTCACCGCGACCGATGGCGCCATCGGCCACATCAAGGCGGCATTTTTCGACGACCAGCACTGGACCATCCGCTTTGTCGTGGTCGACTGCGGCAGCTGGCTGTCCGAGCGCGAGGTGCTGATCTCGCCTTACGCCATCCACCAGCCGCTGGGCAGCGGCGGCAACGTCGATGTCTCGCTGACCCAGGCGCAGGTCAAGGGCAGCCCGGACGTGGACACCCAGCAACCGGTGTCGCGCCAGCACGAGATCGAGAACCTGCGCTACTACGCCTACCCCGCCTACTGGGAGGGTGACTCGATGTGGGGCCTGAGCACCTACCCGATGCTGCCGCCGATGCTGACGCCGGCCGAGGTTGCCACCGCCGATGCGGCACAGGCGCAGGCCGCGCAGTCGGCCGACGTGCATTTGCGCAGCAGTGCGGTGGTGATCGGCTACGACATCCAGGCCAGCGACGACAGCATCGGCCATGTCCAGGACCTGATTTTCGACGATGAATCCTGGGCAATCCGTTACCTGGTGGTGGACACCCGCAACTGGTGGCCCGGCGGCAAGAAAGTGCTGATCGCCACGCGCTGGATCGACCGCATCGACTGGGCCAGCAGCACGGTCAAGGTTGCGCTGACACGCGACCAGATCAAGGCCAGTCCGGCCTATGAAGACGCAATGCCGATTGCCCGCGACTACGAAAAGCGCCTGCACGACGCCTACGACCGCCAGGGGTACTGGGACTGAAGGCACGCGCCTTCACCACCACCAGGCAGCCATCGACCGAAAAGCCTGGTGGCGCATACCGCGCCTTTGCGTTGCCCGCAGGTCAGGCCTTTCGCCGGCGAATCAGGCCCAAACCGCTCAGCGCGACCCCGACCAATGCCAGCGACAGCGGCTCGGGCACCAATGCCGCCGGCGGCGTGGTGTCGAACATCACCTCGGACATCGCCGCTGCTGCGCCGCCGTAGTTCGTCGCGACCTTGAACCGCACCTACGAGGCGGTGGTGGCCACGCCCAGCGAAAATATTTTGGCCAGCTCGCTGGCGTTGCTGGCACCCATCGCAAACGTGATGGGCGCGCCGGCCAGTGCGAAGTAATTGATGCCGTGGCTTGAACTGCTGATCGTCAGATCCTTGATGCCGTAGCTGGGGAAATTGGCGTTCAAGTTCCAGAACTCCCTGACGTAGACGTTTCCTGAGCACAGGGACCACACGGCATCCGTTGCGGCTGCCCCGTTCTGTCTAGCGATTCAGACCTGGACGAAAGCGGCCGCTGCACAGCAGCCGCCCAAGCGGCCGAGCCGAGGGTTCGCCAGACGGGTTCGGCGATGTCAACTCTGCGGCCAGCATGCCGACGAACTGGCCGGCAGCAAAGGCTCGACAGCGCACTTCCGGCGTTTTGTGCGGCAACCACTCGAACGGTTGTCTCCGCCGAACCTCGCAGCCCTCACGCAAGGTGCCCATCTGAAACCCATCCAAAGACTCCGCGAGGACCTGAAAGGTTTCAGCTTTGCATCGCTCAGCTTGACCGCCAGCGCCACCACCGCTCAGCCCGCTCAGCCCGCTCAGCCCACATGGGCCGG
>JANYKR010000133.1 GCA_025358155.1 Betaproteobacteria bacterium
TGCCGGCCGGACTCGCCGAGACTGCCAGCCTGGGCGCGATGTTTGGCGCCATTGCAGTCGAAAAGGTCTGAGCATGATCAACGACTTCAACCAATTTGGCGCAGGCTTGTTTGGTGGCCTGCTCTGGCCGGTGATCTGGAATCTGATCAAGATCATCGTGCTGGTGGCGCCCTTGATGGGCTGCGTCGCCTACCTGACGCTGTGGGAGCGCAAGGCGATCGGCTGGACCCAGATCCGGCCGGGCCCGAACCGGGTCGGGCCTTACGGCTTGCTCACCCCCATCGCCGACGCCGTCAAGCTGATCTTCAAGGAGATCATTCGGCCGACGGCTGCCAGCAAGGGGCTGTTCTTCCTGGGCCCTGTCATGACCATCATGCCGGCCCTGGTGGCCTGGGTCGTGGTGCCATTTGGGCCTGATGTCGCGCTGGCCAATATCAACGCCGGCCTGCTGTTCTTGATGGCGATCACCTCGATCGAGATCTACGGCGTGATCATCGCGGGCTGGGCGTCCAACTCCAAGTACGCTTTTCTGGGTGCGCTGCGGGCCTCGGCCCAGATGGTCAGCTACGAGATTGCGATGGGTTTCTCGCTGGTCGTGGTGCTGATGGTGGCCGGCTCCATGAACATGAGCGAGATCGTGATGAGCCAGGGCCGGGGCATGATGGCCGGCGCCGGCTTGGGGCTGTTCAGCTGGAACTGGCTGCCGTTGTTTCCGATCTTCATCGTCTACTTCATCTCCGGGCTGGCAGAGACCAATCGCCACCCGTTCGACTGTGTCGAGGGCGAGTCCGAGATCGTTGCCGGCCACATGATCGAGTACTCGGGCATGTCGTTCGCGATGTTCTTCCTGGCCGAGTACGCCAACATGATCCTGGTGTCCACGCTGTGTGTGACGCTGTTCCTGGGTGGCTGGTTGAGCCCGTTTGCGGTGCTCGACTTCATCCCTGGCTGGATCTGGCTGGCGGCCAAGGTTTTTGTGGTCGTGACCATGTTCTTGTGGGTGCGCGCCACGTTTCCGCGCTACCGCTACGACCAGATCATGCGCCTGGGCTGGAAGGTGTTCATCCCCATCACGCTGATCTGGCTGGTGGTGGTTGGGCTGTGGATGCAGTCCCCTTTGAACATCTGGAAGTGAAATGGCCGCAACCCAAACCGCATCACTCAAAGACTTCCTCTCCAGCTTCATGCTGCTGGAGTTGCTCAAGGGTTTGAAGCTCACCGGTCGTTACTTCTTCCAGAAGAAGATCACCGTGCAGTTTCCGGAGGAGCGCACGCCGCAGAGCCCGCGTTTCCGGGGTCTGCATGCGTTGCGCCGCTATGAAAACGGCGAGGAGCGTTGCATTGCCTGCAAGCTGTGCGAGGCGGTGTGCCCGGCGATGGCGATCACCATCGAGAGCGAGGTGCGCGACGACGGCAGCCGCCGCACCACCCGCTACGACATCGACCTGACCAAGTGCATCTTCTGCGGTTTCTGCGAAGAAAGCTGCCCGGTCGACTCGATCGTCGAAACCCATATCTTTGAATACCACGGCGAAAAGCGTGGCGACCTGTACTTCACCAAAGACATGTTGCTTGCTGTGGGTGACCGCTACGAAGCCCAGATCGCCGCCACCAAGGAGGCCGACGCGAAGTACCGCTGACCGTCTCGCTCGTTGTCTGTGACCGGCAGCCAAGATTGCCGGGACACACAGGAGGAGGGCAGCGCGATACCGCAATCGCGAAAACACCCATGACCACTACTGGCGCACTTTTTTACTTCTTCGCAGCCGTGCTGCTGTTTGCCGCGTTCCGGGTGATCACCGCGCGCAGCACGGTGCATGCCGTGCTCTACCTGGTGCTGGCCTTTGCCAACGCATCGGCCATCTGGTTGCTGCTCAACGCCGAGTTCCTGGCGATTGCGCTGGTGCTGGTTTATGTCGGTGCGGTGATGGTGCTGTTCTTGTTTGTCGTGATGATGCTGGACCTGAAGACTTCCGATGACCGGGGCGGCTTCTGGAAGCACTTGCCGCTGGCCGGTCTGATCGGTGCGGTGATTGCGCTCGAGATGGCGCTGGTGCTGATGGGCGGGTTCCGTCTCACCGACGCCCCCTTGCTGGACCCGGCGCTGGCCAAGCTGGGCAACACCCGGCTGCTGGGCATCGAGATCTACACCAAGTACCTGTACCCGCTGGAGATTGCAGCGGTGCTGCTGCTGGTGGCGATCATCGCGGCGATTGCCCTGACCCTGCGCCAGCGCAAGGACAGCCGCTCGCAAGACCCGTCGCAACAGGTGCTGGCCAAAAAGGCTGACCGCTTGCGCATCGTCAAGATGAAGCCGGTGTTTGAGCTGCCGTCGATGCCTGTGGCCGATGCCGCTGGGCCGGCTGCCGTGGCTGGGGAGAAAAAATGACCTTCGGACCCGTCACCCTGGGCCACTACCTGTCGCTGGGCGGCCTGCTGTTTGCGCTGTCGGTGATCGGCATCTACCTGAACCGCCGCAACCTGATCGTGCTGCTGATGGCCATCGAGCTGATGCTGCTCGCGGTCAACATGAACTTTGTCGCCTTCTCGCACTACCTGGGCGACATGGCCGGCCAGGTCTTCGTGTTTTTCATCCTCACGGTCGCGGCTGCCGAGTCGGCGATTGGCCTGGCGATCCTGGTGGTGTTGTTCCGCAACCGCGCCACGATCAACGTCGAAGAGCTCGACTCGCTCAAAGGCTGAGGCCAGGATACGTAGAACAACATGGCTGCACAACTCTCCCAAAACCTGCTGCTGGCGGTACCACTGGCGCCGCTGGCTGGCGCCGTGCTGGCAGGCTTTTTCGGCAAGGCCATTGGCCGTGCCGGCGCGCACACCGTCACCATCCTGGGCGTGCTGATCGCCTTTGTGATCTCGCTGATCGTGCTCAACGACGTGATGGCGGGTGCCCGCTTCAACGCCACGATTTACGAGTGGATGAACGTCGGCAACCTCAAGATGGAGGTCGGATTTCTGGTCGATGGCCTCACGGCCATGATGATGGTGGTGGTCACCTTCGTTTCGCTGATGGTGCACATCTACACCATCGGCTACATGGCCGAGGACCCGGGCTACCAGCGCTTCTTCAGCTACATCTCGCTGTTCACCTTCTCGATGTTGATGCTGGTGATGAGCAACAACTTTCTGCAGCTGTTTTTCGGCTGGGAGGCGGTGGGCCTGGTGTCGTACCTGCTGATCGGCTTCTGGTACACCAAGCCCACAGCGATATTCGCCAACATGAAGGCCTTTTTGGTGAACCGGGTCGGCGACTTCGGCTTCATCCTGGGAATCGGCCTGATCGTCGCCTACGGCGGCACGCTGAGCTACGGCGAGGCCTTTGGCAAGGCGCATGAGTTGGCCAGGCTCACCTTCCCGATGCCGCTCTGGGGCGGTGAGTGGATGCTGATCACCGTCACCTGCATTTGCCTGTTCATCGGCGCGATGGGCAAGAGCGCGCAGTTTCCGCTGCATGTCTGGCTGCCCGATTCGATGGAAGGCCCGACGCCTATCTCGGCGCTGATCCATGCCGCGACGATGGTGACGGCGGGCATCTTCATGGTGGCGCGCATGTCGCCGCTGTTCGAGTTGTCGGACACCGCGCTCAACTTCATCCTGATCATCGGCGCCATCACCGCGCTGTTCATGGGCTTTCTGGGCATCATCCAGACCGATATCAAGCGGGTGGTGGCGTACTCCACGCTGAGCCAACTGGGCTACATGACCGTGGCGCTTGGCGCCTCGGCCTATTCGGTGGCTGTGTTTCATCTGATGACCCATGCCTTCTTCAAGGCGCTGCTGTTCCTGGCTGCCGGCTCGGTGATCATCGGCATGCACCACGACCAGGACATCCGCAACATGGGGGGCCTGCGCAAGTACATGCCCATCACCTGGATCACCTCGTTGCTGGGCTCGCTGGCGCTGATCGGTACGCCGTTTTTTGCCGGTTTCTACTCCAAGGACTCAATCATCGAGGCGGTGCATGCCAGCCACTTGCCGGCAGCGCACTGGGCCTACTACGCGGTGGTGGCCGGCGTGTTTGTCACGGCGTTCTACTCGTTTCGCATGTACTTTCTGGTGTTTCACGGCAAGGAGAACTTTCACCACAAGCCGTTTCCCGGCGAGCATGACCACCATGCCGATGATCATGCGGGCGCACACGGCCATGCCGATGCGCACGCCCACACCCCGCACGAGTCGCCCTGGGTGGTGACCCTGCCGCTGGTGCTGCTGGCGATCCCCTCGGTGGTGATCGGTTACCTGACGATTGGCCCGATGCTGTTCGGTGACTTCTTCAAGGGCGCGATCGTGGTGCACGGAGAGCACCACCCTGCGATGAAAGAACTCGCCGGCGAGTTTCACGGTGCTGCGGCCATGGCGATCCATTCGTTGACCTCGCTGCCCTTCATCCTGGCGCTCTCAGGGGTGGTGGTGGCCTACCTGTTCTACATGGTGATGCCGGCTGTGCCGGTGGCCATCGGCAAAGCCTTGTCGCCGCTGGTCCGGGTGCTGGAGAACAAGTACTACCTCGACTGGTTCAACGAAAACGTGTTGGCGCGCGGTGCCCGGTTGCTGGGCACGGGCTTGTGGAAGGGTGGTGACATGGGCCTGATCGACGGTGTGCTGATCAACGGCTCGGCGCGCGCCGTGGGCCTGCTCGCCAACATCACCCGTCGGGTGCAGACCGGCCATGTTTACTGGTACGCGCTGGTGATGCTGCTGGGCGTGTTCGGCCTGCTCACCTGGCAGCTCTGGCCCGCACTGTCCGGCCTGGCCGGCCATTGATGCGGCTGGGCGGAGAATAAAAATGGGTTTTGGACTCTTGAGTGTTTCGATCTGGCTGCCGATTGCCGTCGGCATCCTGCTGCTGGCCCTGGGTCGCGATGACAACCCTGGCATGGCGCGCTGGCTGGCATTGCTGGGCTCGGTGGCAAGCTTCCTGGTCACCTTGCCGCTGATCAGCGGTTTCGACAAAGGCAGCGCGGCGCTGCAGTTCCAGGAGAACCTGCCCTGGATCGAGCGCTTCAACGTGCGCTACCACCTGGGCGTGGACGGCATCTCGGTGTGGTTTGTGCTGCTCACTGCCTTCGTATCCATCATCGTCGTGGTGGCCGCCTGGGAGGTGATCACCGAGCGCGTGGCGCAGTACATGGGCGCCTTCCTGATCCTGTCGGGCCTGATGGTGGGCGTGTTCTGCGCTGCCGACGGCTTGCTGTTTTACGTCTTCTTCGAGGCCACGCTGATCCCGATGTACATCATCATCGGCGTCTGGGGCGGTCCGAAACGGGTCTATGCAGCGTTCAAGTTCTTCTTGTACACGCTGGCGGGATCGCTGCTGATGCTGGTGGCCCTGATCTACCTGTACTACAAATCAGGTGGCAGTTTTGACATCGCCGCCTGGCACAAGCTGCCGCTCAGTCTGCATGCCCAGGCGCTGCTGTTTTTTGCCTTCTTTGCTGCGTTTTCGGTCAAGGTACCGATGTGGCCGGTGCACACCTGGCTGCCCGATGCCCACGTCGAGGCGCCCACCGGCGGCTCGGTGGTGCTGGCCGCGATCATGCTCAAGCTCGGGGCTTATGGCTTCTTGCGTTTCTCGATGCCGATTGCACCTGACGCCTCACGCCAGTACGCCTGGGTCATCATCACGCTCAGCCTGATTGCGGTGGTCTACATCGGCCTGGTGGCGCTGGTGCAGCGCGACATGAAAAAGCTGGTGGCGTACTCGTCCATCGCCCACATGGGCTTTGTCACGCTGGGCTTTTTCATCTTCAACGAGTTGGGCGTTTCGGGCGGCCTGGTGCAGATGATCTCGCATGGCTTTGTGTCGGCTGCGATGTTCCTGTCCATCGGCGTGCTCTACGACCGGGTGCACTCGCGCGAGATCGCGGCCTATGGCGGTGTGGTCAACACCATGCCCAGGTTCGCGGCGTTTGCATTGTTCTTCACCATGGCCAACTGCGGCTTGCCGGGCACCGGCGGATTTGTGGGTGAATGGATGGTGATCCTGGGCACCGTGTCCGCCAACTTCTGGCTGGCCGCCACGGCGGCCTCAGCGCTGATCTTTGGGGCCGCCTACTCGCTGTGGATGTACAAGCGGGTGTACTTCGGCGAGGTCGCCAACCACCATGTTCGCAGCCTCACCGACATCAACACCCGCGAGTTCGGCATCCTGGCCGTTTTGGCCATTGCCACGCTTTGGATGGGCCTCTACCCCAAGCCTTTCACCGATGTGATGCATGTGTCGGTGACCGAACTGCTCAAGCACGTCGCGGCGACCAAGCTGCCCTGAACCCGAGCAGCACACGATCATGAACCCAATGAACTGGCTTGTTGTCTACCCCGAGTCGCTGCTGCTGGTGATGGCTTGCGCCGTTGCACTGCTCGACCTGTTTGTCACTGATACCAAACGCCGCCCGACCTTCTGGCTGGCCCAGATCAGCCTGGCGGCGGTGGCCTTGCTGCACTGGGTCTACTACGACGGCGGCGCCACGGTCTACGGCATGCAGCGCATGGTGGTGGGCGACCCGATGGGCCATTTGCTCGCCTTTTTCGCCACGCTCGCGGTGATGATCACCATCGCCTACGCCCAGCCCTACATCGCCAGCCGCGACATGCTCAAGGGCGAGTTCTTCAGCCTCGCGATGTTTGCGCTGCTGGGCATCTGTGTGATGTGCTCGGCCAACAACTTCCTGGTCGTCTACCTGGGCCTGGAATTGATGAGCCTGTCGCTGTACGCGCTGGTGGCGATGCGGCGCGACCACGGTGTGTCCACCGAAGCGGCCATGAAGTACTTTGTGCTGGGTGCGCTGGCTTCGGGCTTTTTGCTTTACGGCTTGTCGATGATGTACGGCGCCACCCGGTCGCTGGAGATCAATGAGGTCTTCAACGCCATCTCCACTGGCCGCATCAACGGCACGGTGCTGACCTTTGGCGTGGTGTTTGTGGTCGCCGGCCTGGCCTTCAAGCTGGGCGTGGTGCCGTTTCACATGTGGGTGCCCGATGTCTACCAGGGCGCACCCACGGCAGTCACGCTGCTGATTGGCGGCGCGCCCAAGTTGGCGGCATTTGCCATCACCATCCGTTTGCTGGTCGAGGGCATGCTGGGCCTGGCGGTGGACTGGCAGCAGATGATGATGGTGCTGGCCGTGGCCTCGCTGGTGATCGGCAATCTGGCCGCAATTGCCCAGTCCAACCTCAAGCGAATGTTGGCCTACTCCACCATCTCGCAGATGGGCTTCATGCTCTTGGCCATGACAGCCGGCGTGGTCAGCGGCAATACCCTGTCGGCGGGCAATGCCTACAGCTCGGCGATGTTCTATGTCGTCAGCTACGTCATCACCACGCTGGGCACCTTCGGGCTGATCATGTTTCTGGCCCGCACCGGCTTTGAGAGCGAAGAAATCAGCGACCTGGCAGGCCTGGGCCAACGGGCGCCCTGGCTGGCAGGCATCATGACGCTGTTCATGTTCTCGCTGGCCGGCGTGCCGCCGATGGTGGGGTTTTACGCCAAGCTGTCGGTGTTGCAGGCGCTGATCACCACCAACATCGCGGGTTACATCGTGCTGGCGGTGATTGCAGTGATGTTGTCGCTGGTGGGTGCGTTCTACTACCTGCGCGTCGTCAAGGTGATGTACTTCGACCCGCCCACCGACGCCTCTCGGCCATTGCAAGGCGGCGGTGTAAGCGCGCTGCTGGCGGTCAATGGCCTGGCGGTGCTGGGCTTTGGATTGTTGCCCGGCGGCCTGATGGCGATGTGCCGCGACGCGATCCTGCGCGCGTTGGCAACCTGAAGCCACAGCAGTCTGTCCGACGCCGCGCCGCCAGGCCCATGCAGCGGTCGGCGCCCGCGATGAACCCATCCCAGATCCGCCCCGCCGGGCTGACCGTACCCGCGTGATTGCCCATGGCCGATGAACACTTGATCGAGCACAAAGTGTCGGGTGTGCAGGTCTATGCCGGGCACTTTCTCGATGTGCGCTGCGACCAGGTTCACACGCCCGACGGTGGCAGCGCCACCCGCGAGTACATCGTGCATCCCGGTGCGGTGATGGTGGTGCCGGTGTTGGACGACGGCCGGCTGGTGATGGAGCGGCAGTTCCGTTACCCGCTGGGCCGGGTGATGTTGGAGTTTCCGGCGGGCAAGCTCGATCCGGGCGAGACCCGCCAGGCCTGCGCCCAGCGTGAGCTGGCAGAGGAGACCGGTTACCGCGCCACCCGTTGGGCCCGCGCCTGCGTGGTCCACAACGCCTGTGCTTACTCCACTGAGGGCATCGAGATCTGGTTTGCCCGCGACCTGCAGCCTGGCCCGCGCCGGCTCGACGAGGGCGAATTTCTCGATGTCTGTCACATGACGGAGGCAGAACTCGACCTGCTGGCCAGGCAGGGTGAGCTGACCGATGTCAAAACCCTGATCGGTCTGCAGTGGTTGCAAAAATGGCGGGCTGGTCTGTGGCCACTCGATTGGGTGGCCTGCGCCTGAGGCAGCACCGTCGATAATGACAGCACGATGAAGGTCTTGAATCTGCGCTGCGCCCATGAGCATGCTTTTGAGGGCTGGTTTGCGTCCGAGGACGACTTTCTCTCACAAAGCCGGCGCGGCGCTATCGAGTGCCCCTGGTGTGGCGACGCCGACATCGCCCGATTGCCCAGCGCGCCCCGGTTGAATATTTCGGGCGCCCGGGCGCCGAACCCGTTGGCCGAGTCGGCCCAGTCGGTCGAACCCACCGCCCGGCCGGACGCCATCGCCGCCGAGCTGCAATCGATGTGGCTCAAACGGGTGAGCGAGGTACTGGCCAATACCGAAGACGTTGGCGAGCGATTCCCTGAAGAGGCGCGTCGCATCCACTACGGTGAGACCGGCCAGCGGGGCATCCGGGGCCACGCCAGCGCACAAGAGCGTGCCGAGCTGGCCGAGGAGGGCATCGAGGTGATGGCCTTGCCCCTGCCATTGGGGCTCAAGGGTCAGGCCCACTGAAACCCCGGCGACACAGCCGCAGGGCCAGCACCACGTCAGCAGCGCAGCGTGGACCTCAAACCACCCGACCCGGATTGAGTCGACCTTGCGGGTCCAGCGCCCGTTTGATCGCCCGCATCATGTCCAGGGCCACCGGTGATTTGCGCAGCGCCAGCTCGTCGCGCTTGAGGGCGCCAATGCCGTGCTCGGCCGAGATCGAGCCCCCCACGGCCTGCACCGCGTCGTAAACGATGGTGTTGACGCTGTGCTCGTGCCTTGCCAGGAACTCGGCCGCCTCGCTGCCGGCCGGGCACTGCACGTTGTAGTGCAGGTTGCCGTCACCCAGGTGGCCAAAGTTGACCAGCCGCACACCCGGATAAGCCGCTCGCAGCGCGGCGTCGGTGCGCTCACAAAAAGCCGGTATGGCCGAGACCGGCAACGCGATGTCGTGCTTGACGTTCAGGCCCTCAAGCCCTTGCGCCAGCGGGATCGACTCCCGCAGGTGCCACAGCGCGGCCGACTGCGCCAGGCTCTCGGCAATCACCGCATCGCCAACCTGGCCTTGGGCCAGGGCCAACTCCAGCAAGGTTTCGACACGGGCCCGCGCCGGTGCTTGCCCTTGCGCATCGGCGTACTCCAGCAGCACGGTCCAGGGTGCAGG